>NZ_JBHXEN010000035.1:0-85436 GCF_042724695.1 Streptomyces sp. NPDC127068 | reverse complement strand
GACACCCACATCTATGGGGGGGGGGGGGGGGGCGCGCGCGGCGCCGCACCCCGCCCCCCCCCTAATCACGGGGGGCCCCCGGGGGCGCCGGGGCGCCCCCGGGGGCACCCCCGTGCTACGGGTCGTCGGACGTCACTGTCGCCGCAAGGCCGTCCGGGCATGAAATCATGTCCGATACGTCAACCGGGTTGCTGCCGCCCCGGGTTGGCGTCGCACAAGTCGGGCGGCGCCCAGCGGGGCCGATGGCCTTCAGGGGGAGGAACGATGGCGGACAGCTTCGGACCGATGCGCGACGAGGACGCCCACGGCGTCGTCGGCATGGGCCCGGCCGACGGCACCCGCAAGGAGCCCATCCGGGTGTTGGTGGTCGACGACCACGCGCTGTTCCGCAGAGGGCTGGAGATCGTGCTGCACGCCGAGGAGGACATCCAGGTCGTCGGCGAGGCGGGCGACGGGGCCGAGGCGGTGGACAAGGCTGCTGACCTGCTGCCGGACATCGTGCTGATGGACGTGCGGATGCCCAAGCGGGGCGGCATCGAGGCGTGCACCTCCATCAAGGAGGTGGCCCCCAGCGCGAAGATCATCATGTTGACGATCAGCGATGAGGAGGCCGACCTCTACGACGCGATCAAGGCCGGGGCGACGGGCTACCTGCTCAAGGAGATCTCCACGGACGAGGTGGCGACGGCGATCCGCGCGGTGGCCGACGGCCAGTCGCAGATCAGTCCCTCCATGGCCTCGAAGCTGCTCACCGAGTTCAAGTCGATGATCCAGCGCACGGACGAGCGCAGGTTGGTGCCCGCGCCCCGACTCACCGACCGCGAGTTGGAGGTCCTGAAGCTGGTGGCCACCGGCATGAACAACCGGGACATCGCCAAGGAGCTCTTCATCAGCGAGAACACCGTGAAGAACCATGTGCGCAACATCCTGGAGAAGCTCCAGCTCCACTCCCGGATGGAAGCCGTGGTCTACGCGATGCGCGAGAAGATCCTGGAGATCCGCTAGCCCCGCCGAGCGGCCCGCCGAAGCCCCGGCTCTGGCTCCGGCCCGCGTTCCCGTCGCCCTACCGGCGACGGGTCAGCGCAGCGCGGCCGTCAGGGCGACGGCCAACTCCGGTCGGTTGACGCGCTCCACGCGCACGTCCTCGCAACCGACCCACTCCGCGGCCTCCCGCAGGGCCTGCGCCATGGGCGCGACGGCCTTGGGGGTGTCCAGGGACACCTGCTTGGCGACGAGGGTGCGCCCGTCACGAGCCGGGTCGACCCGGCCGAGGAGCCGTCCGCCGGAGAGCAACGGCATCGCGAAGTAACCGTGGACCCGCTTGGGCTTCGGTACGTACGCCTCAAGGCGGTGGGTGAAGCCGAAGATCCGTTCCGTCCGGGCGCGTTCCCAGATCAGCGAGTCGAACGGGGACAGCAGCGTCGTGCGGTGGCGTCCGCGGGGGGTGGTCTCCAGTGCGGCCGGGTCGGCCCAGGCGGGGCGGTCCCAGCCGGCGACCGTCACCGGGACGAGTCCGGAGTCGGCGAGCACCGAGTCGACCTGCTCGCCCTTGAGCCGGTGGTAGTCGGCGAGGTCGGCGCGGGTGCCGACGCCCAGGGACTGCCCGGCGAGCCGGACCAGCCGGCGCAGGCACTCGCGGTCGTCCAGCCCGTCGTGCAGCAGGCTGCTCGGGACGGCGCGTTCGGCGAGGTCGTAGACGCGCTTCCAGCCGCGCCGTTCGGTGCACACCACCTCGCCGTTCATCAGGGCCCGTTCCACGGCGACCTTGGAGGCCGACCAGTCCCACCACTCCCCGCCGTTCTTCGCGCCGCCCAGCTCCGTCGCCGTGAGGGGGCCCTCGGTGCGGAGCTGTTTGACGACCTGCTCGTAGGCGCCGTCCGGGAGGTCGTGGGACCACTGCGGGCGGTCGCGGTAGGCGCGGCGGCGGAACGCGAAGTGCGGCCACTCCTCGATGGGGAGGATGCACGCGGCGTGCGACCAGTACTCGAACGCGTGGGGCGCGCCGTCGGCCCCGGGCGTCCAGTACGCGCGGTCGACCACCGGGCGGCCCACGGCGCCCAGGCGCGCGTACGGCACGAGTTCGTGGGAGCGGGCCAGGACCGAGATGGTGTCGAGCTGGACGGCGCCGAGGTGGCGCAGCACGCCGCGAACGCCCGCCCGTCGGTCGGGGGCGCCGAGGAACCCCTGGGCGCGCAGGGCGATGCGGCGGGCCTCGTCAGCGGAGAGTTCGGCGGCGGGACGCGGCAGGGCGGTCATACGTCGAACGATAGACGGCGCCGCTGACAGCGGGGGCGGCCCGGTGCGGGCATCGGCCCCGACCGCACGGCAGTTGCGCACCCCGGCCGGCCCCGTCCCGGCCGACCACCTCGGCACAGCACACCCGGATCGGTCGGCCCGCCCCCGTGCCCGCCGCAGGGCACGTCGCGCCGCAGGGCACGTCGCGCCGCAGGGCACGTCACGCCGCAGGAGTCACGTCCGAGGCCGACCGCGCCGGGAGGTAGACGTGGCGGCTCGGCAGCCCCAGGTCGTGGGGGAGCAGCGAGCCCACCCAGCAGTCCCGCGCGACGCCCTTGTTCACCAGGGCCGCCCGCAGGGTGCCCTCCACGGTGAACCCGACGCGTTCCGCGACGGCCCGTGACCCCGTGTTGCCGACCTCGGCGCGCCATTCCAGGCGGGTGCACCCGAGTTCCCGGAAGCTCCAGCGGGCGAGGGCGAGCACGGATTCCGCGGTGTAGCCCCGGCCGCGGTGTTCGGCGGCGGTCCAGTAGCCGATCTCCCAGTGGTCGTCCTGCGGATGGTGCAGGCTGGCGGCGCCGACCAGCGGGCCTTCGCCGTCCTCGGTGCGCAGCCGGACGGCGAAGGCGTACTCCGTGCCGTCCTGCCAGGCGCCCGGCGCGATGCGCTGGACGAAGACGGCGGCGTCCTCGGGGGCGTAGGGCGAGGGGACGGTGGTCCACCGCTGGATGTCGGGGTCCTGGCAGGCGGCGAAGGTCTCGTCCGTGTCGGCGGGGGCGAACGGGCGCAGCAGGAGGCGTTCGGTGGTCAGGGTGACGGGTTCCATCACCTGATGATGCCCAGGCGGGGGTGGCGGGTGCCAGGTGATTTGTCGGGGCGGATGTGAGCATCCGATCACAATTCGTGCCGGGTCGCGGCACCTTCCGCGCCGCTGCTCCGTTGTCCTGGTGGCTGTCGTGGAGACGGACCTCCCGGTGCGGTGCGGTCCTCGCATACGATGGCCGTTGCTCAACGGAATCCGACCGTGCCAGGCCCGACCGGCAAGGAGATCTACCCCCGTGTCCGTCCTCCAGAAGATCATGCGTGCAGGCGAAGGCAAGATCCTGCGCAAGCTGCACCGCATCGCGGACCAGGTCAACTCCATCGAAGAGGACTTCGTCGCCCTCTCCGACGCCGAGCTGCGGGCCCTCACCGACGAGTACAAGGAGCGGTACCAGGAAGGCGAGTCGCTGGACGACCTGCTTCCCGAGGCGTTCGCCACGGTGCGTGAGGCCGCCAAGCGCGTCCTGGGTCAGCGGCACTACGACGTCCAGCTCATGGGCGGTGCCGCGTTGCACCTCGGTTACGTCGCCGAGATGAAGACGGGTGAGGGCAAGACCCTGGTGGGCACCCTGCCCACGTACCTGAACGCGCTGTCCGGCAAGGGCGTGCACCTGATCACGGTGAACGACTACCTGGCCGAGCGCGACTCGGAGATGATGGGCCGCGTCCACAAGTTCCTCGGGCTGTCCGTGGGCTGCATCCTGGCGAACATGACGCCGTCGCAGCGCCGCGAGCAGTACCAGTGCGACATCACCTACGGCACGAACAACGAGTTCGGCTTCGACTACCTGCGCGACAACATGGCGTGGTCGCAGGACGAGCTGGTGCAGCGCGGCCACAACTTCGCCGTGGTCGACGAGGTCGACTCGATCCTCGTCGACGAGGCGCGCACCCCGCTGATCATTTCGGGCCCCGCCGACCAGGCGACCAAGTGGTACAGCGACTTCGCGAAGCTGGTGAAGCGCCTCAAGCGCGGTGAGCCGGGCAACACGCTGAAGGGCATCGAGGAGACCGGCGACTACGAGGTCGACGAGAAGAAGCGCACGGTCGCGATCCACGAGCCCGGTGTGGCGAAGGTCGAGGACTGGCTCGGCATCGACAACCTCTACGAGTCGGTGAACACCCCGCTCGTCGGTTACCTGAACAACGCCATCAAGGCGAAGGAACTGTTCAAGAAGGACAAGGACTACGTCGTCATCGACGGCGAGGTCATGATCGTCGACGAGCACACGGGTCGTATCCTCGCGGGCCGCCGTTACAACGAGGGCATGCACCAGGCGATCGAGGCGAAGGAGGGGGTGGACATCAAGGACGAGAACCAGACCCTCGCCACGATCACCCTCCAGAACTTCTTCCGCCTCTACGGCAAGTTGTCCGGCATGACCGGTACGGCGATGACCGAGGCCGCCGAGTTCCACCAGATCTACAAGCTGGGTGTCGTTCCGATCCCCACGAACAAGCCGATGGTCCGCATGGACCAGTCGGACCTGATCTACCGCACGGAGGTCGCGAAGTTCGCGGCCGTGGTGGACGACATCGCGGAGAAGCACGAGAAGGGTCAGCCGATCCTCGTCGGCACGACCTCCGTGGAGAAGTCCGAGTACCTGTCGCAGCAGCTCTCCAAGCGGGGCGTGCAGCACGAGGTGCTGAACGCCAAGCAGCACGACCGGGAGGCGACGATCGTCGCCCAGGCGGGCCGCAGGGGCGCCGTCACGGTCGCCACGAACATGGCCGGCCGCGGTACGGACATCAAGCTCGGCGGCAACCCGGACGACCTCGCCGAGGCGGAGCTGCGTCAGCACGGTCTGGACCCGGTGGAGCACGTGGAGGAGTGGGCGGCTGCGCTGCCGGCCGCCCTGAAGCGTGCGGAGCAGGCGGTGAAGGAGGAGTTCGAGGAGGTCAAGGACCTCGGCGGGCTCTACGTGCTGGGCACCGAGCGCCATGAGTCGCGCCGTATCGACAACCAGCTGCGCGGTCGTAGCGGCCGTCAGGGCGACCCGGGCGAGTCGCGTTTCTACCTCTCCCTCGGCGACGATCTGATGCGGCTGTTCAAGGCGCAGATGGTCGAGCGCGTGATGGCGATGGCGAACGTCCCGGACGACGTGCCCATCGAGAACAAGATGGTCACGCGGGCGATCGCGTCCGCCCAGTCGCAGGTCGAGACGCAGAACTTCGAGACGCGCAAGAACGTCCTCAAGTACGACGAGGTCCTCAACCGGCAGCGCGAGGTCATCTACGGCGAGCGCCGCCGCGTCCTGGAGGGCGAGGACCTGCAGGAGCAGATCCAGCACTTCATGGACGACACGATTGACGCGTACATCGCGGCGGAGACCGCCGAGGGCTTCGCCGAGGACTGGGACCTCGACCGGCTGTGGGGCGCCTTCAAGCAGCTGTACCCGGTGAAGGTCACCGTGGAGGAGCTGGAGGACACGGCGGGCGACCGGGCCGGGCTGACCGCCGAGTTCATCTCCGAGTCCATCAAGGACGACGTCCTCGCCCAGTACCGGGCGCGCGAGGAGCAGCTCGGTTCGGAGATCATGCGGGAGCTGGAGCGACGGGTCGTGCTGTCGGTCCTCGACCGCAAGTGGCGTGAGCACCTCTACGAGATGGACTACCTCCAGGAGGGCATCGGTCTGCGCGCGATGGCGCAGAAGGACCCCCTGGTCGAGTACCAGCGCGAGGGCTTCGACATGTTCACGGCCATGATGGACGGCATCAAGGAGGAGTCCGTCGGCTACCTGTTCAACCTGGAGGTCCAGGTGGAGCAGCAGGTCGAGGAGGTTCCGGTGCAGGACGCGGGGCCCTCGTTGGAGAAGCGGGACGCGGTGCCGACCGGGGCGCGCCCGGAGATCCGCGCCAAGGGGCTGGACGCTCCGCAGCGGCCGGACCGGCTGCACTTCTCGGCGCCGACCGTCGACGGTGAGGGCGGTGTCGTGGAGGGTGACTTCCAGACGGGTGACGAGGAGCAGGTCCGTTCGGAGTCCGACGGCCTGACGCGGGCGGAGCGCCGCAAGCAGCAGCGCGGTGGGCGACGCCGCAAGAAGTAGGCGTGTGGAGCGCTTCCGCTGCGGCGGGGGCGCGGTGACGGGCCGGTCCCCGGTGGGGGCCGGCCCGTCGTGCGTTCTGAATCCGTCCGGTGCGTGCGGGGTCATCGGGGTCCGAGGTCGACGGCGGTGCAGCGCCAGCGCCGGTCGGGTGAGCGTTCCAGCCGGAACGCCATGGCGCTGAGCCGTTCTCCGGTGGCGATCCGGGCGAACGCCTCGACGGCGCCGGGGCGGGGCACGCAGTAGCCGACGTCGCGGATCACCGGGGCGGCGCCGGTCTCGCGCAGGGCGCCGTGTTCGGCGAGCCGGGCGAGTTCGTCGTAGGCGGGGCCGGCGGTGTGCCGGAGCATCGAGTGGATCGGGCGGCGGCCGGTGAGGACGGCCAGGAGCCGGTCGGCGAAGAGGTCGGTGGGGCGGGGCTGCGCGGCGTCCGCGCCGGGGGGCCGGTCGGTCGTCGGGCGGCGGGCGTCCCGGCGGCCCGGTGGCCGGGAGCGGTTGCGGGGCGTGCTGCGGGGGCCGGTCCGGACCGGGTCGGTGGCGGGTGGTGCCGTCGGTGGGGGGTGCGCCGCCCGGGTCATGACCTTGTGCATGGGGGAACCCCCGATCGTCGGCCCCCACGGGGGCTACTCGGCAGTAGCTCGTGGCCGTGGATCTTGTCCGCGGCCGGGTCGGGAGCGCAACGAGCGCGGGACGCGGGCCCCGGGGCGACGGAATTCACCTATCAGGGTGACGGGGGGTGCCGCTGCCCTGGCGGGGGCGGGGGGTCGGCGTCCGGGCCGACGGCGCGACGTCGACGGGGTGGGGCGGCGGCCGGTCCGATCGGGGACGTCCGCACGTATCCTGGGTCAACCGGTCCCCCGTGGATCAGCCTTCCGGGAGCCCTCCGAGGGAGCCCCGCCCCAGAAAGCGGCCCGTCATGCGCGTGTACGTCCCCCTGACCCTCCCCGGACTCGCCGAGGCGCACGCCGCGGGGGAACTGGGACCCGGACCGCTCACCGCGTACGCCGTCACCCCCGCGCTGCGCGAGTGGTACGTCTCCGACGACATCGAGGAACTGGAGTACGCGGCGCTGAACCGGGCCGCCGCGGCCTCCCTGCGGCTGCTCGCCGTCGACCCGGGGTGCCCGCGGCGCCGGGTCGTCGTCGCGGTGGACGTGCCCGACCAGACCGCCGTGGCCGACCCGGACCGCGGGCTCGACCCGGGGGCGCTGGGCGAGGTGCGGATCGCGCGGCCCGTCGCGCTGGCGAAGGCCGCCGCCGTGCACGTCGACTCCGACGAGGCCCGTGCGGACGTGACCGCGGCGGCGTCCGCCCTCGGCGCGGCGGACCTGGGCGACGACGACGCGCGGTTCGTGGTCGACGGGGCCGAGGACCACGAGCTGCTCTGGTACGCGACGCAGGAGATCCCCGGCCTGGTCGCGGACTGACCGCCCACCCCGACCGCCCGTGTCAGTGGCGACGGGTACGTTGGCCGGCATGGGGAAGCAGTCAGCGCACATCGTCTGGGACTGGAACGGCACGCTGTTCCACGACATCGAGGCCGTGGTGGCGGCCAGCAACGCCGCGTTCGCACAGTTCGGTCTTGGCCCGATCACCGTGCAGCAGTACCGGGAGCTGTACTGCGTGCCGATCCCCCGTTTCTACGAGCGCCTGATGGGACGCGTGCCCACGCAGAGCGAGTGGCTCGCCATGGACGGGGCGTTCCAGCGCCACTACGCCGGTCAGCTGGCGGGCTGTGCGCTGACCGAGGGGGCCGAGGAGTTGCTCGCCGGGTGGGGGGCCGCCGGGCGCAGCCAGTCGCTGCTCAGCATGTACGGGCACGCGGAGCTGGTGCCGCTGGTACGGGGCTTCGGGATCGACGCCTGGTTCACCCGGGTCGACGGCAGGGTGGGGCCGTCCGGCGTGTCCAAGTCCGAGGCGATGGCGCGGCACCTGGCCGCGCTCGGGGAGGTGCCGGCGTCCCGGGTGGTCGTGATCGGGGACGCGGCGGACGATGCGGTGGCTGCGCGGGCGGCGGGGGCGGAGGCGGTGCTTTACACCGGCGGTGCGCATAGTCGGGGGAGTTTGGAGGCGATGGGGGTGCCGGTGGTGGATTCGCTCGCCGAGGCGGTGGCGGTGGCTGAGCGCATGCTGTAGCGCGTTTGAGGGGTGCGCTGTCCTGCGGGGGTGCGCTGTGGTTGCCCGCGCAGTTCCCCGCGCCCCTTCGGTGCGCTTCCCTGCGGGTGCGTGGTGGCTGCTCGCGCAGTTCCCCGCGCCCCTGTTGGTGCGCTTCCGTGCGGGTTCGCTGTCCTGCGGGGTGCGTCCCGCTGTTGCGCAGTTCCCCGCGCCCCTGATCGGGGCACTCCAGGCCGGCGTGCACCTGCGGCAACACCCACACGAAGCATCGCCCCCGCAGGCGCCAGCGCCCCCGCAGCGGGGCGCCCTTCAGGGGCGCGGGGAACTGCGCGAGCAACCACGACGCACCCGCACGGGACAGCGAGCCCCTGCAGGGAAGCGCCCTTCAGGGGCGCGGGGAACTGCGCGAGTAACCACAGCGCACCCGCACGGGACAGCGAACCCCGCAGCGGAGCGCCCCTTGGGGGCGCGGGGAACTGCGCGGGCAACCACGACGCACCCGCACGGAGCATCGCACCCGCAGGGGTAAGGGCTACTGGACGTTCCTGAGGACCCTCAGGAACTCTCGCATCCACGCCGGGTGGTCCGGCCACGCCCGGGAGGACACGAGGACCCCGTCCACCACGGCCTCCGCATCCTGGAACTCCGCCCCGTTGACCGCCATGTCCGGCTCCAACGCCGGATACGCCGTGACCCGGCGCCCCCGCAGCGAGCCGATCGCCGCGGTGAGCAGCGGACCGTGGCAGATCTGGGCGACCGGCTTGTCCGCGTCGAAGAACGCCTTGAGGATCTTGCGCAGCTCGCCGTCGCCGCGCAGGTACTCGGGCGCCCGGCCGCCGGGGATCACCAGCGCCAGGTACTCGCCCGGGTCCACCTCGGCGAACGCGAGGTCCGCGGGCCAGGTGTAGCCGGGCTTCTCCGTGTACGTGTCGAAGCCGGGCTCGAAGTCGTGCACCACGAACTGGAGCTTCTTGCGGGTCGGGGCGGCGATGTGGACCTCGTACCCCTCCTCGCGCAGTCGCTGGTACGGGTACAGCACCTCCAGCGACTCCGCCGCGTCACCGGTCACGATCAGGATCTTCGCTGCCATCGCGGTCCTCACTCCATCCTGTGGTCACAGCACGATCGGGCCGTCCCGGCCGGTTCCCGCTCCCGTGCGCGGCGTTCGCCGCGAGGAACCCTTGCCGGGAGGACACCAGGGGAAACGCCGGGACGCGCACGGGGACACGCTTGCGTACCTCCTTCGTTCCCTCCCGTCACGTCCGTGCCATGCACCACGTCCGTTGCGGATGGAGGTGTGCGGAGTGTCAAAGTTTGCCTGCTGGTTTTGTACACATACGGCTCATGACGGCTCCCCGGTGCGGCGGGATAGCCTGGGACCCGTGATCAGCGCGATATCCCGCGGGGGCGCCGAAGCCCCTGCCCTTCGCCCGGTGCACGCGGACGACTTCCGTGCCCGGGCCGTCGCTGGTCCTCGCGCGCGGGGTGGTGGCCCGGTCACGGCCGACCCGGCTGATCTGGCTGAATCCACCCCGAGGATCGCGCGGCGCGGCATAACGTCACCCTTGACCGGACACCCCGTGTCGTGGCGTTCCGTCGCTTCACCCTTTTCTACGTCACGCAACGGCGCGCGACAGGAGCCAGAGGACCATGCAGACCAAGCTGGACGAAGCCAAGGCCGAGTTGCTCGCACGGGCGGCCCGGGTAGCTGAGAACAGTCCGGTCGGGAGCACGCTGCCGACCGGGACCGCGGGGGAGGGAGCCCCGGACCGGGAGACCCTGCTCGCGTTCCTCCAGCGCTACTACCTGCACACCGCCCCCGAGGACCTGGCGGACCGCGACCCGGTCGACGTCTTCGGAGCCGCCTACTCGCACTACCGGCTCGCCGAGAGCCGTCCGCAGGGCACGGCGAGCGTCCGGGTGCACACCCCCACCGTCGAGGAGAACGGCTGGACGAGCAGCCACTCCGTGGTGGAGGTCGTCACCGACGACATGCCGTTCCTGGTGGACTCCGTCACCAACGAGCTGTCCCGGCAGGGCCGCGGCATCCATGTGGTGATCCACCCGCAGGTCGTGGTGCGCCGCGACGTCACCGGCAAGCTGCTGGAGATCCTGCCCGGCCGGCGGACCAACGGCAGTCGCAAGGGCCTGCCGCACGACGCGCTGATCGAGTCGTGGATCCATGTGGAGATCGACCGCGAGACCGACCGCGCCGACCTCAAGCAGATCACCACCGACCTGCTCCGGGTCCTGTCCGACGCCCGCGAGGCCGTCGAGGACTGGGAGAAGATGCGTGACGCGGCGCTGCGCATCGCGGACGAGCTGCCGTCCGAGCCGACCGCCGACGACCTGCGCGACCAGGAGGTCGACGAGGCCCGCGAGCTGCTGCGCTGGCTGGCCGCCGACCACTTCACCTTCCTCGGGTACCGCGAGTACGACCTCCGGGATGACGACTCGCTGGCCCCCGTCCCCGGCACCGGGCTCGGCATCCTGCGCTCCGACCCGCAGCACGACGGCGAGGACCACCACCCGGTCAGCCCCTCGTTCAACCGGCTGCCCGCCGACGCCCGCGCCAAGGCCCGCGAGCACAAGCTGCTGGTGCTGACCAAGGCCAACAGCCGCTCCACGGTGCACCGGCCCTCGTACCTCGACTACGTGGGCGTCAAGAAGTTCGACGCCGACGGCAACGTCATCGGGGAGCGCCGGTTCCTCGGACTGTTCTCGTCCGCCGCGTACACCGAGTCGGTGCGGCGGGTGCCCGTGGTGCGGCGCAAGGTCGAGGAGGTCCTCCAGGGCGCGGGCTTCTCGCCCAACAGCCACGACGGCCGCGACCTGCTCCAGATCCTGGAGACCTACCCGCGCGACGAGCTGTTCCAGACCCCGGCCGACGAACTGCGGGCGATCGCGACCAGCGTCCTCTACCTCCAGGAGCGCCGCCGCCTCCGGCTCTACCTGCGCAAGGACGAGTACGGGCGCTACTACTCCGCCCTGGTCTACCTGCCGCGCGACCGGTACACCACCGGGGTGCGGCTGCGGATCATCGACATCCTCAAGGAGGAGCTTTCGGGGGCCAGCGTCGACTTCACGGCCTGGAACACCGAGTCGATCCTGTCCCGGCTGCACTTCGTGGTCCGGGTCGCGCCCGGCACGGAGCTGCCGCGGCTCAGCGACGCCGACAAGGACCGCATCGAGGCGCGGCTCGTGGACGCCGCCCGGTCCTGGGCGGACGGCTTCGCCGAGGCGCTGAACGCCGAGTGCGGCGAGGAGCGGGCCGCCGAGCTGCTGCGCACCTACGGCAATGCGTTCCCCGAGGGGTACAAGGCCGACCACTCGCCGCGGGCCGCCGTCGCGGACCTGGCGCACGTGGACGTCCTCAAGCGCTCCGCGGACGACTTCTCGCTCAGCCTGTACGAGCCGGTGGGCAGCGCCCCCGAGGAGCGCCGCTTCAAGATCTACCGCACGGGCGAGCCGGTCTCGCTGTCGGCGGTGCTGCCGGTGCTCAACCGGCTCGGCGTGGAGGTCATCGACGAGCGCCCCTACGAGCTGCGCTGCGCCGACCGCACCACCGCCTGGATCTACGACTTCGGGCTCCGACTGCCGAAGGCCGTCAGCGGCGGCAACGGCGACTACCTCGGCGAGGACGGCCGCGAACGGTTCCAGGAGGCGTTCGCCGCGACCTGGACGGGCGCCGCCGAGAACGACGGCTTCAACGCGCTGGTCCTGGGCGCCGGACTGACCTGGCGCGAGGCGACGGTGCTGCGCGCGTACGCGAAGTACCTGCGGCAGGCGGGCTCCACGTTCAGCCAGGACTACATGGAGGACACCCTCCGCAACAACGTCCACACCACCCGGCTGCTGGTGTCGCTGTTCGAGGCGCGGATGTCGCCCGAGCGCCAGCGCGCCGGCACCGAGCTGACGGACGGCCTGCTGGAGGAGCTGGACGGCGCCCTCGACCAGGTCGCCTCGCTGGACGAGGACCGCATCCTGCGCTCCTTCCTCACCGTCATCAAGGCGACCCTGCGCACCAACTTCTTCCAGCACGTCCCCGGCGGCGGGCACCACGCCTACGTGTCGATGAAGTTCGACCCGCAGGCCATCCCGGACCTCCCCGCGCCGCGACCGGCGTACGAGATCTGGGTGTACTCGCCGCGGGTGGAGGGCGTGCACCTGCGGTTCGGCAAGGTCGCGCGCGGCGGACTGCGCTGGTCCGACCGGCGCGAGGACTTCCGTACCGAGATCCTCGGCCTGGTCAAGGCGCAGATGGTGAAGAACACGGTGATCGTGCCGGTCGGTGCGAAGGGCGGGTTCGTCGCCAAGCAGCTGCCCGACCCGGCCGTGGACCGCGACGCCTGGCTCGCGGAGGGCGTCGCCTCGTACAAGACGTTCATCTCGGCGCTGCTCGACATCACCGACAACATGGTCTCCGGCGAGGTCGTGCCGCCGTCGGGCGTCGTCCGGCACGACGAGGACGACACGTACCTCGTGGTCGCCGCCGACAAGGGCACGGCGACCTTCTCCGACATCGCGAACGGCGTCGCCGAGGAGTACCGGTTCTGGCTCGGGGACGCCTTCGCCTCGGGCGGCAGCGCGGGCTACGACCACAAGGGCATGGGCATCACCGCGCGCGGCGCCTGGGAGTCCGTCAAGCGGCACTTCCGGGAGCTGGGCCACGACACCCAGACCCAGGACTTCACGGCCGTCGGCGTCGGTGACATGTCGGGTGACGTGTTCGGCAACGGCATGCTGCTGTCGGAGCACATCCGACTGGTCGCGGCCTTCGACCACCGGCACATCTTCATCGACCCGAACCCCGACGCGGCCGTCTCCTACGCGGAGCGCCGCCGCCTGTTCGAACTGCCGCGTTCCTCGTGGGCCGACTACGACAAGGCCCTGCTCTCCGCCGGCGGCGGGGTCTTCCCGCGCAGCGCCAAGGCCATCCAGCTCAACAGCCACATCCGCGAGGCCCTCGGCATCGACCCGGGCGTCGCGAAGATGACGCCCGCCGACCTGATGCGGGCCGTCCTGCACGCCCCCGTGGACCTGCTGTGGAACGGCGGCATCGGGACGTACGTGAAGTCCTCCGCCGAGACCCACGCCGAGGTCGGGGACAAGGCGAACGACGCGATCCGCGTCAACGGCGCCGACCTGCGGGCCAAGGTGGTCGGCGAGGGCGGCAACCTCGGGTTCACCCAGCTGGGCCGGATCGAGTTCGCGGAGAGCGGCGGCCGGATCAACACCGACGCCATCGACAACAGCGCGGGCGTCGACACCTCCGACCACGAGGTGAACATCAAGATCCTGCTCAATGCGGTGGTCACGAACGGTGACCTCACCGTCAAGCAGCGCAACAAGCTGCTCGCGGAGATGACCGACGAGGTCGGCGGCCTGGTGCTGCGCAACAACTACGCGCAGAACGTCGCGCTCGCCAACGCCGAAGCCCAGTCCGCTTCGCTGCTCCACGCGCACCAGCGGTTCATGCGCCGCCTCACCAAGGACGGCGAACTGGACCGGGGCCTGGAGTTCCTGCCCAGTGACCGGCAGATCCGCGAGCGGCTGAACCAGGGCCGCGGTCTGACCCAGCCGGAGCTGGCGGTGCTCCTCGCCTACACCAAGATCACGGCCGCGGACGAGCTGATCCGCACCGGGCTGCCCGACGACCCGTACCTCCAGCGGCTGCTGCACGCCTACTTCCCGGCGGCGCTGCGCGAGCGGTTCCCGGAGCAGATCGGGGCGCACGCGCTGCGCCGGGAGATCATCACCACGCTCCTGGTCAACGACACGGTGAACTCGGGCGGTTCGACGTTCCTGCACCGGCTGCGCGAGGAGACCGGGGCGTCGCTGGAGGAGATCGTGCGGGCGCAGCTCGCCGCGCGCGAGATCTTCGGGCTGAGCGCCGTGTGGGACGCGGTCGAGGCGTTGGACAACCAGGTCGCGGCGGACGTCCTCACCCGCATCCGGCTGCACTCGCGCCGGCTGGTCGAGCGGGGCACGCGCTGGCTGCTGAACAACCGTCACCAGCCGTTGGAGCTGGCCGGGACCATCGAGTTCTTCCGCGACGGGGTCGCCCAGGTGTGGGCGGAGCTGCCCGCGCTGCTGCGCGGCGCCGACCTGGAGTGGTACGAGCGCATCCGCGAGGAGCTGACCGGGGCCGGGGTGCCCCAGGAGCTGGCGACCCGGGTCGCCGGCTTCTCCTCGGCGTTCCCGACGCTGGACATCGTCGCGGTCGCGGACCGCACGGACAAGGACCCGATGGCGGTCGCCGAGGTGTACTACGACCTCGCGGACCGGCTGCGGATCACCCAGCTCATGGACCGCATCATCGACCTGCCGCGGGCGGACCGCTGGCAGTCGATGGCCCGGGCCTCCATCCGCGAGGACCTGTACGCGGCGCACGCGGCGCTCACCGCGGACGTCCTCGCGGTGGGCAACGGGGCCTCCTCGCCGGAGCAGCGGTTCACGGCGTGGGAGGAGAAGAACACGGCGATCCTCGGGCGGGCCCGCTCCACGCTGGAGGAGATCCAGGGGTCGGAGGACTTCGACCTGGCGAACCTGTCGGTGGCGATGCGCACCATGCGGACGTTGCTGCGCACGCACATCTGACCGGCCGGGCCCGCTCCGGGCCCTCCGGTTCGCGGTTCCCGAAGGGGTGCCCCCGCATCTGATCGAGATGCGGGGGCACCCCTTTCGCGTGCCCCCGCGCACCGCACGGGACCGTCCCGTCGGGATCGGCAGGGAGCGTCACACGGCACCAGAAAGTCCGCAAATACGGGCAATTGTGACTATTGGGTCTATGGTGGACCTGATTGTCAGACCGAGGGGTGCCGTTCCGTGACCGTCCATGTCTCCGACAGCCCGCCGGGCCCGCAGTGCGCGCAACGTCCGCCACGCTCACCGCACTCGCCGGACCGCTCCGCGCCCGAACGGGGGCGGCTCGGTCGACTCGCCCTGGAGATCGTGAAGTTCGGGATCGTCGGCGGGTCCGGAGTGGCCGTCAACTTCGTCGTCTTCAACCTGTTGCTGCACGCGCACGGCACCGGCCCGATGACCGCCACGGTGCTCGCCAGCTGCGCCGCGATGGCCAGCAACTACCTGGGCTTCCGCTTCTTCGCCTACCGCGACCGGGCGGCCCGCACCCAACGGCAGGTGGTCCTCTTCTTCGCGTTCAGCGGACTCGGCGTGCTGCTGGAGAGCCTGTTGTTCTCGGCCGCCTACCACGGGGCCCAGCTGACCGGGCCGCTCGCGTCGAACGCCGCCAAGGCCCTGTCGATCGGGCTGGCCTCCGCGTTCCGCTTCCTCGTCTACCGGACCTGGGTGTTCCCGCACGACCGCCCCGACCAGGCCCACCAGGCGCACGGTCCCGCCCGCACCGCAGGGGTCCCGCACCGCGCCCGGCCCTTCGCCCCCGACACCCTCCCCGGCAGCCGCCGCCCCGCCGAGCGTGCGGACGAGCGCGCGGCCCGCAGCGGACGATGACCCTGGCCCGGGCGCGCACCGTGCCGTCCGACCCCGGGGCGCGCGGCCCCGCAGCCGAGCCCCCCGCGCGCAGCGCCGCCGCCGCGCTCGCCCCGCGCGCCGCCTGGTCCGCCGCCGCGCTGCTCGTCGTACTGCTGGCCCTGGTGAGCGCCCGGCTGCCGTGGGTCGGGGACCTCGGGATGCACGCGGCGACCCTGGAACGCCTCCGCCACGACCTGCTGCACCCCGGAAACCCGCTGGTCGCCGAGGACACGCCGAGCCCGTACTACTCGCCGTGGACCGTACTGCTCGCGACGGCCGCCGAGCTCGGCGGACCGTCCACCTTCGGGGCCCTGCGGGTGGCGGCGGCCGTGGGGCTCGGCACGCTGCTCAGCGGGGTGTGGCGGTTCGCCCGGGTCCTCACCGACCGGCTCGCGGCCGTGCCGGTGGCGCTGCTCTGTCTGACGCTGCTCTGGGGCACCGACGTCTTCGCCTGGAGCGGGTTCACCGGCCTGGGGTCGCTGGCGCTGACCGTCTCCTACCCGAGCACCCTCGCCCTGGGCCTCGCCTTCCACCTGTGGGCGTGGCTGTGGCGGGCGCTCGCCGGGCGGGCGTCCTGGCCGGTGTTCCTGTGGCTGGGGCTGCTGGTGGGGGCGATCGTCCTGGTGCACCAGTTCACCGGGGTGGTGGCCGGGCTCGGGGCGCTGGCCCTGGTGCTCGGCGCGCGGCCCCGGCCCGACCGCGCGGTGTGGGCACGGCTCCTCGGCGGGGGACTCCTGGGCGCCGCACTGGTCGTGGCGTGGCCCTACTACGACGTCCTCACCCTGCTCGGCACCACCGGGCTCGATGAGATCCACCGGTCGCTGTACGGGGACCCGGTCGCCCGGTTCGGGCTGGCGGCGCTCGGCGTGCTCGCCCTGGCCGCGCGCTGGGGGCGGGACCGGCGCGATCCGCTCGTCCTCTTCTTCGCCCTCGGGCTGCTGGTCGTCGTCCTCGGCGGGGCGAGCGGTCACCACGCCTGGGGCCGGGCCCTGCCCGCGGTGCTGATCCCCGCGCAACTCGCCGCGGCTGTCGAGGCGTTCGGGGCCGGTCGGCGCAGCTGGCGCACGGGGTACGCGGTGGCGCTGGCGGGGGCGCTGGGTTTCGGGGCGTGGGCCCAGTCCGGGACGCTGGGGTACGTGGTGCCGCCCGAGCGGTTGCCGGCCGCGGTGGCCGCCAAGGCGCGCGAGCCGTGGCACGGCTACCGGTGGATCACCCCCTGGGTGCGGTACGGGGACGTGGTGATGGCCCGCACCCACCCCGCCCGGCAGATCCCCGCACACGGGCCGTACACCGTGGCCCCCGGCTACCCGGACGTGCTGCTGCCCGACGCGGCGCGGCGCGGGGCCGCGGTCGAGCGGTACTACGCGCCGGGGACCGGGCCCGGGGAGCGGGCGCGCATCCTGGCCGACTACCGGGTGCGGTGGGTGCTGGACGCGCCCCGACGGCCGGCGGACGGATTGCGGGAGGTCGCGGTGGGCCCGGGCGGCGAGCGCTTGTACCGGGTGGGGCCGTGAGGGGACGCCGCGCACCCGCCCACGGAGTCGAACGGTACGGAAGGGAGCCCGAGTGCAGGGGAGACAGGACGTGCGAACGTTGAGGAGGCGCCGTGGCCACGGATGACGCTGCGCGGAAGGCCGCGCCCCCCGACCCCGCGGCGCGGGCGGCGGACGAACCGCCCCGGCTGAGCGTGGTGGTCCACGGCGCGAACGTGCAGGGACACCTCCACGACTGCCTCGACGCCCTCGTGAGCGGCCCGGCCGCCCCGGTGGAGGTGATCGTCGCGACCACCACCCCCGCCGCGCACCGCCTGGCGGAACGGTTCGCCACACATGACCCCCGGCTCGTCCCGGTGCCGTTGGCCGACGGCACCCCGGACGCCGCCGCCCGGTCCGCCGGCGCCGCCCGGGCCACCGCGCCCTGGCTGCACTTCGTCCCGGCGAAGGACCGCGTCCCGGCGGGCGCCCCGCGGACCGTGGCCGAACTGACCGCCGAGCAGCCGCCCGAGGTGGACGTGCTGCTCCTCGACCACGTCCACTCCACCTGGCGCACCTCGGGCAGCCCGTCCCCGGACGGCACGGTCCTCGCCCGCGCCGGCCGGGTCCCCCGCACCCTGGCCGACTGCCCCGACCTGCTGGGGGTCACCCCGCTGCTGGGCGCCCGCGTCCTGCGCACCGACTTCTGGCGCGCCCACCCGGAGTGGCACGCCGGCACCCCGCAATCCCCACAGCCCTCCGAGCCCCACAAGCCCCACAAGGACTACGAGGACTACGAGGGCTACGAGCCTGCCGCGGACGACGCGTACCTCGCGTACGCGGCCCTCGTCCACGCCCGGCGGATCACCGCCTTCGACCAGGTGGCCGTCGACGACCGCCGACTGCGCCCCGCGAGCCTGCCGCCCCCCACGCCCGCCCGGACGTACGCGGAGGTGGCACGGTACGAAGCCGTGCAGCGACTGCTCGCCGAACTCGACGCACCCCGCGAGGTCCGGGCGGCCCTGTACGACGTGATGGTGCACGCCTGGCTGCGGACCATCGCCCGCGGCGCCGCTCCGGGGCCGGTGGCCCGCGAGTTCTTCCACCGCGCGGCCCGGGCCGCCACCCGCTGGCGCCCGCCCGGGCACCCCGCCCCCGAAGGGCTCGACGGCATCCGGTACCGGTTGCTGGAGCGGGACGCCTACCAGCCGTACCGTGCCGTGCAGGGCGTCAACCACAAGCGCCGCGAGGTCCGGGGCCAACTGGTCCGCCGGGGCCGCAAGGTCGCCGCCAAGCTCCGGGACCACCGGTACCGGCAGGCCCTGGACCGGCCCGTCGAACCGGACCTCGCGGTCTTCTCCGCGTACTGGGACCGGGGCGTCGCCTGCAACCCGGCCGCCGTCGCCGCGAAGCTCGCCGAACTCGCCCCGGACGTCCGGCAGGTGTGGGCGGTCGCCGCGGCCAAGGTCCCGCTGCTGCCGCCCGGCACCCGCTACGTCGTGCCCGGCACCCCGCGGTACTGGGAGGTCATGGCCCGCGCCCGGTACCTCGTCAACAACGTCAACTTCCCCGGCGCGGTGGTCAAACGCCCCGACGCCGTCCACCTCCAGACCCACCACGGCACCCCGCTCAAGCGGATGGGCCTGGACCAGCAGGACTACCCGGCCGCCGCCCAGGGCCTCAACTTCCGGGCCCTGCTCGCCCGCGTCGACAAATGGGACTTCAGCGTCTCCGCGAACGCCCACTCCACCGAGATGTGGGAGCGCGCCTACCCCTCGCGCTACGTGTCGCTGGACCACGGCTACCCCCGCAACGACGCACTGCACCGCGCCACCCCCGCCCGCATCCGGGCGGTCCGGGAGCGCCTCGGCGTCCCCCGCGGCCGGACCGTGTTCCTGTACGCCCCCACCCACCGGGACTACGAGGCCACCTGGACGCCCCGGCTCGACCTCGCGGAACTCGCCGAACACCTCGGCGAGGACACCGTGATCCTGGTGCGCGGCCACTACTTCTACGGGGGCGCCGCCGCCCCCGGCCCGCTCGCGGGGCTGCGGCGCGACGGCCGGGTCGTCGACGTGTCCGCCTACGACCCGGTGGAGGACCTGCAACTCGCCGCCGACGGGCTCATCACCGACTACTCGTCCCTGATGTTCGACTACGCCAACCTCGACCGGCCCGTGGTCGTGTACGCCGACGACTGGGACACGTACGCCAGGACCCGCGGCGTGTACTTCGACCTGCCCGCCGGCGCCCCCGGCCAGGTCGCCCGGACCCAGGACGAACTGACGGAGGTCATCCGCTCCGGCGCCTGGCAGGACGCGGCGGCGGCGAAGACCCGGGCGGCGTTCCGGCGCCGGTTCTGCGAGTTCGACGACGGCCGGGCCGCCGAACGGGTGGTGCGCAGGGTCTTCCTCGGGGCCGCGGAGGAGGAGCTGCCGCCCGTGGTGCCGGTCGACGAACGGCCCGCCGTCCCCACTCCGCAGGAGGCCGACGCGACATGAACCCGCCGGACGTCCCCCCGCCCCCGCCCCCGTCAGCCGCCCCGTCCCCGCACGTCGTGCACGCCGCCACTGCGCCCGGCGAGCCCGACGTCACCGTCACCGTCATCGTCCACGACGACGCGGACCGGCTGCCGCGCGCGGTGGAGTCGCTGCGCCGCCAGACCCACCGGGCGATCGAGATCGTCATCAGCGACGACCACTCCACCGATGACACCCCGAAGGTGGCCCGCCGGCTCGCCGCGACCGACGACCGGATCACCGTCCTACGGCTGCCGGTGAACAGCGGCGGATGCAGCGCCCCCCGCAACCGGGCCCTGGACATCGCCCGCGCCCCGTACCTGATGTTCCTCGACAGCGACGACGAACTGCCGCCCCGTGCCGTGGAGGTGATGCTCGCCGCGCACCGGGAGCGGCCGGTGGACTTCGTGCTGGGCGCGGTGGAGCGGGTGCGCACCGACACCGGGCGGACCTCCACCTGGATGCCGCACCTGGTGGCCGAGCGGCGGACCGTCGCCGGCATCGAGTCCGAGCCCCGGCTGCTGTTCGAACACCTGGCGACCAGCAAGATGTACCGCAGGGACTTCCTCGACCGGCACCGACTGCGGTTCCCCGAGGGCATCCACTACGAGGACCAGCTCTTCTCCGCCCAGGCGTACTGCCTGGCCCGGGAGTTCACCGTCCTCACCGACCCCGTCTACCGCTGGTACATCGCCCCGTACGCGACCGCCGCCGACGCCTCCATCTCCAACCAGCGCCACCTGCTCGCCAATGTGCGCGACCGCGTCCACGTCCAGCGCCTCATCGACGCGTTCCTGGTGGAGTCGGGGCACGCCGGGCTGCGCCCCGAGAAGGACCACAAGTTCCTCAAGCACGACTTCCGGATGTACGCGGGTGACCTGCCGTACCGCGACGACGCCTGGCTGGCCGCCTTCGCCGACCTGGTGAACCCGTACCTCGCGACCCTCGCCCGCACGGCGTACGCACGGCTGCCGCGGGCCGAGCGGGTGGTCCTCCAACTGGTGCGGGACGGGCGGCTCGCCGACGCCCGGGTGGCCGCGCGGGGCCTGGGTCAGGGCGTGGCGCCCCGTACCGTGACGGCGGGCACCGGCGGGCGGCTGTACTGGGGGGACCGGGTGCCCGGGTCCTCGGCGGGGCGGCGGGAGCTGGACCTCGCCGACCAGCGGGTGGACACCAGCCCGTTCCCCAGTGCGCTGTTCCGCCACGAGATCCTTTCCGTCACCCGGGCGCCCGGCGCCGCGGTGGACCTGGCGGTGCGCACCTACGACCCGGGGCTGCGGTTGGCGGTCGGGCCGCAGGCCGCGGTGCTCGCCGTCGCGCCCGGCGGGGGACGGCTCGAAGTGCCCTTCCGGATCGACCCGGTACGGCCCGGGGTGTTCGAGGGCCGGGTGCGTCTCGACCTCGCGGCGGCCCCCGTCCCCCTGCACGGCTTCGCCGGTGTCCGGCACCCGGTGCTCGTCCTCACCCAACGGGGGCTGCGCAACACGGGACTGCTGCTGGCGCCGCTCGGCTTCCCGACGTTGCGGGCCCGGGTCGAGTACCGGCACGGGCTGGCCCCGCACCTGGTCACCGTCGAACCGGAACCCCGGGGCGCGGGGCGGCTCCAGATCCGCTGGGCCCCCACCGGCGTCACCGCGCGGATCACCCGTCCGGTGGCCGGGCGGCTGGCTCCACTGCTGCGCTGACCCGGACCGGGACCGGGCTGGTCGGGCCCCGGTCAGGCGCTGGGGGCCGGCTTGCGCAGCACCTCGGTCAGCGCCGAGATGCTGTGTTCGCCGTGCCCGGCTTCGGCGGCCCGGCGCACCAGGTCGTTCAGCGGCCCGACCCACTCCGTCTCCACCTGCGCCTCGACGCCGAACTCCGCGTCGTACGCGGCCCCGGCGAGGAAGACGTTCACGGTGGACTGCGGGTCGCCGTAGTCACCGCGGTCGATCTCCTGCGCGTAGCCGGGCAGCAGGCCCTTGATCATGTCCAGCCACTTGCCGGCGAAGCGGACCGTGGACTCGGCGCTCAGCCCGCGGGACTGCACGGCGGCGGCGCCCTGGAAGAACCCGACGAGCGCGGGCAGCAGGATCGCCCCGACCGCCATCTCGTAGAGCGCCGCGAGGTCGACGTCGTCCCCGAGGTGCACGGTGTCCCCGCCGAAGACCTCCAGCGTGCTCCGGTACGCGTCGAAGACCTCCCGGTCGCCGCCGTAGTACAGCAGGGTGCCGGCCGCGCCCACGGCGGAGGGCACGTCCTTGACCGCCCCGGCGAGGAACCGCGCCCCGTGCGCGGTGGCCCAGGCGGCGGTCTCGCGGGCCCCGCCCGGGGTGCCGCTGTTGAGGGTGACCAGGGCGCGCCCGGCCAGGGCCGTGGCGGCCGGGGCCAGGGCCTCGCGGGTGTCCTCGAAGCCGGTCAGACAGGTGATCACCAGCTCGCCCGCCGCCACCGCCTCGGTGACCGACCCGGCGTGCGTCGCGCCCTGGGCCACCAGCGGCGCGGCCTTCTGCGGGCTGCGGTTCCACACCGCCGTCGGGTGTCCGGCGTCCAGGAGGGCCGCGGCGAGGGCCCGACCCATCAGTCCGAGTCCGATGACGGTGACGGGGGGCTTCGAGGTCATGTTCCGCTCCGGTGCGCAGGGGTGGCCGCGGTGTCCACGCAGCCGTGGACAGCGGTCCGTCCGGCGGCGTTTCACCGCCCGGACGGCGTCCCCACCAGGGTCGTCGCGGCCCCCGGCCGCCACAAGTACCGACTAATTGGTGGGGTACTCACCTCAAGGTCAGTGCGGGGGCCGCCTCCGGGTGTTCGCGCAGCCAGCCCTGCCAGGCCGAGGTGACGATGTCGTGCAGCCCGTGTCGGGGTCGCCAGCCGAGCACCTGGGCCGCGCGGTCCACGTCGGCCACCAGCCGGGCGGGGTCGCCGGCCCGCCGGGGGAGCACCTCCGGTGCGAGGTCGCGCCCCGCGGCCCCGGTGACCGCCGTGATCATCTCCCGTACCGAAACGCCGTGCCCCCGACCGATGTTGAGGGTCAGTTCGGCGCCGCTCCCGCCGGCCGCGGCGAGTCGCCTCGCGGTGGCCACATGGGCCTGGGCGAGGTCCGCCACATGGACGTAGTCGCGGACGCAACTGCCGTCGTGGGTGGGGCGGTCGCCGCCGAAGAGCTGGGGCCGCAGCCCGTCGGTCAGTCGGCGCATCACGAGGGGGACGAGTCCGGCCGCCGCGGTGTCGGCGAGTTCGGGGGAGGCGGCGCCCGCGACGTCGAAGTGGCGCAGGGACGCCGTGGCGATCCCGTGCGCCCGGCCCGCGGACCGCACCAGCCACTCCCCGGCGAGCTTGGTCTCGCCGTAGGGGCTCACCGGTGCGCAAGGGGTGTCCTCGGTGATGAGGTCGGCGGTGGGCGCCCCGTACACGGCGGCCGACGAGGAGAAGACGAACGAGGTCACACCGGCCTCGGCCACCGCCTCCAACAGGATCCGTAGGCCCTCCACGTTGTCGTGGTAGTAGCGCAGCGGCTGTTCGACGGACTCGGCGACCCGCTTGCGGGCCGCCAGGTGCACCACGCCGGTGACGGAGTGGCCGCTGATCGCCCGGGCGACGAGCTTCGGATCCAGTGTCGAGCCCACCACCAACGGCACGCCGTCGGGTACGCGTTGGGCGTTCCCGGCGGACAGATCGTCGTAGACCACGGTCCGCTCGCCCGCCGCGCGCATGGCGCGGACGACGTGCGCCCCGATGTATCCGGCACCGCCGGTGATCAGCCAGGTCATGGTCGGCTCGTTCACCCTGTCCTGTGGTCGGTGCGCGCGGGCTCGACGCGCGCTCAAGTGTGCGGGGGAAAGGAGTGGGTCGTACGGAAGGGCGAAGGACGTATCTCCGTACGGGGCGCAGTCTGTCAGAGCACGCCGCCGCCGCGCTGAGCTGCGACGCATCGAATTGCTGGTTTCCCCATATTCTGACTTCGCGTCAATAGCGTGCGCAAGAGACACCTTTGGGTGGTACGGCAGGGGAACGTGTGAACGGGGTGACGTTCCGGTGGGCGTTTCAGGGCCGTCGGCGCGGCTCCAGCAGCCGCACCAGTCGGCGTCGGAGGACTCCGAGCGCACCGCGCGGACCGAGCGCGATCCGTAGCGCCAGCGAACCGGAGTGGGTGGCGTACGGCTGGACGAGCCGGAGCCCGCGGCCCGCGCTGGGCAGGGCCCGGCGGCGCAGCAGTCCCGGGCCGTCCGTCGCGTGGGCGCTCGTGAGCCGTTCGGTGCCGTCGGCGAACCGCAGCAGGACACGGAGGTCCCAGGTGCCGGCGCCCAGACGGCGCAGGGGCACGGTGGCGTCCGCGGTCCAGGTGCGGTCGTCCGGCGCGGCGTCGTCCGGACCGCTGCGGAACCCGGCGGGGCACCGTGCGCCCACCCGGCCGGTGCGCCGCTCCACGAACTCGGCCTCCGCCCGCACGGGTTCGGCCCGCGCCACCCGTCCGTAGAACTCGTGCAGCCGCAGCCGCAGCGTGGTGCCCCGCAGTCGTGGGCGCAGTTGCGCCGAGACGGTGAGCGGCAGGGTGCGCAGCGGGCGGGCGGCGAGCCGGTCGAGCGGGACGGGCAGCTCGTTCGACCAGACGGGGGTGGCGTCCGGGTCCCGGGCGTGCGGCGGCAGCAACCTGGCGGGCCGGGAGGCGAGTTCGCGTAGGCGGGGGAGGTCCTGCGGCTGGGGTGCGGCGAGCAGGACCCGGGCGAGGAGACGGCCGGGGCGGTCCGCCGGGCTTAGCTCGTCGGGGTCGAAGGTGCCCAGGTAGGAGCGGGTGTGCGCCCACCACTGACGCCGGTACTCGGGGGTGCGCCGGTCCAGTTCCCGGGCGTACATGCGCAGGCCCAGGTCCAGGAAGGCGGCCCGACTGGCTCGGGCGAGGGCGTGTTCGCCGGCCGTGCGCAGCACCTCCACGGCGGTCCGGTGGGCGTCGGTGCGGGCCCGCCAGTTGTCGATGCCCGCGCGGTCCAGGGAGATCGACAGCCGGGCCGCGTCCCGCCGCACCTGCCACAGGTACACCGGGTCGGGGATCAGGGCGAGCCGCGGGCCGGCCGCGAGGACCCGGGCGGTGAAGACGAAGTCCTCGTAGGGGAAGCGCCCTTCGGGGAAGCGCACGTCGTGCTCCCGGAGGAAGTCCGTGCGGTACAGCTTGTTGACGCAGAGGGTGTCCCGGGTCAGTTCCGGCCGCTCGGACGGGTGGTCCAGGACGGCGGGCGCGGCGGGCGGGGCGTAGAGGCGGGGCTGCCAGGGCCGGTCGGGGCCGTGCGGGAGTTCCCGGCGCACGCACAGGCCCGCGGCGACCTCGGCGCGCTGCTCCCGGGCGGCGGCGAGCAGCAGGGCGGCGGCCCGGGGCGGCAGCAGGTCGTCGCTGTCGAGGAACAGGGCGTACGGGGCCGAGGCGGCGGCGAGCCCGTCGTTGCGGGGGGTGCCGCAGCCGCCGCTGTTGTCGGCGCGGCGCAGTACCCGTAGCCGCGGTTCCCGGGCGGCGAGGGCGTCCAGCAGGTCGGGGCTGCCGTCGGTGGACCCGTCGTCGACGGCGAGGACCTCCCGGACGACGGGCCCCTGGGCGAGCGCGGAGCGCACCGCGCCGGTGATGTGCGGGGCGTCGTCGTGACCGATCACGACCACGCTCACCTGGGCGTGCTGCGGGTTCCGGAGATCCATGCGGCCCCCTTCGCGTGCGCGTCCGCCGCTGCGGCGCCCGTGCCGCGCCACAGTCGGGCGAAGGACAGGGCGGTCGCGGCGACGAGCAGCCCGTTGCGCAGGAGCAGCAGGGTGCAGCCCGTCCAGGTCGAGTGGGTCACCTCCGCGTAGAGGACCGGGTAGATCACCGTGCTGAGTGCGGTGGCGGCGAGGACCAGGGCCGCCACGGGCCGCTGGCCGGTGCGGCGGGAGGTGAGGCAGACGGCGGCGAGCCCCAGCAGCCACACCAGGTACTGGGGGCTGATCACCCGGCTGGTCACCGTGAACAGCAGCACCGCGCACAGGGCGGCGTCGAACCCGGTGGCCGGCGTCCAGTGGCGGGCCCGCAGCCGCCACACCACGAGCAGCAGCGCCGCCGCGGCGGTGAGCGCCAGCGAGGCCGCGGACACCGCGTCCACGTACGGGCCGACGAACTCCATCGCCCCGTAGCGGTAGCGCACCGTGCCCGGCCAGCCGGCCTGCCGGGCGAAGCCCAGCAGGGTGCCGCCGAGGGATTCGATCTGCACGCCGCGGGCGCCCTGTTCGTGCAGGAAGCCCAGCGGGTTGCGGAAGGTGACGGCCAGCAGGACGAGCAGCGCTCCGCCGGTGGCCGCGGCGGTCGTCCACGCCCGTCGGGTGTCCGGGCCCGGGGGCGTGCCGAGCAGCGCCAGCACCGGCCATCCCTTCACGGCGGCCCCCAGTGCGGCGCAGGCCCCGCCCGTGCGCGGGGAGCGGGCCAGGGCGAGCAGGCCGAGCACGGCGAACGCGGTGACCTGCACGTCGTAGCGGGCGAGCGGGAGGTGCAGCAGCAGCGGCAGTCCGAACAGCCACAGCCGGGCGCCGTCCGGGGAGCGCCCGGGGCGGGTGCCGGCGCGCACCAGGGCCGCGGTCACCGTCGCGTCGGCGAGGAGGGTCAGGGCGACGAACGCCTCGAAGTAGCTCAGCCACGGCACCAGGTGGGGCGCCAGCAGCACCGGCCCGGCGCCGGGAGGGTACTGCCACAGCGGGTCGCCCACCGGGAAGCTCCCCTCGGACAGCTGCCCGGCCCAGCGGGCGTAGAGCCCGTGCACCTCCCGGGGGATGCCGCCGGAGCCGAGGAGGTCCGCCCCGCTGTGCACCAGCACCAGCAGCATCACCGTCCGGGTGGCGAGCCAGCCGGCGGCGTACGCCAGGGGCGTGCGACGTCCGTGCGCGCCTGACCGTGGGGGCGCGAGCGGGAGCGTGACGGGGGTCGCGGTGGGGGCGGGGGAGTCGTCGGGGGTGATCTGATGGGTCATCAGTCGGAGCGTATGCCTCGAAAAGGGTGATTTCACGGCAATACGCCCATGAGTCGCTTGGTCGTCCCACCCCTGCCCTACGCACAGGCGCACTGGTGTACGGACGCGCCGGGCGCACGCCTCACCGCACCCGCGCCAGCACCTCTCCCGTGCGCGGGTTCCAGTCGACCACCACCGCCTCCGGCGGCACCCGCTGCTCGGGGGCGAGCAGCAACCACCGCACCCGGTACCGCCGGACGATCGCCTCCCGCCGCGCGGGCGAGGAGGTCGGCGCCAGATACGTGTGCACCGTCGAGCGCCGGCGACTGCGCTCCCGTTCGTCCAACGCCGGGTCGGGCCACGCGGGCGCCAACACGTTCACCCCGTACCCGGGCAGCGACCGGGTCGGCCGGTACCCGTCGGTGAGGACCACCGCACCGCGCTCCACCCGGGCCGCCACCCACCCGTACGAGGGCCAGCGCGGCGGCTGCGGGAACCCGACCGGGTCCAGCGCCCCCGGCACCACCGCCCCCGCGTGCACCGTCAGGAACCCCGCCAGCGCCCCCGCCACGGTCGCCGCCCCCAGCGCCCGCCGGCGCCGCGACCAGGGCCGGGGCACGGCCAGCTCCACCGCCAGCGCCAACTGCGGCGCCAGCACGGCCGCCGCCCACAGCCGCCCGTACGTGAAGTGCCCGGAGAACCACCCGTACGCGACCACCAGCAGGGCCAGCCCGAACAGCACCACCAACGGGTCCCGCGGGTCGCGGCGCCAGCGTGCCCACAGCGCCGGCAACCCCAGGGCGACCAACCAGAACCGGGCCCGCACGTCCTCGTACAACAGCGCGTGGATCGCGTCCGGGCCCGCATCTCCCAGCAACGAGAACACCGAGAAGTACGGCCAGGCCGCCGCCACCGCGCACGCCACCAGCACCAGCAGCGCCCACGGCCGGGCGAACCCGCCGCGCCGCCACGCCCCCCGCTCCGCCCAGCGCCGCCCGTACGGCGGCACCGCGAACGCCACCACCCCGAGCGCCGCCGCCACCCCGGTGATCGGGTGCACCAGCACGATCAGCCCGAGCAGCGCGCCCAGCCCGGCGTGCGCCCATGGCCCGCGCGCCGGGGAGCGGACCAGCGCCGCGGTCCACGCCCACGCCCAGAACGTCAGACCGGTGGCGAACGTCGACGGGTACGACAGGTTGCCCGTCATCGACATCAGCCCGAAGAACCCGGACCACCACAGGCGTTCGGTGCCCCACAGCAGGGTGACCGTCCCCAGCGCGACCACCGGCGCCCACCGCCGGGTGTCCGGCCCGGCCACCGCCCGGGTCAGCCGACCCAGCCCGGTGAGCAGCACCAACAGGTTGACCGGCCCGGACAGCTTCACCACCGCCCACCCGGCGAGCCCGGTCACCTGCGCGACCAGCGCCTGCGCCACCGCGTACGGGGTGAAGTACGGGCTGCCGTCCCCCGGCAGGTCGACCATCGGGTGCCGCGGGCGCCACAGGTCGTCGGTGAGGCGCTCCACGACGGCCGCGTGCTGCCCGACGTCACAGCACATCGGGAGCCGCCCGTGGGCGAGGGACACCACCAGCCAGAACAGACAGCCCCCCACCAGGTACGGCGTCGGCCGCAGTCGACGGGACCCCAGGGCGGTCGCGCCCCCGGTGCGCCCGGGAGCCTTCAGTTCGGTGCTCATGGTGCGCTGGACCCCGTGTTCGTGGTGGGCGGTCGTCGCCGTGTCCCGGCAGGGGCTCCGGGAGCGGTCGGGTCCCGGAGCCCCTGCCGGTGTCCCCGTACGCCTGGACGGGGGCGGCGGGCTCCCGCGTTGCCGGGGCGACGGAGAAGACGTGGCACCGCCAGCAAACGGGACGGGCCGCGGTCCGTGTCGCTCCGCGCCCCCTCCACGCCGCCGACCACCCCAACGAGTGACGGCCGGGCCGGGCCCGGGTGGGCCGGTCCAGCGACCGACCGCCGACCCGGGCCCCGACGGGCCGCTACTTCACCGCCCCCGCCATCACCCCCGAGACGAACTGCCGCTGGAAGGCGAAGAAGACGGCCAGCGGGATCACCATCGAGATGAACGCCCCGGGCGCCAGGACGTCGACGTTGTTGCCGAACTGCCGCACCTGGGTCTGGAGCGCCACCGTGATCGGCTGGTTGGAGGCGTCCGTGAAGATCAGCGCGACCAGCATGTCGTTCCACACCCACAGGAACTGGAAGATCCCGAGGCTCGCGATCGCGGGCCCGCCGAGCGGCATCACCACCCGGGTGAACAGCCGCAGCTCACCGGCACCGTCCAGGCGCGCCGCCTCCAACAGCTCCCGGGGGATCTCCGCGAAGAAGTTCCGCAGCAGGAACACCGCGAACGGCAGCCCGAACCCCACGTGGAACAGCACCACCCCGGCGACCGAACCGAACAGCCCGACGTCCCCGAACAGCCGGGCGATCGGCAACAGCGCCACCTGCACCGGCACCACCAGCAGCCCGACCACCCCGAGGAACCACCAGTCCCGCCCCGGGAACTCCAGCCAGGCGAAGGCGTACCCGGCCAGTGACCCGATCACCACGACCAGCACCGTCGTGGGTACGGCGATCAGCACCGTGTTCCACAGGGACTCGGTGATCGAGGCGTTGTCGAGCAGCCGGGAGTAGCTGTCGACGGTCAGCTGCGCCGGTTCGGTGAGGACCGTCCACCACCCGCTCTCCGCGAGGTCCTCCGGCTCGCGCAGCGAGGACAGCAGCAGACCCGCCGTGGGCACCAGCCAGAACACGGCCACCACCAGCAGGAACACCCTCACCAGCCCCCCGCTCGCGGCCCGCGCGAGCCGGGTCGCCACCGGGGTCCGCTTCCGCGCCGCCGGGGCGGCCGTCGTACCGTGCGTGCTCATCGCCCGCCCTCCCGCCGCAGCCGCCGGATGTTGAAGACCACCACCGGGATCACCAGCAGCAACAACAGCACCGAGATCGCGCTCGCCACCCCGGGTCTGCCGTCGCTGAACGCCGAGCGGTACAGCTGGAGCGCCAGGACGTTCGCATCGTCCTGCGAGGAACCGGGGGCGATGATGTAGACCAGGTCGAAGATCTTCAACACGTTGATCATCAAGGTCACCAGGACGACCGCCAGCACCGGAGCCAACAGCGGCACCGTGATCCGCCGGAACACCTGCCACTCCGTCGCCCCGTCGACCCGGGCCGCCTCCAACAGCTCCCGGGGCACGCTCGCCAGCCCCGCCGCGATCAGCACCATCGCGAAGCCCGCCCACATCCAGACGTACGACACGATGATCGCCGGGGTCACCAACCCCGGCCCCAGCCAGTCGACCCCGCGGTACGGCTCCGCGAAGTTGGCGGCCGGCAACCGCAGGAGGGCGCCGTCCGCGGCCTGCGGCAGGGTGAACGTCCCGTCGGCCGCCGCCCGGGTCCGGGCGACCACCTCACCGTCCTTCACCGCCTCGATCCGCATCCCCGGGTACCCGAACTCCCCGTCGTCGACCCCGGCGAGGGTGCCCACCCCCTTGCCCCGGGTGAAGTCCTGCCAGGTCGTCCCGGTGACCTTCCCCGGATCGGCCTCGGCGGCCCGCGCCTGCTCGGCCCCGTCCGGCATCCGGTCCGGCGCCACCCCCACCAACGGCAGGACCACCGGCACACCGGCGCGCACCGGCTCCCCGGTGACGAACGCCCCGCCGCCGGCCTCCCCGAGCGGCGAATCCCGACCCGGGTGCGCCTTCGGGAACGCCGACGACTCGGCGAACGTGTCGTGCACCCCCACCCACACCGCGTTGGCGACCCCCCGGTCCGGGTCCTGGTCGTACACCAGCCGGAAGATGATGCCCGCCGCCAGCATCGAGATCGCCATCGGCATGAAGATGACCAGCTTGAACGCCGTGCCCCAGCGCACCCGTTCGGTGAGCACCGCGAAGACCAGGCCCAGCGCCGTGGCGACCGTCGGCGCGAGCACGATCCAGAACACGTTGTTGCGGAACGCCGTCCGGATGCCGTCGTCCGTGAACAGCTCCCGGTAGTTGTCGAACCCGGCGAAACCGCCACCGGTGTCGCTGACGAAACTGCGGATCAGCGAATACCCGATCGGGTAGACCACGAGCGCGCCGAGCAGCACCGCGGCGGGCAGCAGGAACAGCGCCGCCACCGTCGTGCGGGTGCCCGTCACGCTGCCGCGCCGCGGGCGCCGGGCGGGCACCGGTCCGGAGCCGCCCGTCGTTGCCGAGGTCATCGCCGGATCAACCCTTGTACGCCTTGGCCGCGTTGGCCTCCAGCTTGCGCTGGGCCCCGGCCACGTCCTTCGGACTCTTCAGGAAGTCCTGGAGGTCCTTCCACATGCCCTTGCCGGGGGTGCCGCCGAACGCCTGCGGCGCCTGGTCCGACAGGTCGAACCGGAAGTCGTCACCCGCGCCGACCAGCGCCTTCGCGATGTTGCGCTGCACCTCGTTCGGATACGTCGACGGGTCGAGGTTCTTGTTCGGCGACAGGAAACCGCCTTCCTTCGCCCAGACCTCCGCCGCGTCCGGGGACGCGAGGAACGTCAACAGCGCCTGGCCCGCCTCCGACTCCTTCAGCAGGACCGCGGCGTCACCCCCGCTGACCACCGGCGCTTCGGCGCCGACCGCCGGGAACGGGAACACCTTCGCGTCCTTGCCGACCTCCGCCTTCGCCTGGGCGATGTTGACGCCCACGAAGTCGCCCTCGAAGACCATGCCCGCCTTCGGTTGGTCGCCGCCCGTGAACGTCTGCTCCACCGACCGCGGGAACTCCGTCTGGAGCGCCCCGTCCGCGCCGCCCGCGAGGTAGTCCTCCTCGCCGAACAGCTGCCCGAGGGTGGTCAGGGCCTCCTTCACGGACGGGTCCGTCCACTTGATCTCGTGCTTCGCGAGCCGGTCGTACTTCTCCGGACCCGCCTGCGACAGGTACACGTTCTCGAACCAGTCGGTGAGCACCCAGCCGTCCGCGCCGCCGACCGACACCGGGGTCACCCCGGAGTCGTACACCGTCCGCACGGTCTCCAGGAACTCCGACCAGGTCTTCGGCTCCTGCGCGCCCGCGTTCTCGAAGACGGTGGTGTTGTACCAGACCAGCGACTTGTTGGCCGCCTTGAAGTACACGCCGTACTGCTCGCCGCCCACCGCGGCGAGGTCCCGCCAGCCCTTGGCGAAGTTCTTCGCCAACTGCTCCTTCGCCGCGGCGCCCACCGGCTTCGCCCACTTGTTGTCCACGGCCTGCTTCACCGCGCCGACCTGGGGGAGCATCGCCACGTCCGGCGGGGCGCCGCCCGCGATCTTCGAACCCAGGAAGTTGATGATCGGGTCCTGCGCCGGTACGAACGTCACCTTGGCGCCGGTCCGCTTCTCGAACTCGGCCAGCACCTTCTTGAAGTTCTCCTGCTCCGGCCCCGTCCAGACGGCCGCGACCTCCAGCTCCTCGCCGTCGAGCTTCGGCAGCTTCAGGGTCGCCCCGTCCGGTGCGGCGCTGGCGTCGCCTCCCTTGCCGTCGCCGTCGCCGTCGCCACAGGCGGTCAACCCCAGTGCCAGGGCTCCGACCACGGCCACGGCGGTGAGCCGGGTGGTGCGGCCCCCGGTCGTCCTGATCCCTCGTCGACTCGTGCTGCGCATCACTGCCCCGTCCTCTTGACTTGACGTGCTCGTCGCGCGTGCGGACGTTGTCCCGTGGGGTCTGGTGTACGCCCGGGTGGTTTGTTCCGACAAGGGTGGTCGGCGTCCCAACTCACCGATCGTGACGCCCTCGTGACTTCCCGCGAAGTCCGCGGGGTGCGGGGCGCGCGTACGGTTCCCTGCGGGTGCGCGGTGCTCACCCGCGCAGTTCCCCGCGCCCCTTCGGTGCGCTTGCCTGCGGGTGCGTTGCTTCCTGCGGGGCCTGGGTGGTGCCTCCCGGGGGTACGTCGTCCCGCGCGGGTACGCGATGGTCACCCGCGCAGTTCCCCGCGCCCCTGACGGGGCGCTCCTGGCGGGCGGGCCGCACCGAACAACGGACCTGCTCATGGACGCGCCCGATCAGGGGCGCGGGGAACTGCGCAAACCAACAGCGCACCTGCACAGGACAGCGCACCCGCGGGTGGACGCACCTGAAAGGGGCGCGGGGAACTGCGCGAACCCACCGCGGACCCGCGCAGGAGCAGCGCACCCGCGGGGAAGCGCCCCGAGAGGGGCGCGGGGAACGGCGCGGGCAACCACCGCGCACCCGCACGGAACAACGCACCCCGCAGGGGACCGGCGGACAGGCCCCGTCATGCCTAGAGCAAGGACGGAACCGTCATCGCCGAGACGGACCGAGCAGCCCGCTCCACCGCACTGGCCAACAACGCCAGATCCGTGGGCCCGTTCCCCAACTCCCGTACCGACCGCCGAGCGGGCGGATCCCCCATCCGCTCCCACTCCACCACCACGACGGTGGGCCGCAGCGTCGCCGTCCGCGGTATGCGCCCGGTGACCCGTCCCCCCTGGAACTCGGTGACCCGCCCGTCCCCGCCCCGCAGGGTCCCCCGCCCGGGACCGGGCTCCTCGGGCCCGCCCCGCACCGCGTCCAGCGAGACCCGGACCCCGGCCCGCCGCGCCACCTCGCTCGCGTCGACCCGCGCCCCGCTCACCGCGCCCGCCACCAGGTGCACGCCCAGGCGCTCGCCCTCCCGGGCGACCGCCTCCAGCGCCCGCACCACGGACCCGGCCGACGGACGCCCCGTGGAACCCAGCGCGGGCGACAGCAGGGCGTCGAGGTCGTCGACGACCACCACCAGGCGCGGCAGCGCCGGCGCGGGCGCGGTCCGGGCCCCGGCGGGCCGCAGCCGCAGGGTGGAACTGGGCGGCGGATCGAGGTCCCCCGCACCGTCCGCGCCGGGACGCGCACCGGAAACCCGGGAGCCGAAGGAGGGGCCCCGCTGGGCGACGACCCGCCCGGCCGGCTGCTCGCTGCCGTGCCACTGTCCGAAGTCGAGGAGCCCGAGCAGCTCGGCCCGCCGCTTGAGTTCCGCACTGAGCGCCTGCGCGAACTCCCGCATGCGTACGGGGTCGTTGGCCGCGAGATGCGTGGTGACGTGCGGCAGCTCCCCGCACACGGTGAGCCCGCCCCCGGCGCCCGCGGGCTGCGCACCGGGTCCACCGGTGGTGTCCCGACCGTCGACCAGGATCACCGAGAGCCGGTCGGGCCGCTCGGCCGCCGCGAGCGACGCGGTGACGGCCCGCAGCAGTTCGGTGCGACCACTGCCCGCCGGGCCCTCCACCAGCAGATGGGTGCCCTCCCGGACGAGGTCCACACCGACGGGCCCGCGCGGCCCCGCGCCGAGCACCACCCGGGCCCGCCCGCCCGCCGCCTGCGGGTCGTCGAACGCGTCGGCCCAGCGGGCGAGCAGTGACGCGGGGGTGGCCCGGGCGAGGCCCAGTTCGTCGAGGAGCCGTGCGGTCCGGGGCAGGGGCACCGCGGTCCGCGAGGTCCGGGCGCCGCCCTCCGCGCGCAGCGGCGCCAGGGCCCGCGCGAACCGTTCGGCCCACGCCCCCGACACCGCGTCCACCGCGGCCTCGGTGCCCTCGCCGGCGACGGCTCCGCCGGCGATGCGCACCAGTCGGACCTCGGTCGCCACGTCCCCGCCGAGCAGGGCGACCGCCCCGCACTCCCGGAGCGGGGGCAGTACCGCACAGGCGGCCCCGTACCCCTCGTGGACACCGGTGCCGGTGGTCGCCGCATCGGCGCTGCTCGGGAGCGCGGCCGTCTCCGCCAGGCACACCACGTGGACGCCGGCCGCGGGCCCGAACGCGCAGAGCCGCGCCACCGCGTCCCGCAGGGCCGGGGTTCCCGGATCGCCGTCCACGACGAGCACGGTCAGTGTTCCGTCCGCCGCACGGGCGTCGGGGTCCCCGGTCGGGCCGTCGCCGTGTTCCGCGAGCACCCGGTCGAGTTCCGCGGTCCGCGCGGCGGCCTGGTCCGTGTCGTGGGCGAGGAGCAGCCGGCAGTCCTGGCCGCGGCCGGGGCGGGTGTGCGGGAGCCAGCCGAGCCAGCTCCATTCGGCGACCCGTTCGGCGACCGGACGGGTGCGGTCCGTGCTGAGCAGCACGATCTCCAGCGATTCCGGTGCGTGCAGGGCGGCGAGCTGCGCCACCACCGACCGGGCGACCCCGACCAGCCGGGGGCGGGGCCCCGCGAGGCCCAGGGCGCCGGCCTCGCGCAGATCGACCGTCACCGGGACGCCCGCCAGCACTCCCGGGCCGCCCGGAGCGGGCCGGTCCGTGGTGCCGAGCCGTACCGTCAGCGCTTCGGGGTGGTCGTGGCCGCGTTCCCACAGCCGGGGGCCGGGGCCGAGCGCGGTGAGCAGCAGCGCGGCGGGGTCGGGCCACAGTTCGGGGGCGGCCGTGGGGTCGGCGGTGAAGGGCCCCTCCGCGTACCCGGTGTGCTCGTCCGGTGCGTGCGGGCCGTCCGTCCCGGCGGGCTCGGGGCGAGGACCGTCGTGGTCGTGGTCGTGGTCCGGGCCGCGTTCGCCCCGGAGCCTGCGCGCCCAGGCGGTCAGTCCGCCCCGGCGGCGGGCTCCCGCGCGGGTCGACCCGGTGCCGTGCGCGTCCTCGTCGGCCCGTTCGTGCCCGGAGCCCGGTATGCCCGGGACGCGGTGGTTCCCGGCGTGCGTGTCGTGCGCCCCCGCGGGGGGCGCGTGGTGGGGCGCCGCGCCCGGGGTGACCCGGTCGGTGGACCCGTACGCGTGCCCGGTGGTTCCGTTCGTCGTCGCGATCGCGGTCCGTGGGGTCCGCGGCGGTACGGGGTCGACCCCTGCATCGGGTGGCTCCGGAGTGTCGACGCCCACCCGGACGAACCCCTCGCCGTCCGGGTCGGTGCGCACCGGGCCGGGCAGTTCCCGGGGGTCGGCCAGCCGGAGCGTGGACTCGCCGAGCCGCAGCAGGGCCCCCGGCTCCAGCGGGACGGGCCGCTTCCCGATCGCGGCGCCGTACAGCCGGGTGCCGTTGGTCGAACCGAGGTCCGCGACGGTGACCCGGCCGTCCTCGGTGAGCGTCACCGCACAGTGCAGTCGGGACACGTCCGGGTCGTCGAGCGGGACCTCCGCGTCGGCCGAGCGCCCGATCCGGACGGGGCCGCCGTGCAGCAGGTGCACGCCGCCCGCGTCGGGTCCGCCCACGACCTGGAGCTGGGTGACCGCGCCGGTGGGGTCGGGGCCCGGGTCGGTGGGGGCGCCGAGCGAGAGCACCGCTCCGTCCACGAGCGGCGGCTCACCGAGCACGGCGCGCTGCGGGTCGAGGCGGTCCGCGCCGGCATACACGGCGGTCGGCCCCTCGCCGCCCGCCACGGCCGAGGCGAGCCCGGAGACCACCGCGGCCAGCGGGGTGCCCCCGGGCGCGGTGACCAGGACGTCCCGCGCCGTCGCGCGCCCCGGAGCTTCGGGGCGCGGCCCGAGGACGGTCAACCGGATCTGCATCGCCGTCAGCGGTCCCTTCTGCGGATGCGCCCAGCACGGATCGTCCGGGGGTGTGCTGTGATTCCCCCCACCGCACTCCGGGCACGTAGACCGAATACGGGGGCATCCTCGCACCTGCCACCGACAACACGCCCGGCCGCCATCGGTTCGTGATCTTGATTGGCTGGCTCTGCGCGTAAAAGTGCCTGTTCGGTGTCGTCCGTGGTCCCTTGCGTTCCCTTTGTCTTCCCTGGGTCTTTCGGTTGTCCTCCCCTTGTCTTCCACTTTGTCTTCCACTCGGGACCGTCGTCGGCAACCACTGCGCCCGGGCGGACGTCTTACGGCGGGACGAACCCGGGGGCCGAACGGCGGGGACGGCGCACCGGACGCCTCCGTCCCGCCGGGCGCCCCGGGCCGGTCGACCCCCGTCGGGTCCGGGAAACCGGGCGGGTACGGCGGGCGGCACTAGAGTGGGGCGGAACATTCGGTGCCCCGGCACCCGCCACGGCCCCGCACGGAGCCGGGCGCGGGCGGCGGGAACAGCGGTCTCCGGCTCCCCGGGCGGGCGGACCGGTCCGAATGGCACGGGGCGGGCGCGGGTAGTCCGAAGCGGTCCGGTCGACACCCCGTCGACCAGGTCGACCCGGCCGGCGCCGGGCGGAGTCGATCCGCCCGGAGCCCGGCATCCGTACGACCCGACGAGACCGACTCGACCCGAACAGATCGCGATCACGACCGACCACCACCCGACCACAGTGCGACGAGAACGCGACGAGTACCGACGAGACCGACCCAGAGCAAGGCTGAGGAAGCCCCGAGCGAGCAGGGAGCGCATGACGTGCGGCCGGTAGGAAGCAAGTACCTCCTGGAGGAACCGCTCGGACGGGGCGCCACGGGCACCGTCTGGCGGGCGCAGCAGCGCGAGACGGCGGGCGCCGAGGCGGCCGTGCCCGGTCAACCCGGCGAGACCGTGGCCATCAAGGTCCTCAAGGAGGAGCTGGCCAACGACTCCGACATCGTGATGCGGTTCCTGCGCGAGCGCTCGGTGCTGCTCCGACTCACCCACCCCAACATCGTCCGGGTGCGGGACCTCGTGGTCGAGGGCGATCTGCTCGCCCTCGTCATGGACCTGGTCGAGGGCCCCGACCTGCACCGCTACCTGCGCGAGAACGGTCCGTTCTCCCCGGTCGCGGGCGCCCTGCTGACCGCGCAGATCGCCGATGCGCTCGCCGCCAGCCACGCGGACGGCGTCGTCCACCGCGACCTCAAGCCGGCGAACGTCCTGCTGCGACAGGACAACGGCGAGATGCACCCGCTGCTCACGGACTTCGGCATCGCCCGACTCGCCGACTCGCCGGGCCTGACCCGTACCCACGAGTTCGTCGGCACCCCCGCGTACGTCGCCCCCGAGTCGGCGGAGGGCCGCCCGCAGACCAGCGCCGTCGACATCTACGGCGCCGGCATCCTGCTGTACGAGCTGGTCACCGGCCGTCCCCCGTTCTCCGGCGGGTCCGCCCTCGAAGTGCTGCACCAGCACCTGAGCGCCGAGCCGCGCCGCCCGTCCCACGTGCCCGAGCCGCTGTGGACGGTGATAGAGCGCTGCCTGAGCAAGAACCCCGAGCAGCGGCCCAGCGCCGAGAACCTCGCCCGCGGGCTGCGCACCGTCGCCCAGGGCATCGGCGTGCACGCGAACTCCGCGCAGATCGCCGCCGCCGAAGGGGTGGGCGCCCTGCTCACCCCCGACCCGGCGCCCACCGCCGTCCCCGAGGTGCCCGGCGCCGCCGACCCGACGGCCGTGCTCCCGCACACCGGAGCCCCCGGCGCCCTCCCGTTCGGCGCGCACGACCCGAACGCGGCGACCAGCTACCTCCCGCCGGTCCCGGGCGGTGCTCCCGGCGCGGCCGACCCGACGGCGGTCCTGCCGCACACCGCGCCGCAGGGCGCCGCCGACCCCACCGCCGTGCTGCCGCCGGTCCCCGGCCACTCCCCGGGCGGTGCCGACGACCCGCACCCCTGGCAGAACCAGCTGCGGGCCGCCCGCGACCGCAACGAGCAGACGCAGATCCACCACCTCGACCCGAACGAGGACCCGCTGCGCCGGCGCCCCCAGCGCCAGGTCGCCCCGCGCCCGCAGCAGCCCCCGCAACAGCCGCCCCAGCAGCAGCCGCAACAGCGGTACGCGCCGCAGCACCAGGCCCCGCAGCACCAGGCCCCGCCGCCCCAGCAGTACGCGCCGCCCCCGCAGCAGCAGCCCCAGCGGTACGCACCCGCGCCGGTGCCCGAGCGGCAGCCCCAGCACTACGCCCCGCCGCGCGAGCCCGCCCCCCGCGAGCCGCGTCCGCCGCGCGAGCCCAGGCAGCGCAGCGCCAATCCGATGCGCATCCCCGGGCTCGGCTGCCTCAAGGGCTGCCTCTTCACCTTCCTGATCCTGTTCGTGGCGGGCTGGCTGGTCTGGGAGCTGAGCCCCCTCCAGGACTGGATCGGCACCAGCAAGGGCTACTGGGCGCAGCTGAGCGACTGGGCCGGTCAGGTCACCGGCTGGGCCGGCGACGTCGCCGGGTGGCTCGGCGACCTCGGAGGCGGGGGCAGCGGCGCCTGAGCCCCGCCCGAAGACGGTCGGGTAGGAGATTTGTCGACACCCAGGGGGCGATTCGCCCCGGCGGTGTGCTGGTCGCCGACCCGGCCGCGTAGCTTTGTCGCCAACACGCGTCCGTAGGAGCAGTCTTGGCACGGAAGATCGGCAGCCGGTACAGCGCGAACCAGATCCTGGGCCGCGGCAGCGCCGGCACGGTGTGGCTGGGCGAAGGTCCGGAAGGGCCCGTCGCCATCAAACTGCTGCGGGAGGACCTCGCGGCCGATCAGGAGCTGGTGGGCCGCTTCGTCCAGGAGCGCACCGCCCTGCTCGGCCTCCACCACCCCAATGTGGTCGCCGTCCGTGACCTCGTCGTGGACGGCAACGACCTCGCCCTCGTCATGGACCTCGTCCGCGGCACCGACCTGCGCTCCCGGCTCGACCGGGACCGCAGGCTCGCCCCCGAGGCGGCCGTGGCGATCGTCGCGGACGTCGCCGACGGGCTCGCCGCGGCGCACGCGGCCGGGGTCGTCCACCGCGACGTCAAGCCCGAGAACGTGCTGCTCGACATGCAGGGCCCGCTCGGGCCCGGCGGCAGTCACCGGGCGCTGCTCACCGACTTCGGTGTGGCCAAACTCATCGACACGCCCCGCCGGGCCAAGGCCACGAAGATCATCGGCACGCCGGACTACCTCGCCCCCGAGATCGTGGAGGGTCTGCCGCCGCGCGCCGCCGTCGACATCTACGCCCTCGCCACCGTGCTGTACGAGCTGCTCGCCGGCTTCACCCCCTTCGGCGGGGGGCACCCCGGTGCGGTGCTGCGCCGGCACGTCACCGAGCGCGTCGTGCCGCTGCCCGGCATCCCCGACGAGCTGTGGCAGCTGATCGTCCAGTGCCTGGCCAAGGCGCCCGCCTCCCGGCTGCGCGCCTCCGAGCTGTGCGGACGGCTCCGGGAGCAGTTGCCCCTGCTCGCCGGGATGCCGCCGCTCGACGTGGACGAGCCGGAGGCCGGCGAGCAGGAGGCGCCCCTCGCCGAGGAGCCGGCGGAGCCCGGCGGTTCGGAGGGGGCGCCGGCGGTGCGGCGGGGAGCCGTGCCCCTGGTGTCCGGGCCCGCGCCCGACTCCAACCGGGACACCCACACCAGCATGCGGGTGCCTGAGCAGGACGAGCTGGACGGGGGTGCGCACGGGACGGCGCGGGCGCCGAGGGCGGCGGGGGCGCCTAGGCCGGGGTCCGCGCGGAATCGGGCTGTCGTTGCTCGGCGGCGGAGGGTCGCCCTCGGGGTGGTCGCCGCGGTGCTTGTCGCGGTCGCCGGGGTCGCGGCGTACGCGGTCACCGACGAGGAGCCCGCCCGCCCCCCCGGCACGTCCACCTCCCCGTAGCCCCCGGCGGGGTGCGCTGCGGTCGCCCCCCTTGGGTACGCCCATTCCCGGGTGCGCTGCCCGGGCGGGGTGCGCTGCGGTCGCCCGCGCAGTTCCCCGCGCCCCTATCGGGGCGCCGATGGGCGGGCTCGCTGTGCCCGGTGCAGCAGCGCCCCCCAGGGGCGCGGGGAACTGCGCAAACCCACAGCGCACCCGCACAGCAACAGCGCACCAGCAGGGAAGCGCACCGTTAGGGGCGCGGGGAACTGCGCGGGCAACCACCACGCACCCCGCAGGGGACCGTACCGAAGGGACGCGGGCCCAGCGGCCGAGAGCGGTTACGCTGGAGCCGTGGCAGTCGTCGATGTATCCGAAGAGCTCAAGTCCCTCTCCTCGACCATGGAGTCGATCGAGGCCGTCCTGGACCTCGACACGATGAGGGCGGACATCGCTGCGCTGGAGGACCAGGCCGCGGCCCCCTCCCTCTGGGACGACCCGGACGCGGCACAGAAGATCACCAGCAAGCTCTCGCACCTCCAGGCGGAGGTCCGCAAGGCGGAGACGCTGCGCGGCCGGATCGACGACCTCGCCGTCCTGTTCGAGCTGGCCGAGGCCGAGGACGACGCGGACACCCGCACCGAGGCCGAGGGCGAGCTGACCAACGTCCGCAAGGCGCTGGACGAGATGGAGGTCCGCACCCTCCTCTCCGGTGAGTACGACTCCCGCGAGGCCCTGGTCAACATCCGTGCCGAAGCCGGTGGCGTCGACGCCGCGGACTTCGCCGAGCAGCTCCAGCGCATGTACCTGCGGTGGGCCGAGCGTCACGGCTACAAGGCCGAGGTGTACGAGACCTCCTTCGCGGAGGAGGCGGGCATCAAGTCCACCACCTTCGCCGTGCAGGCCCCGTACGCGTACGGCACGCTCTCCGTCGAGCAGGGCACCCACCGCCTGGTGCGGATCTCGCCCTTCGACAACCAGGGGCGCCGCCAGACCTCGTTCGCGGGTGTCGAGGTGCTGCCCGTGGTCGAGCAGTCGGACCACGTCGAGATCGACGAGTCCGAGTTGCGCATCGACGTGTACCGCTCCTCGGGCCCGGGTGGTCAGGGCGTCAACACCACCGACTCCGCGGTCCGGATCACGCACCTGCCGACCGGCATCGTCGTCTCCTGTCAGAACGAGCGCTCGCAGATCCAGAACAAGGCGACCGCGATGAACGTCCTCCAGGCGAAGCTGCTCGAACGCCGCCGCCAGGAGGAGCAGGCCAAGATGGACGCCCTCAAGGGCGACGGCGGTAACTCCTGGGGCAACCAGATGCGCTCCTACGTCCTGCACCCGTACCAGATGGTCAAGGACCTCCGTACGGAACACGAGGTCGGCAACCCGCAGGCAGTGCTGGACGGTGAGATCGACGGATTCCTGGAAGCCGGAATTCGCTGGCGCAAGCAGCAGGAGAAGTAATCGCAGCCGTATGACGGCTTGCGTATATGTCGACATGACAACCCCGGCCGTCGTTCCGCGCACCTCTTCCGGATGATTTTCGGAGGTGCCACCGGTACTCGGGCGGAACCCGGCGCGAGGCCCGTGGTTCCGGCCCGACTGCCATTTCCGGTGCGGCAGTTGTGGCGAAGATCGGTGTTCTGCGTCACCGTCGGATAAACGTGCCACCCCCAACTGCCCTTATTTCGGGCATCGTGCGCGCAATGGCCTTGACGCGTTTACCGAAAGTGGGAAGGGTGAGCGCGGCATGCGCATCTCTGGGGCGCGCGTGAACGGGGCGATGGTGCGCGGCGCGCGAGAGCGACGTGCGGTACTTCCCCCTGGTGTCCGCGACCCCGGCGCTGCTCCATTGACGATGAGCTACTGGGGGTAGCAACCAGATGACCAAGAAGACGCGGGTCCGTGTCGCACGGATCGCGGCCGGTGCGCTGATCGCGGCGGGGGCGTCCCTGACCGCGGCGGGCGCGGCCCAGGCGCTCAACAGCAACGGCGTAGTCACCACCGACGCCCCGAACGACGAGCCCACCGGCATCCCGACGGCGCCCACGACCGGCGGCACCACGGACGGGGCCTCCACCAGCGGCACGACCGGCACCACTGGGACCACCGGCACGACCGGGACGACTGGGACCACCGGTACGACCGGCACGACTGGGACCACCGGTACGACCGGCACGACTGGGACCACCGGTACGACCGGCACGACTGGGACCACCGGCACGACCGGCACCACCGGGACGACTGGCACGACCGGCACCACCGGCACCACTGGGACCACCGGTACGACCGGCTCCACTGGGACGACCGGCACCACCGGGACGACTGGCACCACTGGGACCACCGGTACGACCGGGACGACTGGCACCACCGGTACGACCGGAACCACCGGTACGACCGGAACCACTGGCACGACCGGCACCACTGGAACCAGCGGCACCACCGGGACCACCGGAAGCAGTGGTACTAGCGGAACCACCGGGACCACTGGCTCCACCGGCTCCAGCGGCTCCAGCGGTTCCACCGGCGGCGACGACGGTGGCGACGACGACGGCGGCACCGAAAGCACCGGCGGCAACGGCACCACCGGCGGTACGGGTGGCAGCACCAGCGGCGGCAGCACCGGTGGCGAGGGCACCAGCCCCGACAGCGGTTCCGCCCCGCTCCCGCAGGGTCAGGGCAAGGACGGCCTGACCGACACCGGCTCCCAGCCGGTCGAGCAGGGCAAGGCCAAGGACGAGCTGGCCGAGACCGGCGCCATGGAGACCACGTTCCTGCTGGTCGGCGCCGCGACGATGATCGCCGGCGGCATCGGCTTCCGGCTGCTGCCCCGACTGGCCACGGGCAGCCGCACCGCCTGATCCACCCGCCTGATCCACCCCACGGGTCCGTCCGGACCGGGGTGCCGGGTGGCACGCAAGGACACAGAGAGGGCCCGGAGCATCGCTCCGGGCCCTCTCCGCACGTATCGGGCGCCGACCTGGCGGCGGTCGGGTCACATGGACTGGCGCGCTAGCAGGGCCAGCGTCAGGACCAGCACGGCCAGTAGGCCGATCAGGCCCGCGGGGTTCATGCCGGACCAGGGACCGCCGTTCTGCTGGAGGCGCTCCCGGTTGGCACGGCAGACCGGGCAGCGCCCCTCACTGACTGGGGCAGCGCAGTTCGCGCACACCAATCGGTCGTAGGTCATGCCCTTCCTCCTCCCGCGCGGCGGAGCCTGCCGCAACGACCTTCTCTCCGCGCAACGCTCAGGGAAACGCGAGCGTTCCCCCTACCACTGTGCCAGCTTCCGCGGATTTCGGCGCGGCCCGACCCGGGCGCCCGGATTCCGGTGTCCCCGCGGTGCCCGACACCGTCGGAAACGGGCTTCGCACGGCCGGTCGTCGACCGACCCGATCAGCGACAAACCCGTGCAGACAAACCCGTGCAAGGGCGAGCGAACGGGCGGCGCCGACTGCGCTCGTACCCCGCAGTCGCGTATGGTCACGGACACCTACCTCCGGCTACCCGTGGTGCACCCGTGATCCGATTCGACAACGTGTCCAAGAGCTACCCCAAGCAGAACCGCCCGGCCCTCAGGGACGTCTCCCTGGAGGTCGAGCGTGGTGAGTTCGTGTTCCTCGTGGGATCGTCCGGTTCCGGAAAGTCCACCTTCCTGCGGCTGATCCTGCGCGAGGAACGGGCGAGCCACGGCCAGGTGCACGTCCTCGGCAAGGACCTGGCCCGGCTGTCCAACTGGAAGGTGCCGCACATGCGCCGCCAGCTCGGCACGGTCTTCCAGGACTTCCGGCTGCTGCCGAACAAGACCGTCGGCGAGAACGTGGCCTTCGCCCAGGAGGTCATCGGTCGTTCCCGCGGCGAGATCCGCAAGTCGGTGCCCCAGGTGCTGGACCTCGTCGGCCTCGGCGAGAAGCAGGGCCGGATGCCCGGCGAACTCTCCGGCGGTGAGCAGCAGCGCGTCGCGATCGCCCGTGCGTTCGTCAACCGACCGAAGTTGCTGATCGCGGACGAGCCGACCGGCAACCTCGACCCGCAGACCTCGGTCGGCATCATGAAGCTGCTGGACCGGATCAACCGCACGGGGACGACCGTCGTGATGGCGACCCACGACCAGAACATCGTGGACCAGATGCGCAAGCGCGTCATCGAGCTGGAGAAGGGCCGTCTCGTCCGCGACCAGGCGCGCGGCGTCTACGGCTACCAGCACTGACCCGACGTACGCGACGTACGCGACACACATCACGTACCGAAAGGCAGAAAGCACGCGATGCGCGCCCAGTTCGTCCTGTCGGAGATCGGCGTCGGTCTCCGTCGCAATCTGACGATGACCTTCGCGGTCGTCGTTTCGGTGGCCCTCTCGCTCGCCCTGTTCGGCGGCTCCCTGTTGATGCAGGACCAGGTCAGCTCCATGAAGGGCTACTGGTACGACAAGGTCAACGTCTCGATCTACCTGTGCAACAAGAACGACGCGGAGTCCGACCCCGCGTGCGCCAAGGGCGCGGTGACCAGCGCGCAGAAGGAACGGATCAAGGCCGACCTGGAGAAGATGTCGGTCGTCGACAAGGTCCTCTACGAGTCGAGCGACGAGGCGTACAAGCACTACAAGGAGCAGTTCGGGGACTCCCCGCTGGCCGCGTCGCTGACCCCGGACCAGATGCAGGAGTCGTACCGGGTCAAGCTGAAGGACCCGGAGAAGTACCAGGTCGTGGCGACCGCGATCTCCGGACGGGACGGCGTCCAGTCGGTCGAGGACCAGAAGGAGACGCTGGACAGCCTCTTCGAACTCCTCGACGGCATGCGCAAGGCGGCCCTCGCCGTGATGGCGCTGATGCTGGTGGTGGCGCTGATGCTGATCGTCAACACCGTCCGCGTGTCGGCGTTCAGCCGGCGGCGCGAGACGGGCATCATGCGGCTCGTCGGTGCCTCCGGCTTCTACATCCAGGCGCCGTTCATCATGGAGGCTGCCGTCGCCGGTCTCATCGGCGGTGGAGTGGCCTGCGGATTCCTGCTGGCCGGCCGCTACTTCATGATCGACAACGGGCTGGCGCTGGCAGACAAGCTCACCCTGATCAACTTCATCGGCTGGGACGCGGTCCTGAAGACGCTGCCGTTGATCCTCGCGATCAGCGTGCTGATGCCGGCGCTCGCGGCGTTCGTCGCGCTGCGCAAGTACCTGAAGGTCTGACGGTCACCTCCCCGCCGGGGGCGCGCCCGGCGGGGAACGAGCGGCGGGTGCGTGCCGTGCCTTGCCACGGGCGCGGGCTCACGTCCATGGGCGGGCCGCACCCCGTGGTGTGAGATTCGCCCCGGGCGCCGCCTCGCCAACCCGCAGTGCGGTGCCCGACGTTGTCCTAGACTCACCGGCATGTCAGGCCCGGACCTGTTCTCGAATCCCCGCCGCGTCCGCCGCGGGGCGGCTCTGACCTTGGTGTTCACCAGTGTCCTCATCACCGGTGCCGCCGCCGGCTCTTGGACCGGCCCCGTCGGGGAGAGCGCCGCCCGGCCGGTGGCCCGGGGCGTTCCCACCGACCCCGCGCCCGGCCGGCCCGTCGCGCCCGACGAAGTGGCCGACGCCGCCGTCTCGGCCATGCTGGACGGCAAGTCCCCGTTGGAGGCCGCCGAACGCGCGGTCAGCCGGAGCGGGGACCGCTGGGGAGCGGTCTACTCCGAGGGCGAGTACGCGGAGTTCGCCCGGGCCCTGGACGGCGAGTACACCGGCGTCGGACTGTGGGCGCGGCGCGCCGAGGGCGGACTGATCGAGGTGACCCGGGTGCGGCCCGAAGGACCCGCCGGACGGGCCGGGGTGCGCGAGGGCGACCTGATCCGGCGGATCGACGCCACGCGGGTGGACGGGCGCCCCGTTACCGAGGTCATCGGTCTGCTCCGCGGCGACGACCCGGCGGCGGACGGCGGCCCGGCCGCCGCCGGAACCGAGGTGCGGCTGCGGCTCCAGCGCGGCGAGCGGACCTGGACCGAGACCCTGCGCAGGGCGGTCCTCACCACCGAGCCGGTGACCGTGGAGCGTCGCGGCACGGACCTCGACCCCCGGGTGCTGATCAAGGTCGCCGCGTTCACCCAGGGGTCCGGCGCGGAGGTCCGCTCGGCGGTGCGCGCCGCCCCGCCCGGCGCCGGCATCCTGCTCGACCTGCGCGGCAACTCCGGCGGGCTGGTCAGCGAGGCGGCCGAGGCGGCGTCCGCCTTCCTCGACGGGGGGCTCGTCGCCACCTACGACGTGCGGGGCGAACAGCACGCCGTGCACGCACGGCCCGGCGGTGACACCGCGCACCCGGTGGTCGCCCTGGTCGACGGGGGCACGATGAGCGCGGCCGAGCTGCTGACCGGCGCCCTCCAGGACCGTGGACGCGCGGTGGTCGTGGGCTCGCGGACCTTCGGCAAGGGCTCGGTCCAGTTGCCCAGCGCGCTGCCGGACGGTTCGGTCGCCGAGCTGACCGTCGGGCACTACCGCACCCCCTCGGGGCGCACGCTCGACGGCGAGGGCATCACCCCGGACCTGGAGGCCGACGGCGCCGCGCCCGGGACGCCGCCGCCCCCCGCCGACCTCGACGCGCCCGGCCCGACCGACCGGGGTTCCGGGGGCGACGGGCCCGACCCCGTGGAGCGGCAGGCCGAGACCGTCCTGAGCGGACTGGGCGACCAGCCGTAGCGCACCGGGACCGCCGCGGCGCGGTCCCCACAAATGCGCTGGCCGAGTACCCCCCGTGTGGTGCGAAAATGGCGGCACTATGGCTAAGGAAAAAGGGCGCAAGCTGATCGCGCAGAACAAGAAGGCGCGGCACGACTACCTCCTGCTCGACACCTTCGAGGCCGGGCTGGTCCTCACGGGCACCGAGGTGAAGTCGCTGCGCCAGGGGCGGGCCTCCCTGGTCGACGGCTTCGTGCAGCTCGACGACGGCGAGGCGTGGCTGCACAACGTGCACGTACCGGAGTACCACCAGGGCACCTGGACGAACCACTCGGCCAAGCGCAAGCGCAAGCTGCTGCTGCACCGCGCGGAGATCGACAAGCTGGTCGCCAAGTCCCAGGAGACCGGGCACACCATCGTGCCGCTGGCCCTGTACTTCAAGGACGGCCGGGCGAAGGTCGAGATCGCGTTGGCGCGCGGCAAGAAGGAGTACGACAAGCGGCAGACGCTACGGGAACAGCAGGACCGTCGGGAGACGGACCGGGCGATCTCGGCGGCCCGCCGACGCCAGCGCGCCTGAGCCGGAATCGCACGTCGAGCCGGGGCCGTACGCCGTCGGGCGGACTCGGCCGCGGGAATGCGCTGGCCCCGCGCGGTGCTGTTCCCGTACGATGGTGATCGCACCCCAAAGCGAGAGCGAGCGGGGTGTGGACCTTGAAAAAAACACATGGGGATGATCGGTTTCGACAGCGGCTGTCGAAGCAGGGGAAGCGTGTCGAGGAAGCGGCAATGATCTCGTAAACCATATGTCGCAACCAATAATCGCCGAAACCAAGCGCGATTCCTTCGCCCTCGCTGCCTAAGTAGCGACGCGTGAAGTGTCAGCCCGGGGGTGTTCCCGACCCGGATCCTGGCATCAGCTAGGGAACTAAACTCCTAGACCCGGTCACGGGGCCTAGGAGGAAATCTCACAGTGACTGAGCCCGTCGGAGACTTGTTCGCGTGATCTCCGGGGCCGAGAAAATCGTAGCGAACTGCACACGGAGAAGCCCTGGTTCTGCACCGTTGGACGCGGGTTCGATTCCCGCCATCTCCACATCCCTAGAAGGGCCCCCGACCTGTGAGAACAGGTCGGGGGCCCTTCTGTTTTCCCCGGTCTTGCCACCCGTAGGGGAGGGGAGGCGCCCCGCCGTCACCCCCTGACCGGGCGCCCCTCGGTCGGGCGCCCCGAACGGGTGTCCCCGGTGGCCGGTGCCGTGCGAGAGCGGTTTCCGGACAGCTCGCCGGGGGGTCCGCGTTGTCCACGTTCTGGCTCGGAACCTCCACCTTCGCTCACGTGCGCTACATTCGTCGCCTGAGCAATCGTGGTAGTGGGGGCGCTCGGACCGGGTGGGGGCCTGGTGAAGCGACGTGTGCTCGACGTCGCCGGCGCGCTCACGAAGTTCGTGTGGGGGGATGCGCGCGCGCATGGAAAATTGGCGAGAACACACCCAACCTGGGCAGACGCATGATCCGAACGAGGTCACCGTCCAGATGGACGGCGTCGGCGAGGAGCTGGGGGAACTCCTGTCCGAGTCCACCACCCGGGCCCGCCAGACGACGGTGGCCCCGGACGGTCCCGTGTTCGTGGACGAGACGGGTCGGCGCAGCCGGCTGTACCGCAGGATAGGCATGGCCGTCGTCATCGGCTGCGCGGTCTACGCGTGCGTCATCGTGGCGACGGTCGTCTCCGGCAATTCGAGCGCCCCCTGGCTGCCCATGCCCGACACCCAGGCCGAGCCCGCCGGGAAGGTCGACACCTCCCCGGGCCCCTCCGCCTCCGCCGAGCCCTCCACCTCGGCCTCGGCGCCGTCCAGCGCCCCTGCCTCCGCGACCGCGGAATCCGTGGCACCCGCCGCCGACCCCGGCCCGTCCGCCGGCGGCCGTACGCAGGCGCCGGCCGCCGATCCCGGCACGGCCACCCCCGAGGCGTCCGCCGACGCCCCCGACCCCGAGCCCACGGGCACCCGCAGCGGCGCGCCTGTCCGCCCCGAGATCGGGATCAGTCGCCCGCCGATCACCGGTGGCGTCCGTGAACCGGACGCGACCGACCGTCCCGGCGACGGCACCGCCCCGCCCACCGCCTCCGCGTCCGCCCCGGCCTCACCGAGCGGCGAACCGGAAGAGTCACCCGATGACGACGGCCAGCCCCTCGCGGCCCCGGAGGACGCTCGGTCATGAAGTCCCGCAAGCGCGGTCGCCGGGCCTCTCCCCGGCGCCGCCGCCTTCCCCTGCGCTATCTGCTGCCCAGCCTGGTCCTGGCGGCGCTGATGGCCATGCTCATGCTGCGCGGCTACGTGCACAGCGAGATCCTCGCGGACCACCGGATCGCCCCGTCGACCCACAACGACCAGGTCCCCGACGCGATCCGCAAGGGCAAGCCGGTGATCGACGTGCGGGGCGGCAAGCTCAACACCGTCGGCGTGCCGGACGACCGGATCGTCCTCACCTTCGACGACGGCCCCGACCCCGAGTGGACCCCGAAGGTCCTCGACACGCTCAAGAAGCACGACGCGCGCGGCGTGTTCTTCGTGACCGGGACGATGGCCTCCCGCCACCCGGGCCTGGTCAAGCGGATGGTGGACGAGGGCCACGAGGTGGGGCTGCACACCTTCAACCACCCCGACCTGTCGCTCCAGTCCACCCGCCGCATCGACTGGGAGCTGTCGCAGAACCAGCTCGCCCTCGCCGGCGCCGCGGACATCCGCACCTCCCTGTTCCGGCCCCCGTACTCGTCGTTCGCGCACGCCTTCGACAACCGCAACTGGCCGGTCACCAAGTACATCGGCGGGCACGGCTACCTGACCGTCGTCAACAACACCGACAGCCAGGACTGGAAGCGGCCCGGCGTCGACGAGATCATCCGCCGGTCCGTGCCCAAGCCGGGCAAGGGCGCCATCGTCCTGATGCACGACTCCGGCGGCGACCGCTCGCAGACCGTCGCCGCGCTCGACCGGATGGTGCCCGACCTCCAGGCCAAGGGCTACGAGTTCACCCACCTCACCGAAGCCCTCGACATGCCGAGCGCGCACACCCGCGTCAGCGGTCTCGACCTGTGGAAGGGCAAGGCGTGGATCTTCCTGGTCCAGGCCGCCGAGCACCTCACCGGCATCCTCGCCGGCGGCCTCGCCGTGATCGGGTTCCTCGTCATCACCCGCTTCGGGCTGATGCTCCTGCTGTCGTTCCTGCACGCCCGCAAGGTCCGCCGCCGGAACTTCCGCTGGGGGCCGACGATCACCGAACCGGTGTCGGTGCTGGTGCCCGCGTACAACGAGGCCAAGTGCATCGAGAACACCGTCCGGTCCCTGATGGACAGCGACCACCCGATCGAGATCCTGGTGATCGACGACGGTTCCTCCGACGGCACCGCCCGCATCGTCGAGGACATGCGGCTGCCCAACGTGCGCGTGGTGCGGCAACTCAACGCGGGCAAGCCCGCCGCCCTCAACCGCGGCATCGCCAACGCCCGCTTCGACCTCATCGTCATGATGGACGGCGACACCGTCTTCGAGCCGTCCACCGTCCGTGAACTCGTCCAGCCCTTCGGCGACCCCAAGGTCGGCGCCGTCGCGGGCAACGCCAAGGTCGGCAACCGGGACTCCCTCATCGGGGCCTGGCAGCACATCGAGTACGTGATGGGCTTCAACCTCGACCGCCGCATGTACGACCTGCTGCGCTGCATGCCGACCATCCCCGGAGCGGTCGGCGCCTTCCGCCGCTCCGCGCTGGAACGCGTCGGCGGCATGAGCGACGACACGCTCGCCGAGGACACCGACATCACCATGGCCATGCACCGCGACGGCTGGCACGTCGTCTACGCGGAGCGGGCCCGGGCCTGGACCGAGGCACCCGAATCGGTGCAGCAGCTGTGGTCCCAGCGCTACCGCTGGTCGTACGGCACCATGCAGGCCATCTGGAAGCACCGCCGCGCCCTGGTGGAGCGCGGCCCCTCCGGCCGCTTCGGCCGGGTCGGACTCCCGCTGGTCTCCCTGTTCATGGTCCTCGGCCCGCTGCTCGCCCCGCTGATCGACGTGTTCCTGCTGTACGGGCTCGTCTTCGGGCCCACCGGCAAGACGGTCGTCGCCTGGCTGGGCGTCCTCGCGATCCAGGCCGCCTGCGCGGCGTACGCCTTCCGGCTCGACCGGGAGAAGATGGTCCACCTGATCTCGCTGCCGCTGCAACAGATCCTGTACCGGCAACTGATGTACGTGGTGCTGCTCCAGTCCTGGATCACCGCCCTGACCGGCGGCCGACTGCGCTGGCAGAAGCTGCGCCGCACCGGTGTCGTCGGCGCCGCCCCGGGCGGCGCGCCCCGGCCGGACGACGCGCGCGACCGGAGGCCGGTGGCATGACGTACCCACCGCAGGGGCCCGGGTCGGGCCCCGGGGCCGGCACGCCCGACTGGGTCACCGCCGGCTGGGACACCCACCAGTCCGCCCCGGCCGCGCCGCCCGCGCCGGCGGCCCCGGCCCCGGCCCCGGCCCCGGACGAGTCGCCGCAGCCGTCCACCAAACGGGCCGCGGGCCGTGACCGGTACCTCGACCTGCTGCGCACCTTCGCCCTGGTCCGGGTGGTCGTCTACCACATCTACGGCTGGGCCTGGCTGACGATCGTCTTCCCCTCCATGGGCGTGATGTTCGCGCTCGCCGGCGCCCTGATGGCCCGCTCCCTCAAGCGCCCCGCCTGGGGAGTGATCAAGAGCCGGGTCCGCCGGCTGCTGCCCCCGCTGTGGCTGTTCGGCGCGGCGGTCGTGCCGTTGATGTTCCTGGCCGGCTGGGACCCGGGCAACGACCCCAACCAGACGGGCAACTGGGGCTGGATCAAGCTCCTCAACTACCTGCTGCCCGTCGGTTCGCCCGTCTACCCGCTCAGCGTCGGGCACGAGGGCGGGCTGCTGGACCCGGAATGGGCCATGTACGCCGCCGGGCCCCTGTGGTACCTGCGCACGTACCTGTGGCTGGTCGTCGCCTCGCCGCTGTTGTTGTGGGCGTTCCGCCGGGCCCCCTGGGTCACGATGCTCGCCCCCCTGGGGCTGACCGCCGTGGTCGGCACCGACCTCGTGGAGATCCCCGGTTCGACCGGTTACGCGATCGAGGGCTTCGCCGTCTACGCGGGCTGCTGGGCCCTCGGCTTCGCCCACGAGGAGGGCGTCCTGCGGCGGCTGCCGCGCTACGTCACCATCTCGGTCGCCGCGTTCATCATGGCGTTCGGCCTGTGGTGGGCCGCGGGCCACCAGACGAAGTTCGGCATGGACCTCAACGAGATCCCGCTCGCCCAGGCCACCTGGTCGTTCGGCGCGGTGGCGATCCTGCTGGTCTACGCGCCCTCCTGGCAGCAGTTGCCCGGTCGCTTCGCCCGTTGGGACAAACTCGTCACGCTGTTCAACAACCGGGCCGTGACGATCTACCTGTGGCACAACGCCCTGATCGTCGCCACCATCCCGATGATCTCCGAGCTGTACAGCCTGCCGTTCATGACGGAGGGCTCGATGCGGGTGCTCACGGCCACCTTCCAGTTCTGGATGCTGGTCCTGATCTGGCCGCTGATCGCCTTGATGATCCTCTCCGTGGGCTGGTTGGAGGACGTCGCCGCCCGGCGCCGGCCCCGGCTCTGGCCGACCACCCCGCCGCGCCGCGGCTCCCCGCGCCGCCGCACCTGACCCCACGGTCCGGGGCGGGGCCCGCGCCCCGTCCGGACGGCGACCCGCTCCGGACCGCCCGACGTGTCGCGGCCTTACCGCCGGCGCGGCGGCCCCCGGCACCGGCCCGTCACGCGGGCGTCCTACTCGGTCGCTCGTCGGCGGGGCGCCCGTGGTTCCGGTCGACCCGGTGACCGTTCGGCCCCGCTCGCCGGCGCGGCGGCCCCGCCGGTCCCTCACCTGTCCATGCCGGCGCCGGCAACGAGTGCCGCCCGCCCCGCCGCGGTCGGCCACCCGGTCGCTCTGGGGTCGGCCGCTGGCGCGGTGGCCCCCGCCCGGGTCGGTCGCGGGCCGGCGACCCCGGCCCCGGGTGTCGGCGCGGCGGCCCCGGTCGGTGCGTCACAGGGGCACCCGCCCCGGGCGCGGGCACCTCGGCCGCGGTCCGTCATACGGCCACCTGACGGGGTGCCGGTACCGGCACCGGCGCGACGGCCACGGTCCGGTACGCGACCGCTCCGGGCGCTGGCGCGACGGCCCGGACCCCCGGCACCCGGCCGGTAGCCCCCGCCCGGCCCGCCGCACGGCGACCCCGCTCCGGACCGTCAGACGCGTGGCTGGTTCGCCTCGGGCACCTGCGAGGGTGACCGCGGCTCCGGTCCGCCCTGCGGTCCGGTCGACCGCGGCGGGCCCCCGGTCGGCAACCTGGTCGTTCCCGCTTCGGCCGCTGGTGCGGTGGCCCCCGCCCGGGTCAGTCGCGGGCCGGCGACCCCACCCCGGTGCCCGGACGGTGGCCACGGTCCGGTGCGTCACGCGGTCACCCGCCCCGGCGGCACGGTGGCCCCCGGCCCCGGGCGTCCGGTCGGCAGCCCCCGCTCGGCCCGCCGCACGGCGACCCCGCGCGGGGTCTTCCCCGGGCGCCCCCCGACGGGCACTGTAGGGACGACCGCTTGGCCCACGGCACCGTGAAGGGCCGGTGACCGCGCATGCCCCCGCTCCCCTCCGAATCCGCCGAGCCGTCCTCCCCGGCCGGCCGCCCCTGCCTCGACCTGCTGGACACCGCACACGCCGGGGACCGGCTGGACACCCTCGACGCCCTGCGCGCCTGGTGCGCCGAGACGGGTCTCGTCCCGCCGGGCACCCCGCTGCGCACCGCGACCACCCGCTGGCTCACCGCGTTCCGTGACCTCCGCACCCAGGTGACGGTCCTGGTCCGGGCCGAACTCGCGGCCCGGGTCGATCCCGCGCTGCCCGTCGCCCTCGCCCGGATCAACGCCCTGGCCAGATCGGCGCCCCCCACCCCGCGCGCCGTGCGCACCGACGACGGCACCCTCACCCGGGCCCTCCACCCCGACCCGGGCTGCGCCGCGCTCCTGGCGCTCGTCGCCCGGGACGTCATCGACCTGCTGACCGACCCCGAGGCGCGGGCCCGACTGCGCGAGTGCGCGGCCGACGACTGCTCGCGGGTCTACCTCGACACCTCCCGCGGCGCCCGCCGCCGCTGGTGCTCCAGCGAACGCTGCGGCAACCGCACCCGGGTGGCCCGCCACCGGCGCCGCGCCCAGGTGGCCCGGGCCTGACCTGGCCGCCGCCCGCCACACTCCGGCATAACCGGACATGCCCCGTTCCAGCCCTCACCCACCGTGCGCCCGTCGCTACAACTCCCGCTGTTGCGCGGTCACTTCGCAGCTCCGTTGAACAGCTTCCCGACCCGGCGCGTATCCCGGGGTGCAAGCGAGCGGTCGGGCCCCGCCCGGTCGAATCGGGGACACCGGAGGTAGGCGTGCGCAAGGATTCAGCCGTGGCCGATGAACGCCCGCCAAGGGCCCGACATCGATTGGTCCAGCCCACGTCCGAACCGGACGAGGAGCTGATGCGCGCGCTGTACCGGGAGCACGCCGGCCCCCTGCTCGCCTATGTGCTGCGGCTGGTCGCGGGAGACCGTCAGCGGGCGGAGGACGTGGTCCAGGAAACCCTCATCCGGGCCTGGAAGAACGCCGGTCAACTGGGCCGGGCAACGGGTTCGGTACGCCCCTGGCTGGTGACGGTGGCCCGACGTATCGTGATTGACGGCCACCGCAGCCGGCAGGCCCGGCCGCAGGAGGTCGAACCGTCACCTCTGGAGGTCATCCCCGCGGAGGACGAGATCGACAAGGCGTTGTGGCTGATGACACTTTCGGACGCGCTCGACGACCTGACGCCCGCTCACCGGGAGGTCCTCGTCGAGACCTATTTCAAGGGCCGCACGGTCAACGAGGCGGCCCAGACACTCGGCATACCCAGCGGGACCGTGCGGTCACGGGTGTTCTACGCCCTTCGCTCGATGAAGTTGGCACTGGAGGAGCGGGGGGTGACGGCATGACACCGAACGAGGCGAATGACGTCCACGAGACGGTGGGCGCCTACGCCCTGGGGATCCTGGACGAGCACGAGGCGAGCGCCTTCGAGAACCACCTCGCCGGCTGCGAGTGGTGCGCCGGCCAACTGGACGAACTGGCCGGCATGGAACCCATGTTGGCCGCCCTCGCCGATCTGCCGGCGGCCCCCGGGCTCCCGGCCGGCAACCCGGCGGTCGCCCGGCAGCTCACGACGCGGCCGAGCCCCCGGCTCGCGGAGCGGCTGGTCGACGAGGTCGCGGCCCGGCGCATCCGCAAGAAGCGCCGCGGACTGTACTTGGTGGCCGCCGCGGCGGCCCTGATCGTCGGGGGTCCGCTGGCGGTCGTCGCGGCCACCGGCGGTCAGGACGCCCCGCCGCCCACCGCCGGCCACGGAACCCGCCCGACGAGCCCGGCGGAGGACGCCTTCTTCCACCACATGGACGAGAAGGTGGTGGCGACCGACGTCAAGACGAAGATCACCGCCACCGTCGGGATGGAACACAAGGCGTGGGGCACCCACACCGTGCTGGAGCTGAAGAACGTCAAGGGCCCCGAGAAGTGCAGTCTGATCGCCGTCGGCAAGAACGGCGAACGCGAGACCGTGACCACCTGGTCGGTGCCCACCTGGGGGTACGGGATCGCCGGCGCCGAGCGCCGCGAGGCACGCAACCCGCTGTACGTGCACGGCGGCGCCGCGATGGCTCGTGAGGACATCAGCCACTTCGAGGTGCGGACCCTGGACGGGAAGGAACTGGTGAAGGTGGAGGCGTAGTTCCGACGGCCGCTCCTCAGTGCCGGCCGGGTTCCCTCACCCGGCCGCCCCCGCGCACCGGCCCCCCACACCGGCCCCCGCGCACGTACGCCCGGCACACCCCGCAGCGCGGGGCAGCGTCCGGGCGTCTTGTCGTCCCGGGCGCCGGAAGCCCCCACGGAGCGGGCGGTCGGGACGGGCCCGGCGGGACGGGTCCGGCGGGCGACGCCGGTGGACGACGGGGCCGGGCGGGCGGACCCGTCTCCCGAGGGCGGCGGCGCGTGGCGCCCGGCGGGTCCGGTGGCGTACGGTGGACGGCTGCCATGCACGTCAGAAGGGGGCCCGGTGGCCGCTCAGCACGCCGCTCTCGACTCGGTCCGTGAACGCGAGATCGGTGTCGAACAGGATCATCTCGACCAGGTCTACCGACGCCTTGAGGAGAAGATCCAGGACGCCGAATTCCTGATGCGGGACGCGGCCAGGCTCAGCCAGGTCGGCACGCCCGGCGCACTCGCCGAGCGCGATGCGCAGGTCTTCCGCGCCGGAGCGCATCTCAACCGTCTCAACAACGAGTTCGAGGACTTCCTGTTCGGTCGGATCGACCTGCTGGAGGGCAAGGACGGCCAGCGGGGGCCCGACGGCGCGTACACCTCCGTCGAACCGGCCGACGGCGTCATCGGCGTCGACCCCGAGGACCCCGCCCGCCAGGTCGCGGACATCGCGGAGACCCTGCACATCGGTCGGATCGGCGTCCTCGACGCGGACTACAGCCCGCTGGTCATCGACTGGCGGGCGCCCGCCGCCGCGCCCTTCTACCGCTCGACGCCCGTGGAACCCGGCCGGGTCGTCCGCCGCCGGGTGATCCGCTCCCGGGGCCGCAAGGTCCTCGGCGTCGAGGACGACCTGATGCGCCCCGAGGTGACCGCCTACCTCGACGGCGACGAACTGCCCGTGATCGGGGACGGCGCGCTGATGGCCGCGCTGGGTCAGGCCCGCGGACACACCATGCGGGACATCGTCGCCTCGATCCAGGCCGAACAGGACCTCGTGATCCGCGCCCCCGCCGCCTCCGTCACCCTGGTCGAGGGCGGGCCCGGCACCGGCAAGACGGCCGTCGCGCTGCACCGGGCCGCGTACCTGCTCTACCAGGACCGGCGCCGCTACGCCGGCGGCATCCTGATCGTCTCGCCGACCCCGCTGCTGGTCGCCTACACCGAGGGCGTGCTGCCCTCGCTCGGCGAGGAGGGCCAGGTCGCGATCCGGGCGCTCGGCAACCTCGTCGACGGCGCCGAGGCCACCGTGTACGACGCCCCGGCGACCGCCCGGGTCAAGGGCTCGTCCAGGATGGTGCGGGTGCTGCGCAAGGCGGCCCGCGGCGCCCTGGAAACGCCCCCGGCAGCGGCTGCGGCTGATGTCTCGACGCACCGACTGCGGGTGGTCGCGCACGGCCGCCGCCTGGAACTCGACGCCGACCGGCTCGCCCGCATCCGCGAGGCCGCCCTCGGCGGCACCGCCCCGGTGAACCTGCTGCGCCCGCGGGCCCGCCGGCTGCTGCTGGACGCGCTGTGGGCGCAGTCCGGCTCCGCCTCCCGGCACACCGATCCCGAACTCGCCGCCGAACTGCGCTCCTCCTTCGACGAGGACGTCACCTCGGAGGACTCCTTCACCGGCTTCCTGGACGCCTGGTGGCCGGAGCTGACCCCCCGCCGGGTGCTGGCCGCGATGGGCGACGAGAAGCGGCTCGCCCGCTGGTCGCGCCGCATCCTCAACCCGGGGGAGGCACGGCGGGTGGCCCGCTCCCTGAGCCGCGGCGCGCTCTCCGTCCACGACGTGGCGCTGCTCGACGAGCTCCAGGCGATCCTGGGCACCCCCGCCCGCCCCCGCCAGCGCCGCGAGGCCGACCCGCTGGACCAGCTCACCGGCCTGGAGGAGCTGATGCCGGTGCGCGAGGAGTCCCGCCGCGAGCGGGCCGAGCGACTGGCCGCCGAACGGGTCGAGTACGCGCACGTCATCGTGGACGAGGCGCAGGACCTCACGCCCATGCAGTGGCGGCTGGTGGGCCGCCGCGGACGGCACGCGACCTGGACCGTGGTCGGTGACCCGGCGCAGTCCTCCTGGTCGGACGTGGACGAGGCGGCCGAGGCCCGGGACGAGGCGCTGGGCAGCCGCCCCCGCCGCCGCTTCACCCTCACCGTGAACTACCGCAACCCGGCCGAGATCGCCGAGCTCGCCGCGAAGGTCCTGGCCCTGGCGATGCCCGGCGCGACCTCGCCGTCCGCGGTGCGCTCCACGGGCCTGCGGCCCCGGTTCGCGACCGTCGGCGACGAGGGGCTCGGGGCCGCCGTGCGCGCGGAGGCCGAACGGCTGCTCGGCGCGGTGGACGGCACGGTCGGCGTCGTCGTGGCCATGAACCGCCGGGCGGAGGCCGCGCGCTGGCTCGCCGGGCTGGGGGACCGGGCCGTCGCCCTCGGCAGCCTGGAGGCCAAGGGCCTGGAGTACGACGCCACGGTCGTGGTGTCCCCGGCGGAGATCGCCGACGAGTCGCCCGCCGGGCTACGGGTGCTCTACGTGGCGCTGACCCGCGCGACCCAGCAGCTCACGGTGTTGTCCGGGGCGCGTGACGAACCCGATCCGGACGGTGTTCCCGACCTGCTGAGGGAGTGAGGCCCACTCCCCAGGGTGACCCGGCACCGTCCGTTCGGCCTGATGCGGGGCGGACCCGGGCGACGGGAATTGCCTTGCGGGGATCCTTTGTTACCGTGGACGTGACACCGGCCCGATCCAAGCCCCCGGGCCCAACCTTCGTCGCTACGAGCGACCACTTGCCGCGAGGCGAGCATGGCGGGTCGGTGTCGTCCAGCAAGACCGAGAGGCCCGCGTCCTTCGTGACGCGGGCCTCTCGGCTGTGACGCGGGCCTCTCGGCGGCCCCGGCGGATTCCGTATGCTGGAAGAGAACTTCCGTAAACAACGGTCCGGCTGCGTGAACAAAAGCTTCGCAATACGGGGCGGCTACCACGTACCCGACGGTAGGTGCGACCATCGGAAGGCGCTGTCCGGCCCCGCCGGGCGGCGCGCACGTGACACGACGACGTGCACGCGACACAGAGGGAAGAAGAGGAAGTCGGCCATGGCAACGGCGCCCAGCGTCTCCTACTCGATGACGGTCCGCTTGGAGGTGCCCGCCAGCGGAACCGCGGTATCGCAGCTCACGACCGCCGTCGAGTCCTCCGGGGGCTCGGTGACCGGCCTCGACGTCACCGCCTCCGGCCACGAGAAGCTGCGCATCGACGTCACCATCGCCGCGACCTCCACCGCGCACGCCGAGGAGATCGTCGGCAAGCTGCGCACCATCGAGGGCGTCGTCCTCGGCAAGGTCTCCGACCGTACGTTCCTCATGCACCTCGGCGGCAAGATCGAGATGCAGTCCAAGCACCCCATTCGCAACCGCGACGACCTCTCCATGGTCTACACGCCCGGGGTGGCGCGGGTCTGCATGGCCATCGCCGAGAACCCCGAGGACGCCCGCCGGCTCACCATCAAGCGCAACTCCGTCGCCGTGGTCACCGACGGTTCCGCCGTCCTCGGCCTCGGCAACATCGGCCCCAAGGCCGCGCTGCCCGTGATGGAGGGCAAGGCCGCCCTCTTCAAGCGCTTCGCCGGCATCGACGCCTGGCCGCTGTGCCTGGACACCCAGGACACCGACGCGATCGTCGAGATCGTCAAGGCCATCGCCCCCGGCTTCGCGGGCATCAACCTGGAGGACATCTCCGCGCCCCGCTGCTTCGAGATCGAGGCACGGCTGCGCGAGGCCCTCGACATCCCCGTCTTCCACGACGACCAGCACGGCACCGCCATCGTCGTCCTCGCCGCCCTCACCAACGCCCTGCGCGTGGTCGGCAAGGCGATCGGCGACGTGCGCGTGGTGATGTCGGGCGCCGGCGCCGCCGGTACCGCCATCCTCAAGCTGCTGCTCGCCGCCGGGGTCAAGAACGCCGTCGTCGCCGACATCCACGGCGTGGTGCACGGCGGGCGCGAGGACCTGGTGTCCGCCGACTCCGAGTCGCCGCTGCGCTGGATCGCCGACAACACCAACCCCGAGGGCCTCACCGGCACCCTGAAGGAGGCCGTGCGCGGCGCGGACGTCTTCATCGGCGTCTCCGCCCCGAACGTCCTCGGCGGCGAGGACGTCGCCGCGATGGCCGACGGCGGCATCGTCTTCGCCCTGGCCAACCCGGACCCTGAGGTCGACCCGACGATCGCCCGTCAGACGGCCACCGTGGTCGCCACCGGCCGCTCCGACTTCCCCAACCAGATCAACAACGTGCTGGTCTTCCCGGGCGTCTTTCGCGGTCTGCTCGACGCGCAGTCCCACACCGTCAACACGGACATGATGCTGGCCGCCGCCACCGCGCTGGCGGGCGTCGTCACCGAGGACGAGCTGAACCCGAACTACATCATCCCGAGCGTGTTCAACGACAAGGTCGCCCCGGCGGTCGCCGGAGCCGTCCGGCAGGCCGCCAAGGCCGCTGCTGCCGCCGCCGAGCGGGGCTGACCGCCACCCGGAGGAACCCACGGGGTCGGCGCGTCGCGAAAACCGACCGCCGACCCCCCGCTTAGGCTTGCGGCCAGCAGGGGACCGGCCGACCCAACAGCCCCCTGCGCTCCGCTTCCGGGACCGAACGGAGCGTCACCGTTTCGCGGCGGTGGCGCTTTTCGTGTGACTCCCAGGGGTGCCGGATTGGCGTTCCCGCCGCAGGTGGGGGCAGGATGCCTCTCTGGGCGCGAGGGTCCGGCGACGGACCCGGGTCAGGGGCCCGACCGAGGAACCTGGCAGCATCGGCTTCGATCTCACGCCTCAACGGCAAGATGAACACGGGAGTACAAACATGAACCGCAGTGAGCTGGTGGCCGCGCTGGCCGACCGCGCCGAGGTGACCCGCAAGGACGCCGACGCCGTGCTGGCCGCGTTCGCCGAGACGGTCGGCGAGATCGTCGCCAAGGGCGACGAGAAGGTCACCATCCCCGGCTTCCTGACCTTCGAGCGCACCCTCCGTGCCGCTCGCACCGCCCGCAACCCGCAGACCGGTGAGCCGATCAACATCCCCGCCGGGTACAGCGTGAAGGTCTCCGCCGGGTCCAAGCTGAAGGAAGCCGCCAAGGGCAAGTAAGGCGGCCCGTGCCCGCGCCGGAGACGGCGCGGGACCCACACAGGCGAAAGGGGCGGCACCCGGGCCAGGGTGCCGCCCCGTCGCGTTCCGTACCGCCCGTCCGGTCCCCGGCCCCCCCGTCCGGCGCCCGGGCGGCGCGCACGAGGACCCCGGGGCGGCCCGCACGGGCCCACGAGGCGCGTGTACCGCCCACCGAGGCGCCAGGAACGCCCTGCGGCACCCGAAGGGCCCCGGACGACCGTCCGGGGCCCTTCTCGACCGTGTACGGCCCGCTCAGTCGCTCAGCGGGGCCCCGCCCGGCAGCTCCACCTTCGCGCCGAGCGCCTGGAGCTTGTCCATGAAGTTCTCGTAACCCCGGTTGATCAGCTCGATCCCGTGCACCCGGGAGGTGCCCTGCGCGGCCAGCGCGGCGATCAGGTACGAGAACCCGCCCCGCAGGTCCGGGATGACCAGGTCCGCGCCCTGGAGCCGGGTGGGCCCGGACACGACCGCGGAGTGCAGGAAGTTGCGCTGCCCGAACCGGCAGTGCGAACCGCCCAGGCACTCGCGGTACAGCTGGATGTGCGCGCCCATCTGGTTCAGCGCCGAGGTGAAGCCGAGCCGCGACTCGTACACCGTCTCGTGGATGATAGACAGCCCGGTGGCCTGGGTCAGCGCGACCACCAGCGGCTGCTGCCAGTCGGTCTGGAACCCGGGGGCCACGTCCGTCTCCAGCGCGATGGCGTTCAGGGTGCCGCCCGGGTGCCAGAAGCGGATGCCCTCGTCGTCGATCTCGAAGGCGCCGCCGACCTTACGGTAGGTGTTCAGGAACGTCATCATGGAGCGCTGCTGCGCCCCGCGGACGTAGATGTTGCCCTCGGTCGCCAGCGCGGCGGACGCCCAGGAGGCCGCCTCCAGCCGGTCCGGGAGCGCCGCGTGGGTGTAGCCGCCGAGCTTGTCCACACCGGTGATGCGGATCGTGCGGTCCGTGTCGATGGCGATGATCGCGCCCATCTTCTGGAGCACGCAGATCAGGTCTTCGATCTCCGGCTCCACCGCGGCGTTCGACAGCTCGGTGACGCCCTCGGCGAGCACCGCCGTCAGCAGCACCTGCTCGGTCGTGCCGACCGACGGGTACGGCAGCCGGATCTTGGTGCCGCGCAGCCGCTGCGGCGCCTCCAGGTACTGGCCGTCGTCGCGCTTCTCGATGCGCGCGCCGAACTGCCGCAGCACGTCGAAGTGGAAGTCGATCGGACGGCCGCCGATGTCGCAGCCGCCGAGGCCGGGGATGAACGCGTGGCCGAGCCGGTGCAGCAACGGGCCGCAGAACAGGATGGGGATGCGTGAGGAACCCGCGTGGGCGTCGATGTCCGCGACGTTCGCGCTCTCGACGTGCGTCGGGTCGAGCACCAGCTCGCCCGGTTCCTCGCCGGGGCGCACCGTCACGCCATGGAGCTGGAGCAGACCGCGGACGACCCTGACATCACGGATGTCCGGAACGTTGCGCAATCTGCTGGGACCGCTGCCGAGCAGGGCGGCGACCATGGCCTTGGGCACAAGGTTCTTCGCGCCGCGGACACGGATCTCGCCCTCCAGCGGGGTTCCGCCGTGGACAAGCAGGACATCGTCGTTGACGGTCATGTATCTCGCGTTCCGAGTGAGACGGGCAGGGGGCCGAGCAGCTAGCGTAATGGCCGCGCACCCCCCTTCTGTAAGCCCGCTGCGGCCACGGGTCCGTCATGACTTCGCCACAACACGAACCGGGGTCATTCGGGCACACGGGGTGACCTCCGGCGTCCGCCGCCCAAACCCGTCAGCGGGCGGGCGGACAGCGCACGTCCCGGTCCGGGAGTTGACGCCCCCGGGGCGGGGAAGATGCGGGATCATGTCCTCCATGACCGAGGTGTCCTCGCTCACAGGGCGGCTGCTCGTGGCAACGCCCGCCCTGGCCGACCCCAACTTCGACCGCGCGGTGGTGCTGCTCCTCGACCACGACGAGGAGGGCTCGCTCGGCGTGGTCCTCAACCGCCCGACGCCGGTGGGCGTCGGCGACATCCTGGAGGACTGGGCCGAACTGGCCGGCGAGCCGGGCGTCGTCTTCCAGGGCGGCCCCGTCTCGCTCGACTCGGCGCTCGGCGTCGCGGTGATCCCCGGCGGCGGTTCCGCCGAGCGGGCGCCGCTCGGCTGGCGCCGGGTGCACGGCGCGATCGGCCTGGTCGACCTGGGCACCCCGCCGGAGCTGTTGGCCGCGGCCCTCGGCTCGCTGCGGATCTTCGCGGGGTACGCGGGCTGGGGCCCCGGCCAGTTGGAGGAGGAGCTGCGCGAGGGCGCCTGGTACGTCGTGGAGTCGGAGCCCGGGGACGTGTCCTCGCCGGTGCCCGAACGGTTGTGGCGGGAGGTCCTGCGGCGGCAGCGCAGCGAGCTGGCGATGGTGGCGACCTATCCGGACGACCCGTCCCTCAACTGACGGGGACGGGACCCGCACCCCGGCGCCCGTGGGACCGGATACCCCCGGGTTTCAGTACCCTTGGCAGCTATGAGCACTCTTGAGCCCGAGCCCGAGCGCGGGACTGGTACGGGGACCCTCGTCGAGCCGACGCCGCAGACTTCGCACGGTGACGGTGATCACGAGCGCTTCGCCCACTACGTCCAGAAGGACAAGATCATGGCGAGCGCGCTCGACGGCACTCCCGTCGTCGCGCTCTGCGGCAAGGTCTGGGTGCCGGGCCGCGACCCGAAGAAGTATCCGGTGTGCCCCATGTGCAAGGAGATCTACGAGTCCATGGGCATCGGCGGCAAGGACGGAAAGAACGGCAAGGACGGCAAGTAGGTCCGTCCTTCGGTACGGAACGAGTTGCGTGGCGGGGCCCTTCGGTGGGCCCCGCCACGCGCATTTCACCGTCCGGTGCGCTGTCCCGTGCGGGTGCGCTGTCGTTTCGCGCAGTTCCCCGCGCCCCTATCGGGGCACTCTGGCAGGGGTGCGCGGTCCCCCCTCGGCAGGACAGCGCACAGCGGGCGAATCAGGGGCGCGGGGAACTGCGCAAACCAACCACGCACCCGCACGGGACGGCGCACCGCAGGGTGATCGCACCCCGATAGGGGCGCGGGGAACTGCGCGAAACGACCACGCACCCGCACGGGACGGCGCACCCCCACAGAGTGAACGCCGGCCCGGCGAGGGCTACGTCCCAATGGTCCAGACCTGTCGGGATCAAAACGCCACAAAGCACAGCACCCCGTTGCGCACCCTGCATTCGCCGGTCACGGACTGGTTGAGACCGCCCGCTGAACCCTTGATGAACCCAGGGAACCGCCTTAGCCTCCGTCTTGTTGTGCACCGCGAAACACTCGTTGCGCATATTGCAACGTGAACTCGGAGGACCGCTCGATGAAGCTCCCGCAGAAGTTCATGAACCGGGCAACGCCCGGCCAGCGTCGACGGTCCGCCGCCCTCGCCGCACTGACCGTCGCCGCCCTGACCGCGACCGCCTGCGCCCCGCAGAGCTCGGACAACTCGTCCGACAAGGACGAGAAGTCCGGCACCCTGCGCGTCTGGCTCTTCCAGGAGGTCAACAACAAGCCCAAGGAGGACGTGGTCAACCGGGCCATCGACTCCTTCAAGAAGGCCAACGACGGCGCCGACGTCAAGGTCGAGTACATCCCCGTCGAGACCCGCGCCGAGAAGATCAAGGCCGCGTTCAACGACCCCAAGAGCGCCCCGGACATCGTCGAGTACGGCAACACCGACACCGCCGGCTACGTGAAGGACGGCGGGCTCGCCGACATCACCAAGGAGTTCGGCGACTGGGCCGACGCCAAGGACACCGACCCCACGGCCCGCGAGTCGGTCACCGTCGACGGCAAGGTCTACGGCGCCCCCTACTTCGTCGGCGTGCGCGCCCTGTACTACCGCACCGACATCCTCAAGGAACTCGACCTCGCCGTCCCCAAGACGCAGGCCGAGCTGATCAGCACCGCGAAGAAGATCCGCAAGGCCAAGCCGGAGCTCTACGGCCTCGCGGTCGGCGGCGCGTACACGTACGGCGCCATGCCGTTCCTCTGGTCCAACGGCGGCGAAATAGCCTCGGAGAGCGGCGGGAAGTACCAGTCCGCCCTCGACAGCGCCGCCTCCCAGAAGGGCATCAAGGCGTACACCTCGCTGTTCGGCGACGACAACTGTCCGGCCGCCAAGTGTGCGGGCATGGGCGGCAACGACACCGTCACCGCCTTCGCCTCCGGCAAGGCGGGCATGGCGATCGGCGGCGACTTCAGCCACGCCGCGGTGGAAGCCGGCAAGGTCAAGGACAAGTACGCCGTGGTCCCGCTGCCCGGCGTCAAGGAGGGCGACATCGCCCCCGCCTTCGCCGGCGGCAACAACATCGGCGTCCTCAAGAGCACCGAGCGCCGCACCCTCGCCGTGAACCTCGTCAAGGAGATCGCCGGCAAGAAGACCCAGGGCGAACTCTTCGAAGCGATGGGCTTCCTGCCCACCTTCACGGACGTCCGCAAGGACGCCGCGGCCGAGCAGCCGTTCATCAAGCCCTTCATCGACACCCTCGCCTCGGGCGCCAAGTTCGTGCCCGCGTCGCCCGCCTGGGGCCAGATCGACGCCTCCCTGGTGCTGCCGACGATGTTCCAGGAGGTGGTCAGCGGCCGCAAGGACGTGGCGACCGCCTCCAAGGACGCGGCGAAGAAGATGAACGACGCCTTCTCCTCCGCGGGCTGAACCGAGAGTCCTGACCCATGACGCACGACATCACCGTCGACAAGCCCCCGACGGCGTTGCGCGGGCGGGGGCGCCGGCCGAACAGGTCCGGCGCCCGGCCGCCCCGGCGCCCCGGGCGCTCCGCCTGGACACCCTGGCTGTACCTCGCGCCGGCCCTGGTCGTCCTGGCCGGCCTCCTCGTCTACCCGATCTACCAGCTCGGTCTGATCTCCTTCCTGGAGTACACCCAGGCCCAGGTCAGCGGTGGCGAACCGACGACCTTCAAGGGGTTCGACAACTACGCCACGCTCTTCCGCGACGAACAGTTCTGGCAGGTCCTCCTGGCCACCGTGCTGTTCGCCGCCGCCTGCGTGGTCTCCACGCTCGCCATCGGCTGCGCGCTGGCCGTCCTGCTCACCCGCATCCGGGCCGTGCCCCGGCTCGCCCTGATGATGGCGGCCCTCGGTGCCTGGGCGACCCCCGCGGTCACCGGCTCCACGGTGTGGGTGTTCCTGTTCGACCCCGACTTCGGCCCCGTCAACAAGGTGCTCGGGCTCGGGGACCACTCGTGGACCTACGACCGGCTCAGCGCCTTCGCGCTGGTCCTGTTCGAAGTGGTCTGGTGCTCGTTCCCGTTCGTGATGGTCACCGTCTACGCGGGCATCCGCGCGGTGCCCTCCGAAGTGCTGGAGGCCGCGTCGCTGGACGGCGCCTCGCAGTGGCGGATCTGGCGGTCGGTGCTCATGCCGATGCTGCGCCCCATCCTCGTGGTCGTCACCATCCAGTCCATCATCTGGGACTTCAAGGTCTTCACCCAGATCTACGTGATGACCAACGGCGGCGGCATCGCCGGCCAGAACATGGTCCTCAATGTGTACGCGTATCAAAAGGCGTTCGCGTCCTCGCAGTACAGCCTCGGCTCCGCCATCGGCGTGGTCATGCTGCTGATCCTGCTCGTGGTCACGCTCGTCTATCTGCGGCTGCTGCGGCGCCAGGGGGAGGAACTGTGAGCGGCACGGCGGTGGAGGGCGGCCACGCGGACGCCCCGCGCGACGGCGGCCCCGGCACCCTGGTGGACGCCCCCGCCGAGGACCGCGCGGACGGTTCCCCGGCGGACGGGACACCCGAGCGCGGCGGGAGCGGCGGCGGGCGTCGGCTTCGGCTGGGCGGCGGACTGATCCAGCGACCCTGGCGGCTGGCCGCCGAACTGACGGCCCTGGTGGTCGCCGCGGTGGTCGCGTTCCCCCTGTACTGGATGGTCCTCTCGGCCTTCAAGCCGGCCGGGGAGATCGAGTCGACCGAGGCCCGTCCCTGGACGTTGAACCCCTCGCTGGATTCCTTCCAACGGCTCTTCGGGCAGCAGGATTTCGGTCGCTACTTCCTCAACAGCCTCATCGTCGCGGTATCCGTGGTCCTGGTGTCCGCGATCATCGCGTTCCTCGCCGCCACGGCGGTGACGAGGTTCCGTTTCAAATTCCGCACCACCCTGCTCATCATGTTCCTCATCGCGCAGATGGTGCCGGTGGAAGGGCTCGCGATCCCGCTGTTCTTCCTGATGCGGGACCTCGGTCAGCTCAACACGCTGGGCGCCCTGATCCTGCCGCACATCGCCTTCTCGCTGCCGTTCGCGATCTGGATGCTCAGGGGCTTCGTGAAGGCCGTTCCGGAGGCCCTGGAAGAGGCCGCCGCACTCGACGGCGCGAGCCGCAGTCGATTCCTCTGGCAGATCCTCTTCCCGTTGGTGTTCCCGGGTCTCGTGGCGACGAGCGTGTTCTCCTTCATTTCCGCGTGGAACGACTTCCTCTTCGCCAAGTCCTTCATCATCAGCGACACCTCGCAATCCACGTTGCCGATGGCCCTGCTCGTCTTCTTCAAGCCGGACGAGAACGACTGGGGCGGAATCATGGCGGCGTCTACAGTGATGACCATTCCGGTGCTGATCTTCTTCGTGCTCGTGCAGCGCCGTTTGGTGTCCGGGCTCGGGGGAGCGGTCAAGGACTGACCGGACCCGCGGCACCCGACGAGCACCGGCCAGCACCGACGAGCAGACGAGCAGACGAGCGCGATGACACCACCGACCACGACCACCGACGACCAGGGAACCGGGGACCGGAGAGGGGACGGACGCTCAGTGCAGGGCGGACGGACAACGGATGACACGAGTGATTCCACCACTGATGCGGGGACGGGTGACGTGATGACGGGTGACGCCGTGACGAACGCGACCGAGCGGACCGGAGCCCCGGCGCACGACGGGGCGCTGATCCCCGCCCCGCTGCGCCTGGCGCACGCCGGGGACCAGCGCCTCGCGCTGCACGCCGGGACGCTGTTGGAGACCGGACCGGGCACCGAGGACACCGCCCGGTGGCTGCGGACGTACCTCGGTGCGGCGACCGGACTGTCGCTGGGGGAGGCCCCCGCCGACGGAGCACCCGCCGGTGACGGCGACGGCGCCCTGATCGACCGACTGGCGCTGGCGATCGACCCCGAACTGCCGCAGGAGGGCTACCGGCTGACCGTGGCGGCGCCCACCGCCCGCATCGAGGGTGGCAGCGGGGCCGGCGTGTTCTGGGGCGCCCAGACCCTGCGCCAGCTGCTCGGCGCCGAAGCCCACCGCCGGGCGCCCGTCGACCCGGCCCGGAGCTGGACGCTGCCCGCGGTCACCGTCGAGGACTCGCCGCGCTTCGGGTGGCGGGGCATGATGCTCGACGTCTCGCGCCACTTCACGCCCAAGGAAGGCGTACTGCGCTACCTGGACCTCCTCGCCGCGCACAAGCTGAACGTCTTCCACTTCCACCTCACGGACGACCAGGGCTGGCGCATCGAGATCAAGCGCTACCCGAAGCTCACGGAGGCGGGCGCCTGGCGCTCCCGCACCAAGTGGGGCCACCGGGCCTCCCCCCTGTGGGAGGACAAGCCGCACGGCGGCTACTACACCCAGGACGACATCCGCGAGATCGTCGCCTACGCCGCAGCCCGGCACATCCGCGTCATCCCGGAGATCGACGTACCGGGCCACTCGCAGGCGGCCATCACCGCCTACCCGGAGCTCGGGAACACGGACGTCATCGACACGGCCGCGCTCTCCGTCTGGGACACCTGGGGCGTCAGCCCCAACATCCTCGCCCCCACCGACCACACGCTCCGCTTCTACGAGGGCGTCCTGGAGGAGGTGCTCGACCTCTTCCCCGTGGAGACCTCGCCGTTCATCCACATCGGCGGCGACGAGTGCCCCAAGGACCAGTGGAAGGAGTCCCCGGCGGCGCAGGCCCGCATCCGGGAACTGGGCCTCAAGGACGAGGACGAGCTCCAGTCCTGGTTCATCCGCCACTTCGACACCTGGGTCTCCGAGCGCGGCCGGCGGCTCATCGGCTGGGACGAGATCCTGGAGGGCGGCCTCGCACCCGGCGCGGCGGTTTCCTCCTGGCGCGGCTACGGCGGCGGCATCACCGCCGCGCGCGCCGGTCACGACGTCGTCATGTGCCCGGAACAACAGGTGTACCTGGACCACCGTCAGCACGGCGGCCCCGACGAGCCGGTACCGATCGGGTTCGTCCGCACGCTGGAGGACGTCTACCGCTTCGAGCCGGTGCCGCCGGAGTTGACCCGCGAGGAGGCCCGCCGGGTGCTCGGCACCCAGGCCAATGTGTGGACCGAGGTCATGGAGAACCCCTCGCGCGTGGACTACCAGGTGTTCCCGCGCCTGGCCGCGTTCGCCGAGGTGGCCTGGAGTGCGCTCCCGCCCTCCGCCGAGCGGGACTTCGACGGTTTCGAGGACCGGATGACGGAGCACTACCGCAGGCTCGACGCGCTCGGCGTCCAGTACCGGCCGCCGGCCGGCCCGGCGCCCTGGCAGCAGCGGCCCGGACTGATCGGCCGTCCGATCGACGGACCGCCGCCGAACGTGTGAGTTTCCCGCGGGGGCGGTCACTCCAGGGTGACCGCCCCCGCGGCGTGTCCGCGGGACGTCCGCCGGGTGTCCGCCGCGGCCCGCGCACGCCTTCCCCGCGGAGGAACCGCGAAGGCGGTCCACGGCCTCCGGGAGCGGCCCGCCCCGCCCCCCGGACCCGGCGGAGATGTCACACAACTGCCGCCAAAAGAGTGGCAAGAGGTGCGCACCGCCAAGCACGTGGGAAAACGGACGATTCCCCCGGAGTTCGGAAGAAAAACTCCTAGCGGACCCCCGCGTCGGGCGCCGGTGAAGATGTGCCAGAGTTGCCACGGCCGGCCTGTGAGCACGTACCGTACGGCCACAGGACGACCAGGCGGGACAGCGGGAAGGGGCAGCCGGTTTGACCACGCACGCACCGCAGGCGGCGCGATCCGTGACGCTGCCGAGCACACTCGACGACGCGGTCGCGGCCCTCGCCGCGACGCCCGCGGCCGTGCCCGTAGCGGGCGGCACGGACCTGATGACCTCGGTCAACTCGGGTCAGTTGCGGCCCGCGGCCCTCGTCGGGCTCAGCCGCATCAGCGAGATCCGGGGCTGGCAGTACCAGGACGGCCACGCGCTCCTGGGCGCCGGCCTGACCCATGCCCGCATGGGCCGCCCCGACTTCGCCGCGCTCATCCCGGCGCTCGCCGCCGCGGCCCGCGCCGCCGGCCCGCCGCAGATCCGCAACGCGGGCACCCTGGGCGGCAACATCGCCACCGGTGCCCCCACCGGTGACGCACTGCCGGTGCTCGCGGCGCTCGAAGCCACCGTCATCGTCGCCGGCCCCGGCGGCGCCCGCCGGGAGATCCCCGTCTCGCACCTGCTCGCGGGCGTGGCGGGACTCGGCGGCGGCGAACTCATCGGCTACGTGCGCGTACCGCTGCTGCACGCCCCGCAGATCTTCCTGAAGGCCACCGGACGCACCGGCCCCGGCCGGGCCACCGCGTCCGTCGCGCTGGTCCTCGACCCGGCCCGGCGGGGGGTGCGGTGCGCGGTGGGCGCCGTCGCCCCGATGCCGCTGCGGCCCCTCGACGCCGAGCAGTGGGTGGCCTCGCTGATCGACTGGGACGGCAGCCGCACCCTGGTCCCCGAGGCCCTCGAAGCGTTCGGCGAGTACGTCGCCGCGGCCTGCATCCCGGACGCCGCCCCGGCCGAGGACGGCACGCCGCAGCCGCTGCCGCCCGCCGTACTCCACCTGCGGCGCACCGTCGCGGTGCTGGCCCGACGAGCACTGGGGAGGGCACTGTCGTGACCGACCGACACGGCGGCGCGGGCGGCTGGGAGCCGATCCCGCGCGGCGAGCACGATCCCGAGGCGGGCGCCGACGCCACCGCCTTCGTCCGGCTCCCCGAGGGCTTCGACCTGCACGCCCACTCGCCGCTCGCCGCCCCCGGCCACGGCTACGTGCCGCCGCGGATAACGGCCGCCCCGACCACCGGACAGCCCGTCGACCCCGCGGCGCCCCCCGCCGGAACGTGGGCGCCGCAGGGCGCCGCCGGGCCCGCGCGCACGGTGGGCTGGCCCGAACCGGCCGCGTCCGGTGGCCATGTGCAGCACCCCCCGCGCGACACCGACGTCCCGTACGGTCCCGACACGGGCGACGGACCCGCCGGTACCGGCCGGGAGCACGCCTTCGAAGCGGGGCGCACCGCCCCCGGACGCTCCGGCTACGACCCGGGGGAGACCGCCCAGTGGACGTTCCCGGACGTCGTGCCCACCGAGGGGTCCGCACCGGGCGGGCCGGGGCACGAGCCCACGCAGGACGGCACCGGGCAGTGGACCATCCCGCTGGCCGCGAGCGACCTGCCGGACGAGTCCGGTGAGTTCACCACCTCCACCCTGGCCTCGCAGTGGGGCGCCACCGCACCGGCGACCCTGCCCGGCGGGGCCCCCGCGCCCTGGGCCACCGGCCCGGGCCCGGACTGGACCGCCCCCGCGGCAGACCACGGCACCCCGGCACACGGCACGCCCGCGCACGGCACGGACACCGCGCACCCCGCGGACGCGCCCACCGGAGCGCAGGGCCCCGGCGCGTACCCGACCGGTGCGCACCCGCCGGCCGCCGAACACCCCGTACGGAGCGAGGGCGAGGCCGGACCCGCGCCGGCCCCCGACAGCGGCGCGCCCGAGGCCGCCGAGGACGGACCCGGGGCACCCGTACCGGTGCCGGCCGCCCAGGACGCCCCCGAACACCCCGCCGACGACCCGGCCGCAACCGCTCCGGGCCGCGTCCGCGAGGACACCACCGCGGCCGACCCCGCCGACGGCACGGACCCCGCCGGACGCACGGCGGCCGACGAACCCGCGGAGACCCCGGAGGGCGCCCCGCAGGACCACGTCGAGCACGACGGAGCGGCGGACGAGGACCCCGCGGCACCGGCGCCCGCCGCGGCCGAGGAACCCCTCGTCCACCACGACGAACACCCCCTCATCTCGTACTCCCTGCGGGTCAACGGCGTGGACCGCCCCGTCACCGAGGCGTGGATCGGCGAATCGCTGCTCTACGTCCTGCGCGAGCGCCTCGGCCTCGCGGGCGCCAAGGACGGCTGCTCCCAGGGCGAGTGCGGAGCCTGCAACATCCAGGTCGACGGTCGCCTCGTCGCCTCGTGCCTGGTGCCCGCCGCCACCACGGCCGGCAGCGAGATCCGCACCGTCGAGGGGCTCGCCGCCGACGGCCGGCCCTCCGACGTGCAGCGGGCCCTCGCCCGGTGCGGCGCCGTCCAGTGCGGGTTCTGCGTACCCGGCATGGCGATGACCGTCCACGACCTGCTGGAGGGCAACCCCGCCCCCACCGAACGCGAAGCCCGCCAGGCCCTGTGCGGCAACCTCTGCCGCTGCTCCGGCTACCGCGGCGTCCTGGAAGCCGTCCGCGAGGTCGTCGAGGAGCGCGAGGCGCACGCGGCGGCCGTCGCCCCCCCGGCACCCTCCGAGCCCACGGCCCCCGCCGACACCGGCGAGGCACCGCCCCACCTCGGCGGCCCCGGCGAACCCCGCATCCCGCACCAGGCCGGCCCCGGCGCGGGCGGCGTCCACCCCCACGCGCACGACCCCTACGGTCCGTACGGCCAAGGCGGAGGCCAGGCATGAGCAACGAGGCGACGGCCATGGTCACCACCTCCGCCGGCACCGAGCCCGGACCCGATCCGTCGCCCCACGGCATCGGCTCCTCGCTGCCGTCCCCCGACGCCCGCGCCAAGACCGAGGGCACCTTCCCGTACGCGGCCGACCTCTGGGCCGAAGGGTTGCTGTGGGCGGCCGTGCTGCGTTCGCCGCACGCCCACGCCCGCATCGTGTCGATCGACGCCTCGCACGCCCGCGCGATGCCCGGCGTGCGCGCCGTCATCACCCACGAGGACGTCCCCGGCAACGGGATCGGCGCCGTCTACGGGCGCGGCGTGCGGGACCGCCCCGTCTTCGCCTCCGAGGTCGTGCGCCACCACGGCGAGCCCATCGCCGCCGTCGCCGCCGACCACCCCGACACCGCGCGGATGGCCGCCGCCGCCGTCATCGTCGAGTACGAGGTCCAGGAACCCGTCACCGACCCGGAGAAGGCGTTCTCCGCCGAACCGCTGCACCCCGACGGCAACCTCATCCGCCACATCCCGCTGCGCCACGGCGACCCCGAGGCGACCGGCGCCGTCGTGGTGGAGGGCGTGTACCGGGTCGGCCGCCAGGACCCCGCCCCGATCGGCGCCGAGGCCGGCCTCGCGGTACCGCGCCCCGACGGCGGCGTCGAACTGTACGTCGCCTCCACCGACCCGCACGGCGACCGGGACCTCGCGGCGGCCTGCTACGGGCTCGACCCCGAACGCGTCAAGATCGTCGTCACCGGGGTGCCCGGCGCGACCGCCGACCGCGACGACCCCGGCTTCCAACTCCCCCTGGGGCTGCTCGCCCTGAAGACGGGCTGCCCCGTCAAGCTGACCGCGACGCGCGAGGAGTCCTTCCTCGGCCACTCCCACCGCCACCCCACCCTGCTGCGCTACCGCCACCACGCCGATGCCGAGGGCCGGCTCGTCAAGGTCGAGGCCCAGGTCCTCCTGGACGCCGGCGCCTACGCCGACACCTCCTCCGAGGCGCTCGCCGCCGCCGTGGCGTTCGCCTGCGGGCCCTACGTGGTCCCCAACGCCTTCGTCGAGGGCTGGGCCGTGCGCACCAACAACCCGCCCTCGGGCCACGTGCGCGGCGAGGGCGCCCTCCAGGTGTGCGCGGCGTACGAGGCGCAGATGGACAAGCTCGCCCGCAAGCTCGGCGCCGACCCGGCCGAGGTGCGGATGCGCAACGTCCTCGCCACCGGTGACGTGCTGCCCACCGGCCAGGCCGTCACCTGCCCCGCGCCGGTCGCGGAACTCCTCACCGCGGTACGGGACTTCCCGCTGCCCGCCCTGCCCAAGGACACCCCCGAGGACGAGTGGCTGCTGCCGGGCGGACTGGAGGGCGCCGGGGAACCCTCCGCGATCCGCCGGGGCGTCGGCTACGGGCTCGGCATGGTCCACATGCTCGGCGCGGAAGGCACCGACGAGGTCTCCACCGCCACCGTCAAGGTCCACGACGGCGTCGCGACCGTCATCTGCGCCGCCGTCGAGACCGGCCAGGGCTTCGGCATGCTCGCCCGTCAGATCGTCCAGGAGACCCTGGGCGTCGACGAGGTGCACATCGCCCCCGTCGACACCGACCAGCCGTCCGCCGGAGCCGCCTGCCGGAGCCGCCACACCTGGGTCTCCGGCGGGGCCGTGGAGCGCGCGGCCAAGATGGTCCGCACCCAACTCCTCCAGCCGCTGGCCCACAAGTTCGGCATGTCCACCGAACTCCTCCAGATCACCGACGGGAAGATCACCTCCTACGACGGCGTCCTGTCCACCACCGTCAGCGAGGCCCTCGAAGGCAAGGAACTGTGGGCCACCGCCCAGTGCCGCCCGCACCCCACCGAGCCGCTGGACGAGAACGGCCAGGGCGACGCCTTCGTGGGCCTCGCGTTCTGCGCGATCCGGGCGATCGTCGACGTCGACATCGAACTCGGCTCGGTGCGCGTGGTGGAACTCGCCGTCGCCCAGGACGTCGGCCGCGTCCTCAACCCGGCGCAGCTCAGGGCCCGCATCGAGGCCGGTGTCACCCAGGGACTGGGGGCCGCGCTCACCGAGAACCTGCGCACCCCGCGCGGACTCGTCCGCCACCCCGACCTCACCGGTTACGCCCTGCCGACCGCCCTCGACGCCCCGGACATCCACATCGTCACCCTCATCGAGGAACGCGACGTGGTCGCCCCCTTCGGGGCGAAGGCCGTCAGCGCGGTGCCCGTCGTGACCAGCCCCGCGGCCATCGCCTCGGCGGTGCGCGCGGCGACCGGCCGCCCGGTGGCCCGGCTGCCGATCCGCCCCCAGGCCGCGGTGGTCACCACCCCAACCGCCTGACCCGCCCCGCCCGGCCTCCGCGCCCGGGGCGCTGTCAGTGGTGCCGCGTACCGTCGAAGTCGTTGGGGATCACGCCCGGTTAGCCGGTGCGGAGCCCCGCCGACCGTTCGTTGACACGCCACGGGGGGTTCCATGGCCACGACCGAGACGATCAGGTTCACCGAGGACGAGCTGCCGCGCTCCCTCACCCACGGGCCCACCCGGCGCCACCTCACGGGCCCCGGACTGCCGGCCGGGGGAGGGCACCTGTTCCGCTTCGGCCCGCCGCGCACCCTGGCGGGCGACCTCCTCGTCCTCGGCGGTCTGAGCCCCGGCGGCGCAGGGTCCGACGGGGTGCGGGGGCAGCACCCCGGGCCCCTCGTCACCCTCGAAGGCGCCACCGGACGACTGTTCCTCACACCCCGCCCCGACCTCGACCCCGGGCGCCCCCACCCGTACGACGGCCCCGGGCCGCGACCGGCACCCGGCGACCCGCTCGCCCCCGACCTCGCCACGCTGCTCCGGTTCGCGCGCGCGGTGCGGGAGTGCACGGAACCGGCGGACCCGGGCGGACCACCCGCCGTCCACGACGGCCCTCGCTACGGACCCGGCGCCGCCGCCCTGGCCCGCAGCCACCTCCTCGACCTGTTCCGGGCGGAGCTGCATGGAGCGCCCGTCCCGGTCTTCTGGCTGGTCACCGCCTGGGTCAGACCACTGGCCCGGGTCCCGACCCCCGGTATCCACCTCCAGATCGACCTGCCCGGCCGGCTGCTCGACGAGGAGTTCGGCGCCGGGGAGGTCAGCCGCTGCGAGGACGCCGACCTGCCCGCCGCACTCACCCACGAACCGACCCGCCGCTTCCTCAAGGACGTCGGACTGCCCGAGGAAGAGGACGACTTCGTCGCCGCCCGGCTCCCGCTGCGGACCCTCGCCGAGCACCACGCCGGGGCGCATCCGGTCACCGGCCGGCCCGCCGACCTCCCCGCCCGGGCGGCCCGGCTGATCCCCGTCGGACATCTGATGCACGACACGGACGTCGTGGTCGACGGCGCGACCGGTGCGGTCCTCTCCTGGCACTGGGCCGCCCCCTGCCCCCGCCCCCTCAACACGGACGTCTCCACCCTGGCGTTCACCCACTGGCTCGGGCACCGGGCGCGCGAGTGGGACGCCGACCGCGACCGCCGGCTCACCGCGCAGTCCGGGGACCTGCTCGCGGGCGCGGTCCACGCGGTGCTGAAGTCCGTCGACCCGGTCACCGCCCGCCACCCGGAGACCGCCTGGACCCCGCCCGGAGGGCGCCCCGACCGTTTCGCCCCCCTGCACCTGCCCTACGACGAGACGTCCCCCGCGACGTTCGCCTGGGAGTCGGCCGACTGAGGACCCGCGGCGATCGCCCGGACCAGGGTCGTGATGACCTCGGCCCGCTGCGCGGCGGTCAGGCCCGCGTCCGCCACCAGACGCTCCGCCGCCAGGTACCGGGCGAACTCCAAGGGCTGGTCGAAGTACGCCTTGAGGTGCCCGGCTGCGGTCTCCTGCGACTTCACGAACGTACTGCTCACGAACCCGGACAGCGCAGCGGACACCGCGCCCAGGGCCCCGGCGACCACCGCCCCCGCCGTCGTGCTCGCGTTCAGCGCCACGATGACGAACGCCGTCAACAGCACGAAGCCGATGACCATCGCCACCTGCGCGTTGCGGAACGACTGCCGCGCCTGCTGCGTGGCGATCTCGTGGTAGAGGTCCAGTCGGCTGTGGGTCAACTGCCACAGCTGCGCCAGCGCCAACCCCCGCCCGGCCGCCGGCTCGTCGGGCCCCGTGGCCCCGTCCTCGGTCTCCTCCAGCCCCGGCACCCCGCCCACCGCGGTGCGGGGAGCGGGTACGTCAGGGTGCGAGAGTGCGGCCTCCAACCCCTGCTCCGCCTGCCGGACCCGCATGCGCCCCTCGGCGACCTGCCGCGGCTCCTTCGGGTCCAGCGAGGTGAAGACGGCGAAGGCCAGCCCGATGGTGGCCAAGGTGGCCGCGCCCCCGATCGTCAGGCTCTCGGACAGCGGCCGGCCCTCGTGAACGGCGATGACCGCGAAGGCGACACCCGAGAGGGAACTGCTCAGAAGGGTGGCTCCCACCCAGAGCGTGCGCTTGGTCGACATGACTGATCATTCTCGCGAGGTGCCGCGGGCCGCGCCACCGCTTCCCACGAACCGGGACGGGCCGAAGGGCGACACCCCGTTCCGGGTGCTGCCGAAGTACTACTGGGCGGTGACCGGGTCGAGCAGGCCGGTGGTCTGGGCGGGGATCGCGACGAGGCTGCCGCGGTGCATGTCCCAGTGCTTGGCGAGCCACTTCCGGTGGCCCGCGTCGACCGGGACGGTCAACGGCCGGCCGTGGAGCCGGTCGTAGACCGGGTAGGCGCGGGTGCTCGCGGCCACGTCCAGAGTGAGGGTGTGCGGGTCGATCGCGATCTCTCCGAGGTCGAAGAGCCGGTGCACGTCGCGGCGCAGCAGGAGACCGCCGCTCGCGTGGTGCACGCTCTTCTTGGCGTAGCTGTAGAGGTGGGCGGCTTCCAAGACCGTGGCGGGCATGCTGCCGGTGAAGGCGCAGACCTCGCCGAACGTGGTCAGCAGGGCGGCCCGGAACGCGGGCTGGCCCTTGCGGACGCGGACGACCGACTCGGCGTGGCCGCCGGCGATGACGTCCTCCGCCCGGTCGATGACGCTGAGCGGGGTGGCGTTCCTGCCCGACTCGACCCGGGCCCGGAACTCGTCCCAGTGCAGCCGGCGCAGCGCGTTCTGGGACTTCTTCTCTTCGCACAGCGCGCGCAGTTCGGGCGCGGTGAGGTGGCCGTGGAGGTCGATCCAGCCGGCCTCGTAGCGGGCGCGGTAGGTGAGGACGTCGACGGTCTCGACGGCGGGCCGGTCGAACTCGGCCCTGCACTCCTTGGTCCAGCACCGGTACGTCGGCGTCATCGTCTTGCGCGGGGCGATGTCGGCCTTCCCGCACTTCGGGCAGGAGCTGAGGTCCTTCGTCCCGGTTCCCGTCTCGATCGTCTCGATCACCGACAGGCCCAACGAGCTCTCGCCGTCCCACAGCACGATCCGGTCGCCGACCCGGACGCTGGTCGCGTTCGGCACCCGACTGTCCCAGCTGTAGTGGGTGGCGCTGTTGTCGTCGTACCCGCCACCGACCCGCTTGGGGTCCTTGCCCAGGTACATCAGCCACGCCGTCATCTGTCCCCTCCCGTCGATCAGACCCGCGCCGTGTGACGCGTCGCCCCGCTGATCAACGTACCGAGAGCCACTGACACTCCACCCCGCTACGGTCCTCCTCGCCGTGCGGACGGACCTCGTGCGACGGGTGGACGGCCGCACGGACGGGAACTGAGACGGGCGCACGGACGGGCACACGGATGGGCGGCACCCCGAGGGGTGCCGCCCATCCGTCCTGCTTGCTCAAGACATGGAGGCCGTGGCGGGAATCGAACCCACGTAACTCGCTTTGCAGGCGAGTCCCTAAACCACTCGGGCACACGGCCGTGTGTTGAAGACGTGTTCACCGTAGGAGAGGAGCGCACTCCTGCTCAAGGTGTGGCGCCGCTGTGCCACGGGACCGCAATCCGCCGTTCACAATCGGGCGGCGGCCCGTTGCGCCGCGCCCTCCCTGCCGCGCCCCTCAGGGGCCGGGAAGAATCCAGGGGCGCGTCACGGGCGGCCCGCCTAGGCTGAGCCCTCGCCCGCACTGGCTTGGGAGTCATATGACCAGCAGGTTCACGGAGTTGACCGTCGACTGTCACGATCCGGAGCGGCTCGCGGCCTTCTGGTGCGCGGTCCTGGACTTCAAGGTGATCGACCGGAGCGCGCACAAGGTCGAGATCGGCTCCTGGGAGCCGACGGCCGAGGAGGTCCGGGCCCGACAGATGCCGCCCACCGTGCAGTTCATCCGGGTGCCCGAGGGCAAGGACGCGAAGAACCGGCTCCACCTGGACGTCAGCCCGATCGACTCCAGCACCGCCGACGAGGTGGCCAGGTTGCGGGAACTCGGCGCCACCGAGGCGGACGTGAGCCAGGGCCCCGGTCGGAGTTGGGTGGTCATGGCCGATCCCGAGGGGAACGAGTCCTGCGTCCTGCGCACGCTGGCACCCTCCGGTCAGTGATCCGAACGCCGCCGGAACTGCCCCTCTGACGGCAATACTTGGGGGCTACCGCCCTATGGGACCACGGTGTGATGTGGCGCCCGGGCAATGGCTACCGCAGGGTGATGCGGGGCCGGGTACCTCGGCCCTACCTTGTGGCCATGATCCGAATGAGCCGGGCGGCCACCGCAGCCGCCCTCGCGATGTCCCTCGCCGTGCCGCTGGGCCTGGCGAGCACGGCGACCGCCCAGGACCGGTCGGCGTTCCCGTCAGCGGCGCCCTTGTGGGCGCCCCCGTCGGCGTCCTCGCCGGCATTCCGATCGGCGGAGTCCGTCCCCGCCCACCCCGCCCGACTTCCGCGCCCCACCGGAAAGCACGGCGTGGGCAGCAAGGTCCTGCACCTGGTGGACCACTCCCGCGCCGACCCCTGGGTGCCCACCGCGGACGGGCGGGAGCTGATGGTCACCCTGCACTACCCGGCCGCCCGCTCGGCCAAGGGCAGCCCGACCCGGTACGCCACGGTCGAGGAGACCCGAAGGATGCGGGACGGCTTCGCGCTACCGGCGGCCATCCCCGCCGAGCAGATGAGTCGGATACGGACGCACAGCAAGGTCAACGCCCCCATCGCGAAGGGACGTTACCCCCTGGTCCTGCTGTCGCCGGGCTACGGTGCCGGTCGCTACACCCAGACGAGCCTCGCCGAGGACCTGGCCAGCCGGGGTTACGTCGTGGCCTCCATGGACCACGCCTACGAGTCCTTCGGCACCTCGATGCCGGACGGCCGCACGCTGACCTGCGCTTCCTGTGAGGCCGTCGACTACAACGGCGTCCCGATCACCTTGGTCACCCAGACCCGGGCGAAGGACGTGTCCTTCCTCCTGAACCAGCTCACCGGCCCCGATCCGGTCTGGCCCCACTCCGGGGCGATCGACAAGAAGCGGGTCGGCATGGCCGGCCACTCCATCGGTGGCGCGGGTGCCGCTTCCGCCATGGTGGGCGACCGCCGGGTGCGCGCCGGGATCAACATGGACGGAGCGTTCTGGGAGGAGATGCCCCAGGGCGGCCTGGGCGGGCGACCGTTCATGTTCCTCGGCACGGACGACGAGATGCACCGCCCCGGCGGCGTGGACCGGTCGTGGGACGCCACCTGGTCGAAGCTGGACGGCTGGAAGCGTTGGCTCACCGTCTCCGGGTCGCACCACGGCACCTTCTCCGACTTCCCGGTGCTCACCGAGCACTACGGGCTGCCCGGTGAGCCCTACCCGGCGGCCCGGGGCATCGGCATCACCCGTACCTATGTCGCCGCCTTCTTCGACCGGCACCTGCGCGGCGCCGCCCGCCCGATACTCGACGGCCCCACGACCGGGAACCCGGAGGTGAAGTTCCACAACCCCTGACCCCGTGGAGCGTGGCGCCCCCGGCACCGACCGGATCGGTCGGTCCAGGCCGGTGCGGGGGAGGAGACCCGCGCGACTCAGGACGGACGGTGTTCCCATCCCCGCGCCGTGCGGGTCAGTTCACGGAAGCCGCCGGCAGCGAGCAGGGCGAGGTCATCGCTTTCGTCCGGTGCGGCATACGTGAGGACACGGTCGACCCCGCACAGGGCCAGCCAGGCCCGGGCCTGACCGAGGAGCCAGCGGAACAGCTCCGGGTGCGCGTCATCGGGCAGGTCGAAGTCACTGAGGTCGGCCATGCCGCCGGGACGCGCATGCCGTTCGGGACGGCCGAGGGAGGTGTCGAGTTCGACGTACCCCAGGTCGTCCGCCCCGCTCCGCGCCGTGAGCCGGATGCCCAGCCCCGTGCCGAGGGTGCGGTGCACGGTGAGCCCGGGCAGCGGTGGGGCGAGCGCCGGATCGGGGAGGTCGGAAAGGGGAGCGAGCAACAGGATCTCGGTGTCCCCGGTGTGCACGAAGCCCGCCCGTTCCAGGGCCGTGCTGATGTGCGGCCAGGGGGCAGGGACCCCGTAGACACCGGGGGCGGGCAGCTGCCCGTCGGCGTACCGGACCCGGACGTGCCAGCGGGTGAACTGGGCGAGGCACGCGGACAACAGCAGATCGGCCACCCACTCCTCGTCCCCGGCAGCAACGTCCGCGGACCCATGGGCCTTTGCGGGGGCGTCGTGCTCGATCGGGAGGTGAACGGACCAGAGGAGGGAACCGGCGTCGCGGAAGTCCTCGCCGACATCGGGATCGTTGCGGTACCGCAGCAGATGGGCGGCGCCGACGATGCGACGCCGGTGCTCGACGACCAGCGTCACCCGCTCGGCGACCCAGGGGTCGAGGACGTACTCGTCGGGGCGGCGCTCCAGGCTGCTGATGACGGTGTTGACCGACACGCTCGCGCCGGGGACGACCGCGGCCACATGGGCGTTGATCAGATCGGTGAGTTGGTCGCGATCCTCGCGGTGAAAGGTACGCACGTTCAGAGAAGTGGGCACGACGATGCCTCCGTGGAGTAACGAGGGGGAGGCCGCCATGAGGTGCGGTACGCCGACCACGGTAGCACTCCGCAGTTCACGGGGAGCGGGCGAAGCCCGCGGGGCGCCGCCGCGCGCGGTCGGGTCCGGGCCGAGCCCGCTCCTTCCACCGCCCGGCGGGTCCTAGGACCAACGGACCAAGGGATTCCTGTTCCGCGGCAATGGCCACAGAGGGGGTTCGCCTCTTACGTTGGCTGTCATGAGCACCGACCCCAGTGAGTGTGAACCAGCCACGGACGGAACCGGAACCGACGACCTGGGGAAGCGGAGCAGCAACACCACGCCCAGCGCAACCGTGCACACCGCAACCGTGCAGGCCACCGCATCCCCTCCGGTCCCCACGGACACCGCCGCGCAGCACACCGACGTCACGGACGGAGTGCTCGGCACGTCGTACCGCGCCCTGAGCATCGGCATCGTGTCGGTCGTGCTGCTGATCGCGTTCGAGGCGACGGCCGTGGGCACGGCCATGCCGGTGGCGGCCCGCGAACTGGACGGGGTCTCGCTCTACGCATTCGCCTTCTCCGGGTACTTCACGACCAGCCTGTTCGGCATGGTGCTGTCCGGGCAGTGGGCGGACCGGCGGGGTCCGCTCCGACCGCTGACCACCGGGATCATCGCCTTCGGAGTGGGGCTCGCCCTGTCGGGGACGGCCGGCACGATGTGGCTGTTCATCCTGGGCCGCGCGGTGCAGGGCCTGGGCGGCGGCCTGGTGATCGTCGCGCTGTACGTGGTGGTGAGCCGGGCGTACCCGGAACCGTTGCGGCCGGCGATCATGGCGGCGTTCGCGGCGTGCTGGGTGATCCCGTCCGTGGTGGGGCCACTGGTGTCCGGAGCGGTCACCGAGCAGTTGGGCTGGCGCTGGGTGTTCCTGGGCATCCCGGTACTGGTGCTGCTCCCGCTGGCACTCGCACTGCCGCAGATACGGCGACGTGCGTCGGGCCCGGCACCCGGGAGCGAACAGGACGGAGCCCCGACCGACCGTGTGACGACCGCGCCCAAGGGGCAGCGCATCCGGCTGGCGTTCATGATCTCGGCCGGGGCCGGACTGTTGCAGTACGCGGCACAGGACCTGCGCTGGTTCTCGCTGCTCCCCGGCGCGCTGGGCATCGCCCTGCTGGTCCCGGCAGTGCTGGGGCTGCTGCCGCGCGGAACCTACCGGGCGGCCCGGGGGCTGCCCTCCGTGGTGCTGCTGCGCGGCGTGGCGGCGGGTTCGTTCATCGCGGCGGAGTCGTTCGTGCCGCTGATGCTGGTCACCCAGCGGGGACTGTCGCCGACGCTGGCGGGGCTCTCCCTGGCCGCCGGCGGGGCCACCTGGGCGCTCGGCAGCTTCGTGCAGTCACAGGGCCGGGCCGCCGCGCACCGTCACCGGCTGATGGCGTTCGGCATGGTGCTGGTCGCCGCGTCGATCGCCGTCGCGCCGACGGTGCTGATCGCCTCGGTGCCGGTGTGGATCGTCGCGGTCGCCTGGGGGTTCGGCTGCTTCGGCATGGGGCTGGTGATCTCCTCCACCAGCGTGCTGCTCCTCCAGCTGTCGCCGCCGCAGGAGACCGGCAACAACTCCGCGGCGCTCCAGATCTCGGACGGCCTGTCGAACGTGCTGCTGCTCGCGCTGGGCGGAGCGGCGTTCGCGGCCCTGGGCGGCGGTGCCGTGGGAGCCGCGCACGGGGCCGCGGCCACGGGGGGCTCCGAGGCCCACACCGGAGCCTTCGTGGTGGTGTTCCTCCCGATGGCGGTGGTGGCCGCGCTGGGCGTGTGGGTGGCCACCCGGGTGCGGGTGCGGGAGCCCCACTGACCCCACGAGGGCCGGACACACCGGATGTTAACGGGGCGTATCCACCGGGTCGGGTGAACCGTGACGTCTCGGTGGCCGTCCCACGTGGTCCGTCGTGTGAAGCCCGTCTCACCCCAGCCGGGCGGACCCCGTCCCGCCCGGACCGGGTTCTGAGCACCGATAGGGTGGCCCGGTTGTCATACCCGTGCGGGCGGCTCGACGGCCCGCCGACCGGACCACCGTCGAACCGGAGACCGTGACTACCACCGCCACCCACTCCCATCACCTGTCGCCCGCCTTCCCCAACCGTGCACCGTGGGGAACCGCCAGCAAGCTGCGCGCCTGGCAAGAGGGGGCGATGGAGAAGTACGTCCAGGAACAGCCCCGCGACTTCCTCGCCGTCGCGACCCCGGGCGCCGGCAAGACCACCTTCGCGCTCACCCTCGCGTCCTGGCTCCTCCACCACCACGTGGTGCAGCAGGTGACGGTGGTCGCGCCGACCGAGCACCTGAAGAAGCAGTGGGCGGAGGCGGCGGCCCGGATAGGCATCAAGCTGGATCCCGAGTACAGCGCCGGCCCCCTGGGTCGCGACTACCACGGGGTGGCCGTGACGTACGCGGGCGTCGGCGTCCGGCCGATGCTGCACCGCAACCGGGTCGAGCAGCGCAAGACGCTGGTGATCCTCGACGAGATCCACCACGCGGGCGACTCGAAGTCCTGGGGCGAGGCGTGCCTGGAGGCGTTCGAGCCCGCGACCCGGCGACTGGCGCTCACCGGTACGCCGTTCCGCTCGGACACCAACCCGATCCCGTTCGTGGCGTACGAGGAGGGCAACGACGGCATCCGCCGCTCCTCCGCCGACTACACGTACGGCTACGGCAGCGCGCTCGGGGACGGGGTGGTGCGGCCCGTCATCTTCCTCTCGTACAGCGGCAACATGCGGTGGCGCACCAAGGCGGGGGACGAGATCGCCGCCCGGCTCGGCGAGCCGATGACCAAGGACGCGGTCTCGCAGGCGTGGCGCACCGCCCTCGATCCGCGGGGCGACTGGATGCCGAACGTGCTGCGGGCCGCCGACCGCCGGCTGAACGAGGTCCGCAAGGGCATCCCGGACGCCGGCGGGCTGGTGATCGCCACCGACCAGGACTCGGCCCGTGCGTACGCCAAGCTGATCCGGGAGATCACCGGCGACAAGGCGACCCTGGTCCTCTCGGACGACTCGGGGGCCTCGGACCGCATCGACGAGTTCAGCCACAGTGATGACCGCTGGATGGTCGCGGTGCGCATGGTGTCTGAGGGAGTCGACGTACCTCGACTGGCCGTCGGCGTCTACGCGACGACCATCTCCACGCCCCTCTTCTTCGCGCAGGCCGTCGGTCGTTTCGTGCGGTCCCGGCGCCGCGGCGAGACCGCTTCGGTGTTCCTGCCCACCGTCCCCGACCTGCTCGGCTTCGCCAACGAGATGGAGGTCGAACGCGACCACGTCCTGGACAAGCCGAAGAAGGAGGGCGAGGAGGACCCCTACGCCGAGTCCGAGAAGGAGATGGACGAGGCGAACCGGGAGCAGGACGAGGACACCGGCGAGCAGGACTCGCTGCCCTTCGAGGCGCTGGAGTCCGACGCCGTCTTCGACCGGGTGCTCTTCGACGGCGCGGAGTTCGGGATGCAGGCGCACCCCGGCAGCGAGGAGGAGCAGGACTACCTCGGCATCCCCGGTCTCCTCGAACCCGACCAGGTGCAGATGCTGCTCCAGAAGCGGCAGGCCCGGCAGATCGCGCACTCCCGCAAGAAGCCGGACACCGAGGCCGACCTGCTGGAACTGCCTGCGGAGCGGCGCCCGGTCGTCTCCCACAAGGAGCTGCTGGAGTTGCGCAAGCAGCTCAACACGCTGGTCGGTGCGTATGTCCACCAGAGCGGGAAGCCGCACGGGGTGATCCACACCGAGCTGCGGCGGGTGTGTGGGGGGCCGCCTAGCGCGGAGGCCACGGCGGGTCAGCTTCGGCAGCGCGTCGACAAGGTCCGGGAGTGGGCCACTCGCATGCGGTGACCCTCCCGGGTGGGGGGCGGTGCGGGTGGCGCGGGTCCGCGGTGGCCTTGCGCAGTTCCCCGCGCCCCTGGGGTGCGTTGCCCCTGCGCGGGTGCGCGGTGGTTTTGCGCAGTTCCCCGCGCCCCTATCGGGACGCACCCATCCAGCACAGCGCACCCGCACAGGAACGACGCACCCGTAGGGAAGCGCACCGGAGGGGCGCGGGGAACTGCGCGAGCAAGCACAACGTACCCGCACAGGGACAACGCACCCACCCAGGGGCGCGGGGAACTGCGCAAAGCAACAGCGCACCCGCACAGGAACGACGCACCCGCAGGGAAGCGCACCGAAGGGGCGCGGGGAACTGCGCGAGCAAGCACAACGCACCCGCACAGGAACGCCGCACCCCTCACGGCATAGCACCGACCAGC
>NZ_JBHXEN010000034.1:0-93820 GCF_042724695.1 Streptomyces sp. NPDC127068 | reverse complement strand
CATTCGTCAGTTCATGCCGACGCACCATGCCCGGCTCATGCCCGAAACAGCGAGAGATCCACCATCCCGGGCAAGAGCCATCAGACACTGCCTAGTGCTCCACCCGTCAGGTGCGGGCGCTGAAGTGGGCGGCTGCCGCATCGACGAACCGGTCGTGTGCGTCCCGTGCGACGTCCTGCGCAGCAGTGAGCTCCTCAGGGCCCGACGGTGGTCGGAGCCGGCGGAGGCGAGTGCCGTCACCGCTTCGAGCCGGTCGCGACGCAACTGCTCCGCGCTGGCCGCACGTTCGGCGCGGCCGGCCGCCAGGTGCTGGAACGTGCCGGTGACGATCGATCCGAGGAGTGTCCCCACGGCGGCGAGCACAGCGGTGATCATGATCTGCCTTCTTGGTCGAGGCAGCCGTGAAGATCACGGACTGTGGACGGAGTCCTAGCCGGCGGCGTCCGCGTCGTACGACTCGCGGGCGTCGAGGAGTTCGTCCCAGTGGTCGCTCGCCCAGGCGCAGGCCACCGCCATCGGACGGAGCAGGCTGTGGCCCAACGGGGTCAACGCGTACTCCACGTGCGGGGTGGTTCCGGCACGGACGGTCCGCGTCACCAACCCGTCCCGTTCCAGGGACCGCAGGGACTTGGTGAGGACCTTGGGGGTGACCCGGCTCAGCGGCACGCGCAGCTCGGAGAACCGGCGCGGCCCGTCCTGGAGACACCTGATGACGAGCGGCGCCCACTTGTCGCCGAAGCGGAACGGATTGAGCGACGACGGGCACAACTCGTCGAACATGTCGGCGGGCAGAGCTTCCCTCATGACCTCACGGTAGCCGGTATCCAGAGGGAAACCACACCCGTGGATAGCGTCCACGCAGCGGTGGGAGCGCAAGGGCTCCCACCCTGGTGAGAGGTGGTTCCCCATGAAGATCGTGGTCTTCGGCGCGGGTGGTCGGGCCGGCCGGCGAGCGGTGGCCGAGGCACAGCGACGCGGGCATCAGGTCACCGCGGTGGTCCGGGACCCTGCGCGCCACGGCGACGCCTCCGGCGCCCGGGTCGTCGCGGGAGACGTCACCGACCCGGCGAGCGTCGAGCGGCTGGCCGCCGGACACGACGCCGCGGTCAGCGCTGCCGTCGACCTGTCCGTCCCGCCGCACGAGTTCTTCACCGCGTCCTCCGGCGCCCTGAGCACCGGCCTGAACCGGGCCGGTGTGCACCGCCTCGTCGTGGTCGGGCTCGCAGCGATCCTGCCCGGGGCGTCCGGGGCTCCCCTGATGGACGAGCCCGGCTATCCGAACGAGTACCGCCCCTTCTACCTCGGCCACGCAGCGGGCGTCGACACCCTGCGGACCGGCGACCTGGACTGGGCGTACGTCGCTCCGGCGGGCGACTTCGACCACGAGGGCGCCGGTACGGGGCGGTACCGGATCGCGGAGCACGGCGACCCGGACAGTCGGATCACCTACGCGGACCTCGCGATCGCCCTGATCGACGAGATCGAGGCCCCCCGTCATCACCGCTCCACCGTCAGCGTCCGGGAGGCCTGACCGCTCTGCGGAGCGAGGGTGATCGCGACCAGACCGGCGACCAGCGGGAAGCCCGCCAGGACACCGAGCGCGGTGGACGGGGACCACACCTGGGCGAGCGCCCCCGCCGCGGCGCTGCCCACTGCGCCACCGACGAAGAACGTCAGGTTGAGCAGCCCCATCGCGCCGCCGCGCAGGGCGGGTTCGACCCGGGCGGACAACAGCGCGGTGGCGACGACCTGGACGACCGCGAAGGCGCCGAACCCCAGCGACGCCCCGACGATCAGGAGCGCCGGGCCGGGCCGGGCAGCGGAAGCCGCCATCGCGACGGCCGTCACCAGGGCGGTCACCGCGAGCAGCCGACTGCCTCCGGCGCCAGGGGCGAGCTTCCCGGCGACCCGGGAGAGCCCGGCGCCGATGACCGCGCCGGGCAGCAGCCACAGTCCGACGGCGAGGACGTCCCATCCGTGTGCGCGCACCAGGACCTGTGGCACCGCGTACACGGCGGCGAAGAGCCCGGCGTACACGCCGACGCCGACGACGGCGGCCCGGAGGAAGACCCCGTCGGCGATCAACCGGAGCGGGACGAAGGAACCCGGGACGGAGCGGATGCGCCGGGCGAGGCCGGCGCCGGCGAGGAACAGCAGGGCGGCGAGGGCGACGACCACGGCAGCGGACGGACGCAAGGCGGGGGTCTGGACCAGCAGGAGGAAGCTGGCGGCCGTCACCGTGAGCAGCGCCGCACCGGGCAGGTCCAGGGCCCGGCCGCTGCCGCGCCGGGTGGAGGCCGCCCGCAGGCACAGGGGCACGGCGAGCAGGGACAGCGCAGGCAGCACCAGGGTGAGGCGCCAGGTCAGCCACTGGGTGAGGGCCCCACCCGCCAGGGTGGCGCCGGCGGAGAAGACGGCCATGGTCGCGCCGAACCCCGCCAGCACCCGGGCGCGTTGCGCCGGCGCGGACGAGGCGGTCAGGGCCAGCGCCCCGGACACCATGGCGCCGGACCCGGCCGCCAGCACGAACCGCCCGGTGACCAGGGCACCGAGACCGGGGGCGACCAGGCAGAGCACCGTGCCGACCAACAACAGGAACGACCCCGCCAGCAGGGAGGGACGCAGGCCCCGGGAGTCGGCGAGCCGGCCGAAGAGCGCGGTGCCGATGCCGAGCGCGAGGGCGTGTGCGGTCAGGACCCAGGTCGCGGCCGAGGTGGAGGCGGCCAGGTCCGACGCGACCTCGGGCAGGGCGACACCGGCCGCGGTGACGCCGAAGACGGCGGGCCCGAAGAGCAGGCCGTAACGAAGGCCCGCCGAACGCGGGGCGTCCGCAGCGGGGGAGGGGGAGGGGGAGGGGAGGAGGGCGGGCGTGGTCCGGCCCGCGCGGTTGCTGATCATGGGGTTCCTTCGAAGACGTGGGTGGGTCGGGAGCCCGGCACCGGTACCGGATCAGTTCGCCGGGGGCAGGGCGTGACCGAGGCGGAACAGGTTGCGCGGGTCGTAGGACGCCTTCACCCGACGCAGTCGGGCCAGCGTGGGCGCGTCGAAGCAGTCCTGCACGGCGTCCACCGTGTCCGGCCCGGCGAGGAAGTTGAGGTACCGTCCGCCGGTGCCCCGGGCCGCCATACCGGCGAGCACCCGGTCGGGTGAGCCGGGCGGGGACAAGGTGGACAGGGTGAACTCCCCGTCCCGGTTGCCCACGGCGTTCGGCACCGCGGCCGGTCGCGACAGCGCTCCCCCCAACTGCCGCAACTCGACCATGAGATCGGCGCAGTCCGCACCCGGACCGGCCAAGGCGAGGATCTCCTCCACCGCCGCCCGGTCCAGATCGCGCAACACCAGATTGCGTTCGTGGTAGGGCAGCGGCTCGGTCGGATCCTGGTGGATCTCCGCGACCTCGGTGTAGGGCCGGTCGCGCACCGAGTCGGACAGGGCGGGCCCGATCGCACGCAGCGGCCGGACCAGCCGCTCGCCCACCCGTGGGTCGCCCGCGTGGCAGATCCGCAGGTGCACCACGGCCTTGCCCCGGAAGAGTTCCGGTACCGCAGGCGCCGCAGGCAGCCTCAGCAGCGCCAGGGACGAAGTCATCTCCTCCGGCACGCGCCGCACCCACTCCCGCCAGACGTGGAGCGCCTCCGGGGCCAGCTCACCGGGGAAGTGGAGCCCGCCGCCGTAGATCCGTCGCACCGGCATCAAGGCGAAATCCAGGGCGGTGACGATCCCGAAGTTGCCCTTCCCGCCGCGCAGGGCCCAGAACAGATCGGGGTGCCGGGTGGCGGACGCCGTCCGCAACACCCCGTCAGCGGTGACGAGTTCGATGCGCGTGACGTGATCGGCGGCGTATCCGTACCGACGTCCCAACGGGCCGAGACCACCGCCCAGGGTGTAGCCGACCACACCCACCGACGGGGACGAGCCGTTCAACGGTGCGAGTCCGTGGACCCCCGCCGCGGCGATGACCTGCTGCCACCGTGCGCCCGCCGCCACCCGGGCCGTACGGGTCACCGGGTCGACGCTCACCCCGCTCATCCGCCGGGTGCTGACCAGCACGCCCCCCACCTCCGGTGCGGCGATGCCGTGCCCGGTGGCCTGCACCCCCACCGCAAGGCCCTGCCGGTCGGCGAACTCCACCGCGGCCCGGACGTCGTCCGGGGTCCTTGCGAGGACGATCAGCGAAGGGCGGTGCCGGGCGATCTCGTTGAAGCCGTGGAGTTCGCGTGCGTAGGCCGTATCGCCCGGCAGCAACACCCCACCCGTGACCCGCAGTACGAGCCGGTCCCACGCTTCGTTCGCGAACGGGGGGAACCGTGTGTCCGTCATGGCGGCGAGCCCTTCCTGCCGTACAGCCCCGAAAGTGCCCACCCGAGGCGATCGGCACCGGCACCAGCCTGTCCGGGCCCGGTTCCCGGTCCCATCCCCTCGCCGGGTGACGGAGCGGACCCCACCCCCCTCAGATGAGGGATGGGTCCCGCCCGTGCCCTGTGCCACGCTTGCCCGGTGACGACAATGGTCCCTGCGCCTTCCCCGACCGGCCGGCGCGAACTGCTCGCGCGGGCCGCCGAAACCGTCGACGCCCTGGGCATGTTCGCCGAGGTCTCCCGACGGTTGCGCCGACTCCTGCCGTACGACGCCGCCGTGTGGCGGGTCACCGACCCGGTCACCGGCATGATGACGGCACCCGTTCGGGTGGAGAACCTCGACGAGGGCGGCTGCGCCGCGTACTGGGAGAGCGAACTGTTCACCGAGAACGTGAACCTGTTCCGCGATCTCGCGCTGGCCCCGGTGCCGGTCGCGGGACTGCGCCGCACCACCGGCGACCTCCCCGCCCGGTCCACGCTCTACCAGGACTTCATGCGTCCCCGCGGCCTCCGGGACGAACTGCGCGCCGTCCTACGGGTCGGTGGACGTCCACACGGACACATCAGCCTCTTCCGGGCGGCGGGCCGCGCGGCCTTCGACTCCCGGGACACCGCACTGATCGCCGCACTGAGCACCCCGCTCGCCCGGAAACTGCGCACGTTCTCCGAACCCACCGCGCCCCTGGCACCCGCGGTGTCCCCCGGACCGGGGCTGCTGCTGTTCGACGCCTCCGGCGTGTTGCTGTCGGCCAACGACGAGGCCCGCGCGCACCTGGAGGACGTTCCGGAGGGACCCGCCGTACCGTCCGCCCTGGGCCTGTGCATCCCCGCCTGGCTCCAGACCACCGCGATGAAGGCACGCGCCGTCGCCCAGCAACGGGACCGGGGCCGGGCCCGGATACGCGTCCGCACCCGAACCGGCCGTTGGCTGATCTGCCACGCCTCGTGCCTGCGCGGGGCCGACGGCGCACTGGGGCCCTCCGCCGTGGTGATCGAACCCGCCCGAGCCTCCGACGTCGTGCCCCTCATCGTGGACGCCTACGAGTTCACCGACCGGGAAGCCGAAGTCACCCAGTGCATCGCGCGCGGGCTCCCGACCGCAGAGATCGCCCGCCGACTGCACCTGTCGCCCCACACGGTCCGCGACCACATCAAGGCGGTCTTCGAGAAGGCCGCCGTCTCCAGCAGGGGCGAACTCGTCAGCCGGTTGTTCACCGAGTACTACGCGCCCCTCGCCGAGTCCGGGACGCTGCGGACCACCGTCCCGGACGAGGACTCCTGACCCGGACCGCCTCCGCGCCCCGTCCTCACCTCAACGGCGCGCCAGTTCGTCCCCCAGGGCGGTGCGCGCGTACAGCACGACGTGCCCGCGCCGGGCGGTGCTCAGGAGTCCGCCGTCCCGCAAGGCGGCCAGGTGCTCGGAGACGGTGCTGGGGGCGAGGTGCAGCAACCGCGCCAGGGCCGAGGTGTCCATCGGCTCCGCCAGGGCGACCAGCAGTCTCGCCTTGGTGCGTCCGACGACGCGGGCCAGCCGCGTGCCGTCCGACCGCACCGCACGCGGTCCGGCGATGCCGCGTGCGGGGTAGATCACCGACGGCCGCCAGGGCGCGACGGCGATCACACTGGTCCGTTGCCAGGTGAACGCGCTCGGCACCAGCAGCAGCCCGCGCCGGTCCAACGGGACGCGGGCCCGCGCCGGGTTGCGGACCACCACGGCGTCGGCGTCGGAGTGCTCGGCCAGGCGTACGTCCGGGTGCAGCCCGGTGACCGCGGCGTCGAGCCCGCCCGCAGCCCACCGGCCCGAGCGGTAGCGGATGTCGGCGTGCAGGACGTCGCGCAGAGCCGGCCAGTGCGGCGCCATCAGCTCCGTCCAGCCGGTCTCCAACTGGTCCGCCAGCAGATCGCGAGCGCGTCCCGGATCGGAGCCCCACCCGCCCACGTCGACGTTCAGGGCGTCCAGTTCGGCCCGCACCTGCGCGGCGGGCGTGCGGCGCACCTCGGCGAGTTGCGCCGCCGCGGTGGTGTCGTGCCCGGTCGTCGGCGGGCTGAGGAACTCGCAGACGTAACGCGGATCGCCGAGCACCGACAGCAGTTCGGCGATCGGCAGCGCACCCAACGCGTCCACGGCGAGCCGCGGCACCCCGGGCGGATGGTCGCGCAGTCCGATCGCGGCCTGGAGCGCGGCCAGCAGCTCGTCCAACGGTGAGATCGCGAAGCGCACCCGGTGCGCACCCGACGGCGTGAGCGTGAACTCGATCATCCCGACTCCTCAAGGTTCGGCCAGTTCCGAACCAATGGCGGGTGCGGCGGGTCCGGTGCCAGGTTCGCCTGGTGACGACGACCGGTACCGACCGTGCCCGCCCCTCCCTGTTCCGCCACCGACCGTACTGGCGGTGGTCCGCGGCGACCCAGTTCAGCCGGCTGCCCGGCACTATGGCCCCGCTCGCCTTCACGGCGTTGACCACGACCACCACGGGTTCCTACCGGGCGGGCGCGATGATGATGGTGGCGTTCGTGGCCGGCCAACTGGTCGTGTCGATCCCGGGGGGACGGTCGCTCGACCGCACCGCCCCGAGCCGTGGGCTGCGCCGGCTGCTGTGGTGCTCGGCCGGTACGGCACTCGCCGTCGGCGCCGCCGCCCGGCTCGGAGCGCCCGTCTGGGGACTGCTGGTGGCGGCCGGGGTGTGCGGCGCCGCCGCGGGCGGACTGTCGGCCGGGTTCCGCACCCTGCTGGCCCGCACCGTGCCCGAGTCGCTCCTCCTGCGCGCCGTCAGTGTCGACGCCACCCTCCTGGAGGTGGTGATCATCGCGGGGCCGGCGCTGGCCGTGACCTCGGCCGGTTGGAGTCCGTGGGCTCCCGTGCTCGGCATGGCCGCCGCGTTCGTGGTCAGCTCCCTGGCCCTGCCGGTCGGGACGCCCTGCGCGACCGACGCGGCGGGGGAGTCGGGTGCCGGTGCGGAGCCGATCGACTGGTTCCGCACCCTGGGCTGGCTGGCCTGCCTGTTCACCATCGGACAACTCCTGGCCGCGTTGGAGGTGGGCGCGTTGCCGCTGGCGGCCCGGCTCACCGAGTCCGAGGGCCGCGCGCACCACACGGCCGCGTTGCTGATCGCGGTCCTGGCGGTGGCCAGCATCCTCGGGAGCGCGCTGTTCGCCTGGCGCGGCCGGGCCACGACCGCGCTGGCCGTGCTCTGCCTGTCGGGCCTGGCGGTCGGTGGCACTGTGGTCGCCTTCGGCGACGGTTGGTACGCACTGCTCGGGGGCCTGGTGCTGGTGGGGGCGTGCACCGGTCCGCTGCTCGCCGTCAGTTCCGTCAACCTCCAGCGCGTACTGCCGCGAGCGCGCAGGTCCGAGGGGTTCTCCGTCGCCCATGTCGTCCAGACGGTGGGGTTCGCGTCCGGGTCGCTCGGCTTGGGGGTCCTCGACCTGGACACGGCGATCGCCCTGGGCGCGGGGAGCGCGGTCGCCGCCGCGGTCTGCCTGGGGGTGACCTCATCGGGGCCGGCGTCCGAACACCGGCCCCGATGAGGACGGGCGCGCCCTGCCCCTCCTCAGGCGCGGGATTCCGCGAGCCGCCACCCGCCGGCACGGGAGCGTTCCGACCAGAAGGCCGCGTACCGGCCGCCCTGGGCCAGGAGCTCCTCGTGGGTTCCGGATTCGGCGACGCGTCCCCCGTCCAGCACGGCTATCCGATCGGCCGCGGTGATCGTCTGGAGGCGGTGGGCGATCACCAGCAGCGTACGGTCGCGGGCGAGCGCGGTGAGCGCGTTCTGCACGATGTGCTCGTTCTCCGGGTCGAGGGCGGCGGTCGCCTCGTCGAGCAGCACGATCGGAGCGTCCTTGAGCAGGGCGCGGGCGATCGACACCCGTTGCCGTTCGCCGCCGGACAGGGCCGTGCCGCCCTCGCCGACGCGGCTGTCCCAACCGTCCGGCAGCCGTGCGGCGATCTCGTCCACACCCGCGAGGCGGGTCGCCCGGCGGAACTCCTCCTCGGTGGCTTCGGGGCGGGCCAGCCGGATGTTCTCGGAGATCGTCGCGTCGAACAGGTAGACGTCCTGGAAGACCAGGGAGATCCGGGACATCAGGGCCTCGGTGCCCAGTTCCCGCACGTCCGTGCCGCCCACCAGGACCCGTCCCGCGTCGGTGTCGAAGAACCGGGCGACGAGCCGGGTGACCGTGGTCTTGCCCGAGCCCGAGGGGCCGACCAGGGCCGTCAGGGAACGCGCCGGGACGTGCAGGGAGAAGTCCCGGAGCACCGGGTCCGCACGGTCGTAGCCGAAGGTGACCCCGGCCAGTTCGACGGAGGTGTCATCCGGGTCCGCGGGGGTGGCTGGCACCTCGGGTTCGGGGAGCGGAGCGGTCTCCAGGACGGCCTGGACCCGGGCGAGTGCGTTGTCCGCGATGCGCACCGCGGCGGCCAGATCGGCGGCGACCACCAGCGGTTCCACGAACCGGGCGGCCAGGACCAGCAGGGCGATCAGCTCCGGGGCGCCGACCGATCCGCCGAGGGCCAGCACCGTACCGGTCAACAGGACGACGGTGAAGGCCAGCTGAACGGACATGACGAAGGCGGCGAATCCGGGCACCGCGCGCAGCAGCAGTCGCCGTCCGGTGTCGCGTTGGGCGACCAGGGCGTCGTCCAGGGCCCGGTGCCCGTGCACCGTGCGACTGAAGGCCCGGAGCACCGGCTGACTGCGGGTGAACTCGATCACCCGGCCGCCGGCCTCGGCGGAGGCCGCGTGGTGGGCGTGGTCGCTGTGGGCCACCACCCGGCCGGTGACCCGGTGGGCGAGCGCGGCGAGCGGCAGACCGACCAGTGCGGCGAGGGCGAGTCGCCAGTCGAAGAAGAACATCAGGGCCACCACGACCAGCGGGGTGACGAAGGCGCTGATGACCGGGCGCAGGAGGTGGGCGGGCACGCCCATGACGTCGATGACGCCCTTGGCGGTGAGTTGGGTGAGCCGGTCCGTCCGCTCGGGGGTGAACCAGCCCAGCGGGAGGGTCGCCACGTGGTCGCCGAGACGGCGGTAGAGGGTCCGGGACAGTCCCGCGCCGGCGCGGTAGCCGCACAGGGTGCTGTCCCAGTAGCAGACCGCGTACGCGGCGAAGACCAGTGCCAGGGCTCCGAACCAGCGGGCGGCTCCCGACGGGCCGCCGTCGCCGAGGAGTTCCCGCAACAGGGGGACCAGGAGGGCGAAGGCGGTGCCCTGGAGGACCGCGCACAGCACGAGGCCCACGAGCATGCGGCGCAGCAGTGCCGCGCCGGGCGGGTCGAGCACGGTCAGGAGTCGGCGGATCACGGGGTGGCCTCCGTGGGGTCGTCAGCGGGGCGGGGAGCGGGGGCCGGGTGCACGGCGGGGCCCTCTTGGCCGGACCGTTCGTCGATCGCCCAGGAGCGGGCGTACCGGTCGCCGAGGGCCAGGAGTTCGGCGTGGGTGCCCCGTTCGACGATCCGGCCGCGTTCGAGCACGGCGATCTGGTCGGCGCCGGAGATGGTGGCGAGCCGGTGCGCGATGACGAGCAGGGTGCGTCCGACGACGAGTCGGGACAGGGCCTCCTGGATGGCGGCCTCGGACTCCGGGTCGGCGAAGGCGGTGGCCTCGTCGAGCACCAGTACCGGGGTGTCGGCCAGCAGGGCCCGGGCGATGGAGAGTCGCTGGGCCTCGCCGCCGGAGAACAGCGCGCCTTCACCGACGACGGTGTCGTAGCCGTCGGGCAGTTCGAGGATCCGGTCGTGGATCTGCGCGGCCCGCGCGGCGGAGGCGACCTCCTCGTCGGTGGCGTCGGGACGGGCCAGGGTGAGGTTCTCCCGCACGCTGGCGCGCAGCAGTTGGACGTCCTGGAAGACGAAGGAGACGAGCCGGTAGAGGTGTGCGGCGGGCAGTTCGCGCAGGTCGGCTCCCCCGATGCGGATGGCTCCGCCGGTGACGTCGTAGAAGCGCGGCAACAGGCGGGCGAGCGTGGTTTTTCCGGAGCCGGAGGGGCCGACGAGGGCGGTGACGCTGCCGGGCCGCAGGGTGAGGGACACCTCGTCGAGGGCGCGGGAGCGGTCGTCGTAGCCGAAGGACACCCGGTCGAACTCGACGGTGGTGCCGTCCGCCGTGGCCCGACCTCCCGGTGCGGGCTCGGGCAGGGCGGGGGTGGCGAGGATCGCGCCGACCCGGTCGGCGGCCTGGCGGGCCTTGCGGACGTCCTCGGCCGAGTAGCCGAGCCCCAGGACCGGGGCGGTGAGCCCGAGTCCGAGCAGGGCGAAGGGCAGCAGGTCCACGGCTTCGACCCAGCCCCGCGAGACGAACAGGACGCCGACGCCGAGTATCCACAACAACAGGAACACCGGCGAGAGGATCAGCTCGACGGTGGCACCCGTGCGCATCATCCCCCGTACCCAGTCGAGGAAGTGGGCGGACAGGGCGTCGGTGGCGTCGGTGAACCGGCGGTGGGCGCGGCGGGCCCGGCCGAAGGTCTTCACCACGGTGATGCCGTGCGCGAACTCCACCGAGGCGGCGCCGACCCGGGCCAGTGCCTCGTCGTAGCGGGCGTGGTTGGCCCGGGCGGAGGCGCTGCCCGCCATTCGGCCGTACAGGGCCAGGCCGATGACGACCGGGACCAGGGTGACGAGGGTGAGCCGCCAGTCCATGACGAAGAGGTACGCGACCGAGGCCAGCGGGACGACGGCCGCGCGGGTGATGTCGGTGAGGGTGTGGCCCACGAGGTGGTGCATGGCCGAGACGTCGTCGTGCACCGCCTTGCGGACGAGCCCGGAGTTGCGGTCGGTGAACCAGCCGAGCGGTACGCGTCCCAGGTGCGCGGCCAGCCGCCGGCGCAGCGCGAGGCTGAGGTCGTTGTCGGCGAGGTGCGTGAGGGCACCGGCGGCGAGGGTGAGGGCGAGCCCGGTCAGCATGGCCGCGGCTCCGGTTCCGGCAACCCACCAGGCGCGGTCCCGGTCCACCTCCCCGCCGGGTCCCGGGTCCAGGAGCACCCGGCCGAGTTCTGCCACCGCGATGAACGGGACCACCGAGGCCAGGGCGGCGACGGCCTGGAGCACCACCGCGAGGGCGAGCCGGCCCCGTACGGGAGCCAGGAGCGCGGCGAGGCCGGTGCCGGCGGGGGCCTCCGGAGGCGAGGACGCGGCCGGTGCCGGCGCGTCGGCGGAGGCATCGGCAGGGGCGGGCCCGGGACCGGTCGCGGGATGCGCTCCGGGCGGCCGGGCATCCGGTCCCGGAGCTGCTCGCCCGCCCTGTCGTCGGTCGTCCTTGGTTCCGGGCATGTCCCGCCTTCCCTCGTGTATACACCGTATACTTCGAGTGAGGCTGCCCTAAGTGTTTCGGGACTGTCAAGCAGGGGACCCGGGATCGCCCCGGCGCGGTCCCGCAGTGAACGGCCCGCGGGGGGAGCGTGCTTGGACGCTGCCGCCCGCGCCGGGCGGAAGCCGCGCCCTCACGACCACCGGACGGCGGGCTCGGGGGGCTTCGGGGGCTCAGTCGACGCCGAGCACCCCGTCGAGGAGGAGTTCCAGGTTCCCGGCGAACCGTTCCCGGTCCCGGACCCCGGGCGGAGCGCTCGACGCGATCACCGCGGACAGGTGTGGGTACCGGGCCGGGTCGATCTCCCGCATCATGCTCCGGGCCTGCGAGTCCGCGTGGTCGTGGTGCGCCACCAGGGTCTCGCCGAACACGAAGCTGAACAGCATCCCGTAGGCGTCCCGGGCCCGTACGGGCTCGACACCGGCATCGGCGAAAGCGGTGAACACGGCTTCCAGGACCGGCAGCACGCGGGTGCTCGCCAGCCCCTCCGTGGCCAGCACCTGAACCACCCACGGGTCCCGTCGGAAGGTGTCGTACATGTCGTGCATCACGACGGTCAGACGCTGCCGCGGCGTCCCCTCGGTGGGAGGGGGAGCGAGTTCGTCCGCGACGGCGTCCAGCATCCGGAGTAACAGGTCCGCACGGTCCGCGACGTGCCGGTACAGGGCCATCGGCGAGACCCCCGACTCGTCCGCGAGCCGCCGCATGCTCACGGCCGCGATCCCCTCGGACCGCGCCAACCGGATCGCGGTGGCCACCACCACGTCGGCGGAGAGACGGGCCGTGCGCCGGCCGCGGGCGGGGTGTGTCGACATGCGGTCATTCTGCCCCGGCGGCACGCGGCTCGATCGATGCCGGCCCCGGGCGTCCGGTCCGTGTTCCCGCTCCGGCCCCCAGGTCGGGCCGCCGGCCGGGCCCGTCAGGCGCGTATGACGATCGTCGCACTGGCCCGCTCGTGGAGGAGCCGGTGCCTGGTGCGCTTGCGCAGCAGGCACATCAGGTCGACCAACAGGACGAGGATCAGCCACTGCCCGCCCGCCTCAAGTGCCCAGAGGCCCGCCAAGAGCCCCCAGAACACGCTGGCCCGCACCAGGGCCCTCCACCCGGGTCGGCGATGGGTGGTCCGGTGGACCACCCGCAGCCCCACCAGGCGCTTGCCGATCGTCCTCCCGAACAGGCGGATGCCGAGGTTCTCGTACAGGAAGGCGAACACGAACGTCAGTTGCGCGCCCTCGGCCACCGAGGGGTCCGTCGAGGGTCCCAGGGAGCTGTCCAGGATCATGATCACCGGCAGGGCGACCTGCGAGAGGAGCACCAGGTCGATCAACCGCGCTCCGAGTCGCTGCCCGAACCCGGCCAGTCGGACGTGCGGCGGCTCGGGCTCATGGAGATCCACGTGGGTGGCCGGCACCGGTACGGGAACCGTGGGGGCGCCGTGCACCCAGGGCGCGGGGTGCGCCGGAGCGGGGTACGCGGGCGCGGTGACGGAATGGTGGTCGACCGCCGTCGCCGGATGGGGGAGCGGGGCGGCTGGTGGAGGCTGGGGCGGGAACGCGGGTCGGGAGGGGTCCAGGGCGTGGGCGAGCGCCGCGTGCATGGCCGTCGCGTCGGCGAACCGGTCCGCCGGCTGCTTCGCGAGTGCGGTGAGCACCACCGCGTTGACCTCCGGGCTGAGGCCCGGGCGCAGTTGCGCGGGCGGCACCGGTGGCTTCTGGATGTGGGCGAGCAGCACCACGAACGGCGAGTCGCCGCGGAACGGGGGGTTCCCGGTCAGCAACTCGTAGAGCAGACAGCCCACCGAGTACAGATCGGAACGCGCGTCCGTGCCGTTGCCGTCGGCCTGCTCCGGCGAGAGGTAGGACGGGGTCCCCACCGAGACCCCCGTGGCCGTCAGCCGGGTGGAGGTGTCCGCAAGCAGTCGGGCGATGCCGAAGTCGAGGACCTTCACCCGGTTCCGGCTGCCCGTGCCCCCGGCGAGCGGCCCGACGACCATCACATTGGAGGGCTTGATGTCCCGGTGCACGACGCCCTGGGCATGGCTGTGCTCCAGCGCCTCCAGGATCTCCAAGGTGATCCGCACCGCCTGCTCGGTGCTCAACTGCCCCGCGGCCGCGATCTCGGCCAGGGTCCGCCCCCGGACCAACTCCATCACCAGGAACGGCATGGGCGGGTCCTGCGTCTCGTCCTCACCGATGTCGTGCAGGACCGCGATCCCCGGATGGTTCAGCCGGGCGATCGTCCGGGCCTCCCGGTGGAACCGGGTCCGGAACTGGGACTCCCGCAGGAACTCGGGCGGGAGGACCTTCACCGCGACCTCGCGGCCCAGCTCGCGATCGACGGCCGCGTACACCACGCCCATCCCACCGCGCCCGAGCGTCCCCGTGACCTCGTACCTGTCCGACACGCTTTCCACCCGCACCCCCCAGTGCACCTCGCGTCCCCCACCGCACTCCCGGCGTGGACGCCCATTATGACGCCCGGGCGAACCCCGCACGCGAAGTCCGGACGACGGCCGGGGCAGCGCGGATCGGCAGCTCCGGAACGGACCCTGACGTTCCGTCCACCCTGCCCGGGCACCGGACCGTGCCTTCTGGCCACTACCCGGACGGGCGCCGGAGCCCCCGCGCCCGGCACCCCGGGGCACCGTGCGACGACGTCCGAACCGGTGGCGCTCCCCGGACGATCACCCCGCACCACACACGGGATACGGCCAAGTCCCCGTGCCCCCACCTGGCGCACGCTCCCCTCCAGTGCCAGGCTTCCCGCGGTGCCACTCCCCGTTCGTGCCCGGCGGTCCCTGAGCCGAAGCACCGCGCCACGCACGCCCCACTCGGCGCATGCACCCCATGTCCTCCGGAAGGGAACGACACCACCGCACTGGACGTCCCTGCCCGTTCGGCACACCCCGTCGACGGGTCCTGTTCCGGCCGTGACGCACGGCCGGCGCGCAAGGAGTTGATATGAGACGGATCTCCCGTAGGGCCTCGGCCGCCGGAGCCCTGCTCGCAGGTGTCGCACTGATCGCCGTGGCCGTTCCCTCCGGCACGGCCGGTGCCGCGCCCGTCAGGCCCGCCCCGTCGGCCCCGCAGCCACGTGCCGGCGCCCTGCCGGTGAAGCTCGACCCCCAGCGCCAGGCCGCGTTGCTGTCGCGGGCCGAGGCCGACCGGGCCGAGACGGCCACCGCCCTCGGCCTGGGCCGCAAGGAGCGACTGCTGCCCCGCAGCGTGCTCCAGGACGCCGACGGCACGGTGCACACCCGCTACGAACGCACCTACGAGGGCTTACCCGTCCTCGGCGGCGACCTGGTCGTCCACAGCACACCGTCCGGCGCCACCGAGGGCGTGACCAGGGCCACCCGCGCCCGGGTGGCCGTTCCCCGCGCCGCGGCGACCCGCAGCGCTACCACCGCCGGCGCCTTCGCCCTGGCCGAGGCCGAGTCGCAGGGCACCGACCGCGCCGAGCTCCACCGGAAGCCGCGCGCGGTGATCTGGGCGGCCTCCGGACGTCCGGTCCTCGCCTGGGAATCCGTGGTCCACGGCACCCAACCCGACGGCACCCCGAGCGAGTACCACGTCATCACCGACGCCACCACGGGCGCCGAGCTGTACGGCTACGAGGCGGTGAAGCGGCACAGCGGCATCGGCCACAGCCGGCACAGCGGTCAAGTCACCCTCGGGACGTCCCGGTTCGGCTCCTTCTACAACCTGACCGACACCGGCCGCGGCAGCCACCGGACCTACGACGTCACGGGGCTGTCGTCCGGGGACGCGGGCAGGGGGAAGCTGTTCACGGACACCGACGGGGTCTGGGGCGACGGCACCTCGGCGAGCAAGCAGACCGACGCCGTGGACGCCGCCTACGGTGCCCAGGCCACCTGGGACTACTTCGCCGAGGTGCACGACCGCTACGGCATCCGCAACGACGGCGACGGTGCCAGCTCCCGGGTCCACTACCTGGGGGACTACCGCGGAGCCTACTGGCAGGATTCCTGTTTCTGCGCGAGCTACGGCAACGGCGGCACGACGCCGTACACCTCCCTCGACACCGCGGCCCACGAACTCGCCCACGGCCTGGTCAGCAACACGGCCAAGCTGAACTACTACGGCGAGTCCGGCGGCATCGCCGAGGCGACCGGCGACATCTTCGCGGCCGCCGTGGAGTTCCACGCGGACAACAGCCACGACGTGGGCGACTACACGATCGGCGAGAAGGTCGACGTCGGAGGTCTGAACCCGCCGCTGCGGCACATGGACCGACCGGCCAAGCGGGACCGGAGCGCGAACTACTGGCACCCCCGCTTCGCCTCCAGCTCCAACCCCGGATACACGGCGGGGCCGGCCACCCACTGGTTCTACCTGGTGGCCGAGGGCAGCGGCGCCAAGACGATCAACGGTGTCTCCTACGACAGCCCCACCCACGACGGTCTGCCGGTCACCGGGATCGGACGGGCCGCCGCCGAGCGGATCTGGTACCGCGCCCTCACCCTCTACATGACGTCCACCACCGACTACGCCGGCGCCCGCGCGGCCACCCTCGCCGCCGCCGCCGACCTCTACGGCGCGGACTCGGCCGTCCACCGCGGGGTGATGGACGCTTGGGGCGCCGTCAACGTGGGCGCTCGACCCGGCAACCCTGCCCCCCGGCCGCCCGGCCCCGTCTTCACCAACAACGACGACGTCCCCCTGCCCGCGCTGCCCGCCGCCGCCGAGTCGCCGATCACCGTGACCGGTGTGCCCGGCAAGGCGCCCACCATCCTCCTCGTCGACCTGCACACCGTCGGCGACCCGAGGGCTGCGCTCGAACTGGTGGCACCGGACGGCACCGCCTACCCCCTGGCGAACGGTCCCTGGATGGGGAGCAGCCCTTACGTCGCCACGCTCGGCGTGGACGCCTCGGCCGAGACCGCCAACGGCACCTGGAAACTGCGGGCCCGGGCCGGGGCGTACTCGGACCCCGGCGCCTACATCAACAGTTGGACGCTGTCCTTCTGATCCCGCGCTCCGCCCTCCGCACGTGACCGGGGCGGCGGGCACGGGGGTCGTCCCCGCGTGCCCGCCGCCCCCTCGTCCCCTGCGCTCAGCCGAGCCGGGCGCCCACCCGGGCGGCGATGTGGGGCGGCACCGCGATGCCGCCCGGGAGGTCCGCGTCGGCCTGCTCCCTGCCGACGGTCGTCACCAGCGGCAGGGTGCCGGCCCAGATCGGGAGTGCGGCGTCGGGGCCGTCGCCGTCGTCGGGACCACCACGACGGATCTTGACGGAAGCCTCCTCAAGGGACAGGGCGAGCAGCGTGGTCGCCGCCAGCTCCTTCCGACTGGGCCGGCGTGCGTAGTCCCACTGCCCGGGTGCGCTCTGCTCGGTGAGGCACCGCAGACCGGCGAGCTTCTCGGCGGGGTCGGTGACGAGCCGGGGGACGCCGTAGACCATCGCGCTGCGGTAGTTCACTCCGTGCTCGAACACCGATCGGGCCAGCACCAGGCCGTCCACGTGGGTGACCGTCACGCAGACCGTCGCGCCCGGCGCGGCGACCAGGCTCCGGCTGGCCACGGAGCCGTGGAAGTACAGGTGGCGCCCGTCGGCCCCGTACACGGTCGGCACCACCATCGGATGGCCGTCGACGACCACCCCGAAGTGGCACATGAACCCCGCGGCCAGGACGGAGTCCAGCACGGCGCGGTCACTGCTGCCCTGCTCCCGCAGTCGGCGATGGCGTGTGCGATCGGTTCCGGGCAGCTCCGGCGACAGCGGGTCCTGCTTCATATCGGCTCTTTCGTCCGTACCGGCCTGAAGTCCTCCACCGGGCGCACCGGGTGCGCGCCCCTAGTGGAAGACTCTCGCGACACTATCGATTTGGTCGCTACATGGCCATATGTGTGACGAAATTAGTTGCATCAAGGTCGCTGAGCAACGAAATTCGTTGCAAGTGGGAGAGGGGTGGCTCCGTGACCCCCCGGCCTTCGGGGTCGGGCGGCGGCGCGCGATCGCGTCGATCCCGACGGCGAACACGGCTTCGAGCCCGGGCCGCACGGCCCGCCACGCGGCCGGCGCACCACCGTGCGGGAACAGAGGTGCGGGGGGCGGTGTCAGAAAGACCCGATCACGAGATATCTTGATGTCGAGACGATGTAGCCGTGAAGCGGAGTACTGGTGACTGACTCGACCATCATCTATACGCACACCGACGAGGCTCCGGCCCTGGCGACGCACTCGTTCCTGCCTGTGGTCCGGGCGTACGCTGCGACGGCCGGGATCAGTGTCGAGAGCCGTGACATTTCCCTGGCCGGGCGGATCATCGCCAGCTTCCCCGAGCACCTCAAAGAGGCCCAGCGCATCGACGACGCGCTCGCCGAGCTCGGCGAACTGGCGAAGCAGCCCCACGCCAACATCATCAAGCTGCCGAACATCTCGGCCTCCATCCCGCAGCTGAAGGCCGCGGTGGCCGAGCTCCAGCAGCAGGGCTACGCGCTGCCGGACTACCCGGACGACCCGAAGACCGACGAGGAGCGGGAGATCCGCGCCCGGTACGACAAGGTCAAGGGCAGCGCCGTCAACCCGGTGCTGCGCGAGGGCAACTCCGACCGTCGCGCCCCCGCGTCGGTGAAGAACTACGCCAAGACCCACCCGCACCGCATGGGCGCCTGGACCTCCGAGTCCAAGACGAACGTCGCGACCATGGGGGAGAACGACTTCCGTTCCACCGAGAAGTCCGCGGTGATCACCACGGCCGGCGCCCTCCGCATCGAGCTGGTGGGCGAGGACGGCTCCACCACCGTGCTGCGCGAGTCGGTGCCCGTCCTGGCGGGCGAGGTCGTCGACGCCTCCGTGCTGCGCGTCGCCGCACTGCGCGAGTTCCTGACGGCGCAGGTGGCCCGCGCCAAGGCCGAGGGCGTGCTCTTCTCGGTGCACCTCAAGGCGACGATGATGAAGGTCTCCGACCCGATCGTCTTCGGCCACGTCGTGCGCGCCTTCTTCCCGAAGACGTTCGCGCTGCACGGCGACACGCTCGCCGCGGCCGGCCTGACCCCGAACGACGGCCTCGGCGGCATCTTCAAGGGCCTGGAGGCCCTGCCGGAGGGAGCCGAGATCAAGGCGTCCTTCGACGCCGAGCTCGCCGAGGGCCCGGAGCTGGCGATGGTCGACTCCGACAAGGGCATCACCAACCTGCACGTCCCCTCGGACGTCATCGTCGACGCCTCCATGCCCGCCATGATCCGCACCTCCGGCCACATGTGGGGCCCGGACGGCCAGGAGCACGACACCCTCGCGGTGCTGCCCGACAGCAGCTACTCCGGTGTCTACCAGGTCGTCGTCGACGACTGCCGTGTCAACGGCGCCTTCGACCCGTCCACCATGGGCTCGGTGCCGAACGTCGGTCTGATGGCGCAGAAGGCCGAGGAGTACGGCAGCCACGACAAGACCTTCGAGATCCCGGCCGCGGGCACCGTCCGTCTCGTCGACGAGCAGGGCGACGTCGTCCTGGAGCAGCCCGTCGCCGTCGGCGACATCTTCCGCGCCTGCCAGACCAAGGACGCCCCGGTCCGCGACTGGGTCAAGCTCGCCGTCACCCGGGCCCGCGCCACCGGGGACCCGGCGGTGTTCTGGCTGGACGAGACCCGCGCCCACGACGCCGTGCTCATCGAGAAGGTCAAGACGTACCTGCTGGAGCACGACACCGAGGGGCTGGACATCAAGGTCCTGTCCCCGGTCGAGGCGACCAAGCTCTCCGTGGAGCGCATCCGCCGCGGCGAGAACACGATCTCCGTCACCGGCAACGTGCTGCGCGACTACCTGACGGACCTCTTCCCGATCCTGGAGCTGGGCACCAGCGCCAAGATGCTGTCGGTCGTCCCGCTGATGGCGGGCGGCGGCCTCTTCGAGACGGGCGCCGGCGGCTCCGCGCCGAAGCACGTCCAGCAGCTCGTCAAGGAGGACTACCTGCGCTGGGACAGCCTGGGCGAGTTCTTCGCCCTCGCGGCCAGCTTCGAGCACCTCGCGCAGACCACGGGCAACGCGCGTGCCCAGGTCCTCGCCGACACCCTCGACCGTGCCACGGCGACCTTCCTCAACGAGGACAAGTCGCCGACCCGGCGCGTCGGCGGCATCGACAACCGCGGCAGCCACTTCTACCTGTCGCAGTACTGGGCGCAGGAGTTGGCCAAGCAGACCGACGACGCGGAGCTCGCCAAGGCGTTCGGCCCGCTCGCCGAGACGCTGACCGCCAAGGAGCAGACGATCGTCGACGAGCTGATCGCGGTCCAGGGCAAGCCGGTCGACATCGGCGGCTACTACCAGCCCGACCCCGCCAAGGCGGCGGCCGTCATGCGTCCGTCGACGACCCTCAACGAGGCGATCGCCACCCTCGGCTGATCGATCGACCCGTGAGTCTGCCCCCGACCGCACCGGTGCGGTCGGGGGCAGACCGTCATCGGCCCCGCCGGGCTCCCGCCCCGCGGGGCCGATTGCTGCGCCGTGGCCCTGCGTCACGTGGACGGTCGGAGCCCGGGCCGTTGATCCACTGTTATCGCACGGCAAATGGTGAATGAGCTTCAGTCGAATTGACCAATATGCGCAATGACGTGCCCAACTGTCATTGGTGCATCCCGAAATGGCGTGGTGAAGGAGACTCGCTCTTTGCCGACAACGTCGCCAGTGAACGCGTAAACTGCATGGATGAGTCAGCGTCGATCAACGCGGGGTCGCCCGCGAACCAAACCCGCCGAGGAACGGCGTGCCGACCTCCTCGACGCAGCCGAGAGAGTGTTCGCCGAGCGCGGAATTGACGCTGCTCGAATCGATGAGATCACGGAGCGCGCGGACGTCGCCATCGGCACGTTCTATCTGCACTTCGGTTCGAAGCGTGACCTCATGCTCGCGTTGCAGGCCCGCTTTATCGATCGGCTGGTCGAACGGCAGCACGCAGTGGTGCAACACCTGCCCGCCGACGACTGGATCGGACGCTTGGACGCTTGGCTCAGCGATGCGGTCCGTGTTTACGTGGAGCATGCCGAATTGCACGACGTGCTCTACGGACACACCCCCATCAACGCCAAGACGGATATCCAGGTCAGTCCTGAGAACCCGCACGTCGAAGCGTTTCGACAACTGATTGCGGAGCGCCCGAACCCGCCGTCGGACGCTCCGAACCCCGCCATGGCCGCGAGCCTGATCTACAGCGCCTGGTACGGGGCCACCCATGCGCTGCTGCACCACGAGGCCGAGGACATCGACCGGTTGGCCGACGAGCTCATCGCCGACATCACCGACCTCGCACACCGTTACCTACGCGTCGAGAACTGACCGCTGTGAGCTGCCGACGACCTCGTGCGGGGGTCGTCGGCAGCGGCGCGGATCAGAGGGCGGCGTTGGCGATGCGCCAGTGTCGCGCCCGCTCGTACTGCTGACTCAGGCGCGCGAACGCCCCGCCCGTGCGCAGCAACTCCGCGGGCGTGCCGGACTCCACCACGCGACCGTCGTCCAGCGAGACCACGTGATCCGCGGCGGCCAGGGTGGCGGGACGGTGGGCGATGACGATCACCGTGCGGTCGGGGCTGTCACCGAGGTTGGCGATGGCCTGGGTGATCGCGGCTTCGTTCTCGGGGTCGAGCGCGGAACTGGCCTCGTCGACGAGCACGATGCGCGCCCGCTTGAGGATCGCCCGGGCGATCGCGACGCGTTGGCGTTCGCCACCCGACAACTGGGCGCCGCCCTCACCCACGCGCGTGTCCCAGCCGTCGGGCAGGCGCTCGATCACTTCGTCGAGCCGGGCCGCGCTGGCCGCCTCCTTGAGTTCGTCCCAGGTCGCCTCCGGGTGCGCCAGGCGCAGATTGTCCTCGATGGTGTCGTCGAACAGGTAGACGTCCTGGAAGACGATGGCGATCTCGTCGAGCAGGGCGGCCTGGTCGAGTTCGCGCACGTCGACGCCGCCGACGCGCACCTGTCCCGAGTCGACGTCGAAGAACCGGGCGATGAGCCGGGTCACCGTCGTCTTGCCGGAACCCGACGGTCCGACCAGTGCCGTGGTGGTGCCCGGCCGGCAGCGCAGGGACACGTCCTGCATCGCGGGGGCGTCGCCGCCCGGGTACGTGAAGGTGACGTTCGAGAACTCGACGTCGGCCTCCTCGACCCGGTTCACCGGCTCCGCCGACATCGGGAGGGTGGGAGTGGCCAACAGCTCCTCGATGCGCCCGATCTGGTTCCGCATCGCGCGCAGGGCGCCGATGAGGTCGATCAGGTTGCCGAGCGGCTCCAGGAAGCGGGAGGCCAGCACGAGCAAGGCGATCGCCTCGGCGACCTCGATGCGCCCGCTGAGCATGAGCTCGGCGGCCAGCGCCAGCACCGCGATGAACCCACCCATGATCACACCGGTGTAGACGAAGAACGGTCGCCGTGCGCGACGCATGCCGTCCCGGTAGGTCTCGCGGTGGTCCTCCAACGCGGCCCGCATGCGGGGGGTTCCGTCGGCGTGACCGGCGGCACGCAGGACCGGCTGTGCCTGGCCCAGCTCGATCGCGCGGCTGGCGACCCCGGTGGCCGCCTGCTCCAGCTCGCTCTCGGTGATCTCGGCGATCCGTGCGGCACGCTGGAGCGCCCAGAAGGCGACCAGCGCGATCGCGCACAACAGCAGCGCCATCCGCCAGTCGACCACGAACGTCACGATGACGACCGTCGCGGGCAGCAGCGTCGAGGTGATCGCGGGCCCGGCGACGGTCACGGCCAGGTGCGCGGCGCTGCCCACGTCCGCGGTCACCCCGCGCGCGAGCCGTGCCTTGTGCTCGGCGGTGAACCAGCCCAGCGTCAACGTGCTGACGTGGTGCATCAACCGGCGACGCAGTTGCGCGGCGAGAGCGCCCGACGCCTTGAAGCCCACCGGGGTGGCGATGATGCTCAGCACGGCGTAGGCGATCACGCCGATCGCGCCGGCCACCAGCCACCCGGTGGCCGCGCCGACGTCGGGTTCGGGTCGGACGACGGCGTCCAGAATGGGGACGAGCAGGGCGAGTAGCAGTCCCTGGAGCACGGCCTGCCCTGCCGTGAGCAGCCACAGCCGGGCCAACAACTTCGGCTCCGGCCAGAGTCGGTACAGCCGGCGGATCATGCGAGCACTCCTTCTTGTGCGGCCCACATCCGGGCGTAGAGACCCTCGCGGGCGAGCAACTCGTCGTGGACGCCCCGCTCGACGAGCCGTCCGCCTTCGAACACGAGGATCTGGTTCGCGCCGGCGATCGTGTGCAACCGGTGGGCGATGACGATCACGGTCTTGCCGATCGCCAAGGTGGCCAGTGCCTCCTGCACCGCCGACTCGCTGTCGGCGTCCAGCGCGGCCGTCGCCTCGTCCAGGACGACGATCGGTGCCCCGGACAGGATCGCCCGGGCGATCGTCAACCGCTGGCGCTCACCGCCGGACAGGCCGCCGCCGTTGGCGTCGAGCAGGGTGTCGTACCCGTCGGGCAGTGCCTCGATCACCTCGTGGATCTGCGCGGCGACCGCCGCCCGGCGGACCTCCTCGTCCGTGGCGCCGGGCCGGCCGATGCGGATGTTCTCCACCACGCTGTCCCGGAGCAGTGCGACGTCCTGGAACACCAGGGACATCGAGGCCAACAAATCGGCCGACCGGATCGAGCGCACGTCCACGCCACCGATCCGGACCGCCCCTTCCGTGACGTCGTAGAAGCGCGGCAGCAGGCTCGTGAGCGTGGTCTTCCCCGCGCCCGACGGCCCCACGATCGCGGTCACCTGGCCCGGCGGACACACCGCGCTGACGTCCTCGATCGCGTTGGTCACCCCGTCGTACGAGAACGAGACGTGGTCGAACTCCACCCCGTGACCACTCGGCGTTTGCGGGTGCTCCGGCTCGGGTAGGGAGGTGCGGGACAGCAACTGCTCGATGTTGGCCGCGCCCATCCGGCCCTTGCGCACGCCCTGGGCGGCACTCACGGCCGGCAGGATCGAGTTCGGCAGCCCGACCGCGACGACCAGGAACGCCACCAGGTCGGCGACGCCGAGTGACCCCCGGTCGACCAGGACCAGCCCGACGGCGGTCACGGCGGCGAGCACGGCCATCTCCGAGCCGAACAGCCGGGACGCCGCGGAGCTGTAGCGCACCTCGGCGACCCAGGCGGCGAACGCATGGGTGTGCTCGTCCACGGCGTCGTCGAAGCGGCGCAGGACGCGGCCCCCGGTGCCGAACGTCTTGACCACCTGGATGCCGTCGGCGTACTCGACGCTGGCGGCGCTGATCCGTGCGTCGGCGGCGATCAGTCGGTTCATATGGGTCGTCATGGAGCGCATCGAGATGCGGTAGAAGATGCCCATCACGCCGAGGACGCCGAGCACGACCAGCGCCATCTTGACGTCGACGAAGAACAGGTAGCCGGCACCGACGGTCACCACCGTGACCGCTCCGGTCAGTTGACCCAGAGCGTGGGCGATGACCTCGTGCATCTCCTCCAGGTCGCCCGTCATCGCCCGCTTGACCTTGCCCGAGCCCGCGGCGCGGAACCAGCCCAGCGGCAGCGTGCCGAGGTGGCGCACGATCCGCACGCGCACGTCGTGCAGGATCGCCGCGTCCGCGAAGTGCCCCACGCGAGCGGACTGTACGAAGAGGAACAACCACAGGCTGGCGCCCACGGCGCCGATGCCGACCCAGGTCCAGATGGCCGAGTCCGAGCCTGAGGGATCGTCAAGCATCAGTCGTGCGATTTCGGCGACGGCGATGTAGGGCACGATGCCCGCCGCCGCGCTCAGGGCCGAGAGGATCGCGCAGACCACCAGATGGGTCCGGATCGGAGCCAGCATGCGAAACAAAGCGCCCGGGCCGGCCAGCCCGGGCGTCTGTGATGTTGATGATTTCATTAGGGTACCCTAACATGGCGACTGAGTCTCATTCAATAATGTGCGCACCGCCTCTCCATGTCTTTTCCGTTGAAGGGAACGTCACTTCATGCTCCATCCGCACCTTGACCGTCCGTCACGAAGCCGCAGACCGCGCGTGGTTCCGAACCGGCTTCGAGCCGCCATGCTCAGCGCCCTCGTCGCGCTCGCGGCCGTGGGGTGCGCGGACACCGACGACGGCTCCAGCGAGGGAGGCGGGTCGGGCGCGATCACCTTCGAGTCCTGCGGCAAGACCTTCTCACTGGACCGCGCCCCGAAGCGCGTGGTGATCACCACGGACGCCCTCGCCGACACCCTGTACGCGCTCGGGGTCGGGGACCGGATAGTCGCCAAGACGCGCGGCGAGTCCGCACCCGCCCCCGAGTTGAAGAAGCGCCTCGCCGCCCTCCCCAGCCTCGGGTCGCGCAATCCGAGCACCGAGGCGCTGGTCGCCGCCAAGCCCGATCTCCTGATCACCGATCAGATCGAGAAGGTCTCCGGCAACCAGGGCAGCCCGACCATCGCCGAGCTGAAGAAACTGGGCATAGCGACCTACGTGGTCAGCGGCGGTTGCGCCAAGGACCTGGCCGCGGACACCTCCGGACTCGCTTCGTTGGACGCGGACCTCGACCAACTCGGCACCATCTTCGCGGTGGAGAAGCGCGCCGATGCGCTGACCGACCGTTTGCACGGCAAGCTCGACGACGTGCGCAAGCGCATCGCCGAGCAGCCCGAGCGCAAGGTCGTCGAGATCTCACGCGTCGCCGGCCAGCTCTACGTCACCTCGGGCGGCCTCTCGCACGACGTGCTCAAGCGGGCGGGCGGCACGAACGTCTTCGCCGACCTGCCGGGACAGTTCGCCCCGATCAGCGCCGAACAGATCATCGCGCGCAACCCCGGGGCCATCATCGTCGACGACTTCACCGCGTCGGCGGAGGGCCAGAAGGAGTCGATCGCTTTCCTGAAGCGGACGTTCCCGCACACCGACGCCGTCAAGAAGGGCCGCATCCTCGCGATCGACTCGGCCAAGACCGGCGCACGCGGCAGCACCAGGCCGGTGGACGGCGTCGTCGATGTCGCACGCTTCCTGCACCCCAGCGCGTTCCGCTCGCAGTAGGGGTCCGCGATGTCACAGCACACACCGGCTCCGACGGCGGCCACCGAGGCCGAGGGGCGTGCGAAGAGCGCCCCTCGGGGGACGTCCGGCCGCAGCGGCTGGCGCACCTCTCTCCCCCTCGTCGTGCCCGCCCTGCTCCTCGTGCTCGTCGTCATGGTCTGCGTGGCCGTGTCGATCGGTTCCGTCGGCGTGCCGCTCAAGACCGTCACCACGGTCATCGCCGATCACCTGATCGGCGCCAAGACGTCCGCCACCGTCATGGACGATCAGATCGTGTGGAACCTGCGGCTCCCGCGCGTCCTCCTGGCCGCGGTCGTCGGCGCGGGCCTGGCCGCCGTCGGCGTCACGCTCCAGGCGACCGTCCGCAACCCGCTCGCCGACCCCTACGTCCTCGGAGTCTCCGCGGGCGCCGGGTTGATGGCCGCCGTAGTGATCACGCTCGGTTCGGTGGCGGTGGCCGGCCTGTCGACCTCGGCAGCGGCCTTCGTCGGAGCCCTCGTCGCCACCATCGCGGTCCTCGGGCTGTCGCGCCGGGCCGGACGGGTCATCCCGAGCCGTCTGATCCTCGCCGGGGTGACGCTGTCCTACCTGTTCAGCGGCGCCACCAGCTTCGTGATCTTCCGCAGCGCCAACGCGGACGCGGCGCACTCGGTGCTCTTCTGGTTGCTGGGCTCGCTGTCGGCGTCGTCGTGGTCGAACCTGTCGCTGCCGGCGGCGGCCGTACTGATCGCCGGCAGCTATCTGATCCTCCAGACCCGGACGCTCAACGCGCTCGCCGCCGGTGACGACGCCGCGCTCTCGCTCGGCGTCTCCGTACACCGCGCCCGCATCCAACTGCTGATCGTGGCCTCGCTCCTGACCGGTGTGCTCGTCGCCGTGTCCGGCGGCATCGGCTTCGTCGGGCTGATCGTTCCGCACCTGGTGCGCCTGGTCGTCGGCCCCGACCATCGACGCCTGCTCCCGATCGCCATGCTCCTCGGAGCGATCTACCTCGTCGCCGTCGACCTGCTCTGCCGCATCGTCGTCCGCCCGGAGGAACTCCCCATCGGCATCGTCACCGCCCTGCTCGGCGCACCGGTCTTCCTCTGGCTACTGCGCCGCTCGGAGGCGTCATGAGACTCTCGTTGGCCGGCGTGAGCGTCCGGCTCGGCTCCACCCCGATCGTCGCCGACTGCGACCTCACCGTCGACGACGGCGAACGCGTCGGTCTCGTCGGGCCCAACGGCAGCGGCAAGACCTCGTTGCTGCGCACGATCTACCGGGCGCTCGACCCCGTCGCCGGCAGCGTCGAACTGGGCGGCGACGACGTGCGGGGGCTCAGCCAGCGTGAAGTCGCGCGCCGCGCCGCCCTGGTCGCCCAGGAGAGCACCCCGGACTTCGACTTCACCGTCGAGGAACTCGTGGCCATGGGCCGCGGACCCTGGCTCCGGGCGTTCGAAAGCACCACCGGCCGGGACAACACACGGATCATCAGCGCACTGGAGCGCGTCCGCTTGGCCGACCACCGCACCCGGCGGCTGTCGACCCTGTCCGGCGGCGAGCGACAACGGGCCCTGGTGGCCCGGTCACTCGCGCAGGAGAGCCCGCTGCTGCTCCTCGACGAGCCGACCAACCACCTCGACGTCTACGCCGCACTCGAACTCCTCGAACTCGTGCGTGACCTGAACCGAGCCACGCTGTGCGTCCTGCACGACCTCAACCTCGCGGCCACCTACTGCGACCGGCTCTACGTCCTGCACGAAGGGCGCATCGTCGCAGACGGCCCGCCCGCGGAAGTGCTCAACCCGGAACTCGTCCTGAAGGTCTTCGGAGTCACCTGCACCCACCTGACCCATCCGGCCACCGGCGGCCTGCTCCTCGCGTTCTCACCACAGCGCGTCGCCCCGCTACCCGCACGCGCGGAGGGAGTGAAGAACCGATGACTGCTCCGCTGACCCGCGACCGCTGACCGCACCACCTGAACAGGGCAGTGCCGGGTACCTGGGGCTGTCCCGCAATCCGCGGGGGAGCGGCACGCGACGTCGGACGCGGTTGCGCCACGAGGTGAAGGAGCGTCAACAAAGCGGATACATGCGGACGTTCCGGCCGGGTGGCGCGCAGTCGCGACTGTTGTCGCGCACTCGCCGGGGATTGCGGGACAGCCCGTCGGCTGATAGGAAGGTGCAATGTGCATGGGTTTCTTGATAGGTATAGGCAATGAACTATGGCCCCTCGGGAAAATGCTGAACGCAACGGCCCGGGGTGCCGGTCGAGCGCTCGACGCGGAGGTGATCTGAGCGTTGCCGAGACGGCGTTGCCGCGTGGAGCGCTGTTCCCCGCGTGCGGCACCGTCGTTGAGGCGAGAGCCCGCACACCGAGGAGATCGGCGGTGCGCTGAAGGACGGCCGCCGGAAGAACGACATCACCGGGCCCGGGTTCCGGTGATCGACCAGGTGAAGGGAGGCGAGATGCTGCCGAAAACCGTCCCGACAACGAGGAAATCAACGGATTACCAGGACCCATGATGGGGATCTCGGCCACTGGGGACGCGATATCCACGGAACGTCGGCGCCATCGATAGAGCGGGGCAGTAGCCATCCGCCACGCTGGCCCGGACCGACGGCCGTCGCGACATCGTTTCGCCCGTTGACGACAGCCGTGACCACGGCCACAATCGCATCCGGGTCCCGGACTCGTACGTCGATGAATTTCACCACATTGACCTTCGGATCATCGCCAGGTTTCTTAGTCTCACTGGCATCGCGAAGTGACCCCCCGAAGTCCGAAGTGCTCGTCAAAATGACTCGTCCAAACGAAAGGCGAATCACCCGGTGATTGATCGTGCGAACGTCATACCGTTGACGGAACGCCAGGACGAAGACGAAGCCCAGGCGGCCATCGCCCAGATCGACGAAGTGTTGACGCTTTTACAGGAGCTCGGTGACATCGCTCGCCGCGCACGGAAGAACCTGGTCGCCCCCCGACACCGGGACCGGGCCGTTCGAGGCAACCAGAGCCAGGTATCAGCAGCCGCCGGGGCACCCAGAACCCTGTTGCGGCCTCAGGACGAGACCTGTAGTGACTCCCTCGGAGGGGGAACACGGTCCGGCATCCCCCAGAAGCCGCCCCTGCCCCTCACCCGGCGCCAGAAGGAAGTGCTCAACCTGCTGGCCCAGGGTCTGTCGAACCGCCGGATCGGCCGCTCCCTGCACATCACCGAGCAGACGGTGAAGGCCCACCTGCACATGGTCTACCACAAGCTCGGTGTCGCGGACCGAACGGAAGCGGTGGTCATCGCCATGCGCCAGGGGCTGGTTCCGTACCAGTGTCGGGAGGACACGCCTTCCTGATCCCCCGCCGTTCCCCCGCACCGGGAACGGGTTCCGGACGATGACGACGGAACGCTGCTGAACCGCCCGGTCGTCTGTGGCTGACCCCCAGGACCACAGTGCACTCGCTGGATCGTCGGCGGCGCCGCCCGCACCGGGCCGTCGACGATCGGCGTCCCGTCCTGCGGCGGAGCACGGTGTCGTCGTCGTACCGGGTGGCGGTAGTGGGTCGACCCCACTACCGCCACCCCGGACTCAGGGGGCGGTGTCGGGCACGGCCTCGATCAGCGATGCGTTGAGCTCCTGCTCCAGCGGCACGACCCCCGTGACGCGCAGCCCGGCCCGTGCGCAGAGCGCGGTGTACTCCGCCCGGGTGCGCTCCCGGCCGCCGATGGTGACCAGCATGTGCAGGTCCGTCAGGTACGGGTTCTCGATGGCCGCGTGGTTGAGGGTGTCCCTATTGGCGGTGTCGGGCAACACCGGCTCGGCGATGAGCAGCCTCCCGTGGTCCGGCATGGCCGCCCTGACCCGGCGCAGGATCACCCAGGCCCGCTCGTCGTCCCAGTTGAGGATGACGTTCTTGATGAAGTACAGGTCGGAGCCCTTGGGCACCTCGGTGAAGAAGTCACCCGCGACCGCGCGGAACCGGTCCGCCAACCCGGCCTTGGCGATGGTCGACTGCGCCTGCACCACCCCCGCCTCGGTTTCGAGCACGGTGCCCGTCAGATGGGGGAACCGGCCGAGCCAGGCGGCGAGCAAGGTGCCGTCACCGCCACCGACGTCGGTGATCGTGCTGAAGCGGCCCAGGTCGTAGGCCGTGGAGATCGCCGAGGCCATCTCCACGGGGAGGTGCCGCTTGCTCATGGCCGCGTGGAACAGGGCGGCCAACTCCGGCTTGCCCGACATGTAGTCGTAGACCGGCTCGCCGAACTCCGTGTCGAAGGCGGCCCGACCGGTGCGCAACGACTCCTCCAGGTTCAGCCAGTTGCGCTGGAAGACGTGGTGCGTCAGGAATTTGGCGAAGGCCAGCAGGGAGGCCGGGTGGTCCTGGCGGAGCAGGGCGCCCGCCTCGGTGAGGGCGAACCGGCCCGGCGTGCGCTCGGCGCACAGGCCGAGCGAGGCCAGGGAGCGCAGCAGCCGCTCCAACTGTTCCGCGGGCAGGCCGCAGGCCGAGGCCAGCTCGACGGATTCGGCCTCCCCGTCGCCGATGCGGTCGGCCAGGTCCAGGCGCGCGGCGGCGCCGATCGCCTGGGTGGCCAGAGTCCCGAAGATCCCCGCGACCACGGTGCGGCGGGCGTCGGCTTCGACCGTCATGACGTCACCGGTCCTTCCCCGTCGGTGTACTGGGGTTCGTCTGCATACGGTGTCATGGGTGTTCCTTCCTGAAGGCGGGTGCCGCGGGGAGGTCGACGGCCCTGGTCCGCATGAGGAATCCGCCGGGGTGTCCGTCGGGTGACGGCTCCGGTGGTCCACCGGTGGCCCTGCGGCCCCGAGTGCTCGGGTGGTGCGCCGCTCGATCCGTCGACGGGCTCCGAGGAGGGCCGCCGTGGATCGGTGCGGTGGTCGGGACGGCACCGGGCCGTTCCGTTCCCGGGGGAGGCGCCCGCAGGGGCCGTCGAGTCCCACCGGGTGGTCACGTGGCGGGCCGAGGAGCGGTTCTTCCGTCGTCCGGCCCGCGTCTCATGGCGTTGCGGTGACGGACAAGGCGTGGTGGAAGACGTTCAACGGGTCCCACTTCGCCTTGACTTCCTGCAACCTGGGATAGTTCTCGCCGTAGTACAGCGCGTGCCACGGGACGGGGGACGCGTTCCATTCCGGATCGGCCAGATCGACGTCCGCGTAGTTGATGTAGGCGCCGGTGTTGATCTCGTTCGGGACCGGCACCCCGCCCGTCGACGCGTGCACGTCGCGGTAGAACTCCCGGATCCACCGCAGGTGCTCCTCGTCCGCGGCCGGGTCCTGCCAGGTCACCATGTAGAACGTCTTCAGCAGGGCGCCCCGCGGTATGGCGGTGGCATCGGAGGCCACGGTGTTGACCTTGCCGCCGTAGGCGATGTACTCCAGCGCCGAGTAGGTGCCCCGGTAGTCGTCCCGGGTGAGGTGCCGGTAGATGGTCGCCAACTGCTCCGCACCGTGCGGAGCGCGCAGGTCCGCCGATTTGACCTTGCAGCGCAGGGCGAGGGCGGTCGGTCCGGTATCGGGAACCGCCAGGTACTGGGTCGCTGCCAGCCACGGCAGGGACTGCCGTCTGACCGTCGGGACGACCCCGACGCCGGCGTTGAGTTCTTCGAGGAAACGGTCCATGCGGACCTGCGCGTCCGGCGAATCCGCCGGGATCTGCGCGTTCATGGCGATGTTCCCCGCCGACCGGTGCAGGCAGTTGACGAGGGCGTACAGGTCGATGTTCGGTGAGTCCGCCGCGCTGTTCGCCAGTTGCCAGTCCGTGAAGTTGCTGATCAACCGGACGAAGTCCGCCTCGGCGAGCCGGTCCCACGGCCAGCTGACCTCTGCGATGTGCAGCGCGCCCGGCGGGCGGGGCAGCAGGTCGGCCGGATCGGTGCCGGACGCTCCGGGGGAGCGCATCCAGTACCGGGTGATCACGCCGAAGTTCCCTCCGCCGCCACCGGTGTGCGCCCACCAGAGATCCCGGTTCGGATCGTCCTCCTCACGGGTGGCCACCACCGTCGACACCTCGCCGTTCCCGTCCACGACCACCACTTCGATCGCGTACAGATGGTCGACGCTCAGCCCCATCAGCCTGGAGAGGGGCCCGTAACCACCCCCGCTGATGTGGCCGCCCGCTCCCACTCCCATGCAGAAGCCGCACGGGACGGTCACCCCCCAGTGGTGGAAGAGATCATTGATCATCTTTCCCACACGAGCACCCGCCTCGATGACGAAGGCATGGCGTTCCCGGTCGAATCCGACATGGGACATCGGAGAGAGATCCAAGATCACTTCAACATCGGGTGCGGCCACGAAGTCCTCGCCGCAGTGGCCGCCCGATCGCACCGTGATCCTTTTTCTTTCGGTGACCGCCTCGCGGACCGCCTCCTCGACCTGCTGAGGAGAATGAACCAGCCGAAAGTAGTCGGGATTCGCGGCGAACCGGTAGTTGTACGTGCGACGCAGGTTCTCGTAACGGATGTCGTCGGGTGTGACCTTGGTGGAACGTGGCGTTAAATAGGCCGGCCCATTTCCCTCTTCGTCATAGGTGTTGTCATGCTTCATGAGCTGTCCGCCATCTCTGCTGTCCGGACCGGAAGGTGGAGCGGTCGCATAGCCGGTGTGGACTTGTTAAGTCGTCAGATCACCCTACCCTGGCAGTGGGGTTGACAATGAGGAACATAAACGAAAGTTCGAGTCCGGCTAAACCTGGAGATCTAAACCCGTTGCCGGTGCGGATGCCCGCCTGTAGCGTCGAGAATCACGTGAAATGAATGAGTGGTTGCGCACCTGGAGCAGGATTCCTCAAGGAATAGAGGCACGGCATGGGAAACCCGACCGACGAGCACATCTTTGCAGACCGTCTGTTGAACGGTTGGCTGCGCAGCGTGGGGCTGGACATCGCGTACACGCGAGCAGCAGAGAACACGCTGTACTTCGTGGACGAAGAGGGTCAGGAAGTTGCCGTTCTCGACTACGTGTGCGGCTTCGGCTCCTTGATCTTCGGCCATAACAACCGGGACATCAGAGAGCATGCGAAGTCCGTTCTGGACCAGCAGGTCCCGGTGTTCGTCCAGTTGTCCCGGCAACCCCATGCCAACGACGTAGCGGCGGTGCTCAACGGCATCCTGCGACGCGAGACGAACGACGACCGTCACTACTCGGCGATCTTCGCCAACAGTGGCGCCGAGGCCATCGAGATCTGCCTGAAGCATGCGGAGCTGGAGCGGCAGGCCCGGGTGTCGAAGCTCACCGATGACGTCGCCGCGCACATCGAGGATGCGCGAGCGGAGGTCAGTGCAGGGCGGGCCACCGTGGCCGAGAACCCGTACGTGCCGGTCGGTGGAGTTCCTGACGGCAGCGACGCACTCGAATCGCTGGTCTCCGAGATCGAGCGCCGGAATGCGCATCTGGCGACGAAGAAGCCCGTGCACCTGGCGCTGGAGAACGCCTTCCACGGCAAACTGGTCGCCAGCGTGCAGCTGACCCAGAACCCGAGTTGGCGGACGCCGTTCACCTCGCTGGCCTCCTCGACCCGCTTCCTCCGGGCCGATCAGCCGGAAACCATGGCGAAGGCGATCGAGGACCTCCGCGAGAGCCTGTTGGACGTCGTGGTGAGCGACGGCGTGGTGCAGGTGGTGGAGCGGGACTTCCCCGTGATCGGAGCCTTCTTCGTCGAGCCGGTCCAGGGAGCGAACGGCATGCGACCGGTGACGGAAGCGGCTGCCCGCGAGATCAGGGCGCTGTGCGACGCGGTCGGTTGCCCCCTGGTCATCGATGAGATCCACAGCGGCATGGGGCGCACGGGTGCCTTCCTGGCCAGCTCCCACATGGGGTTGCAGGGCGACTACTACGCACTGGCCAAGAGCATCGGCGGCGGGGTCGCCAAGAACTCCGTGGCGCTCTTCCGGCAGGACCGCTTCCGCCCGGAGTTCGAGGTGATGCACAGCTCCACCTTCGCGAAGGACGGGTTCTCCGGAGCCATCGCCCTGAAGGTGCTGGAGATGCTGGAGGCCGATGACGGCCGGGCGTACCAGGTGGCTGCCGAGCGCGGCAACCGACTGAAGGGCATGCTCAACTCGGTCAAGTCCGATTTCCCGGATGTCGTGGACACCGTGGAAGGCATCGGCCTCATGCTCGCCCTGGAGTTCCGGGACCACTCGAACGTGTCGTCGGAACTCATGCAGGAAAAGGCCCGCTCAGGGATGCTCGGGTACCTGATCGCGGCGTACATCCTGCGCGAGCACCGGATACGCGTCCTGCCGATCGGGCCCGCAGGGAACTCCGTCCGATTCGAACCGTCCATCTTCCTGACGGACGAGGACATCGCACGGACGGAGTCCGCGCTACGGGACGCCTGCACGATCCTGCGGAACCAGGACGCACACCGCCTCACGCCCTGACGACGAACGGGGCGCCCGTCGCACGGGTCGACGGGCACAGCGCTGAACCGGCAGATGACCAAAGATGGTTGGATTGGCAGAGAGAGGTGTCCGTCATGAGCAGTGCGAAGTCGGCCGAGTCCCTGGCGTCGGGCTTGCTGGAGCACGCGCTCAGCGCTGCACGTGCGGCTGCCGTGCGCGCGGCCGTCACCCTGGGCTTGCCCGAGGCCCTCGGCGACGCGCCCGCGACGGCCGAGGAACTCGCGACCGCGGTCGGCGCGGATCCGGCGGCCCTGCGACGGTTGCTGCGAGCGCTGACGTCCTACGGCGTGTTCGCGGAGGACGGCGAAGGGGCGTTCGTCCACACGGAGATGTCGCTGGCCCTGCGCGAGGACTCCCCGCACAGCCTCAAGCACCTCGTGCTGTGGTGCACCGAGCCGTGGCTCTGGTCGCTCTGGGGCCGTCTCGACGAGTCGGTCCGGACCGGAAACGAAGTGTTCACCCAGGAGCACGGCCGGAAGTTCTACGAGCACTTGCACACACAGTGGCCGGAGTCCGCGAAGACCTTCGACCGCGCCATGACCCAGCAGACCAAGCTGTCCGCGGCCGTCCTCGCCGACCTGCTCCCGCTGTCCGGTGTCGACACGATCGCCGACGTCGGTGGGGGGCAGGGGCTCGTCCTCGCCACGGTGTTGGAACGGCACCCGGAGCTCCGGGGGTTCCTCCTCGACCTGCCCGACGTGGTGGCGCACGCCGACGCCCGGGTGCACCCCGGCGGTGAGCTGGCCCACCGCGTGCAGTTGGTGCCCGGCGACTGCCTCCAGGAGGTTCCCGTGCAGGCGGACCTCTACCTGTTCAAGAACATCCTGGGGGTGGACGAGGACCGGTCGGTCCTGATCCTGCGCAATGCGGTGAAGGCGGCGCGGCCGGGAGCCCGGATGGTCATCGTGGACAACTTCGTCGACGCCGACGGCCCCGGGCAGCAGCTCGCCTCCGCGATGGACCTGCGGATGCTGCTCGTCATCGGCGGTCAGAAGCACACCCGAGCCGGGTTGCTGAAGATCGCGGAGCGGGCCGGCCTGACCGTGCACGGGGTGCGCCCGGTGGACTCGTCCCTGCACATGATCGAGGCGACCGTGCCCGAGTAGTCGGCGAGGTGGTGCAGTCCACCGGGTCCGACCGGCGGTTCGCCGGTCGGACCCGCATGTGTCGGGGGCGCGGTCAGCCGACGACGACCGCTTTGGTCTGCATGAGGAACTCGCCGAGGTATCCCTCGTGGGGAAGGCCGGGGCGCGTCCAGGTGGTCGGATGGTCGCCGACGTGGATCTTGTTGATCGTCGGCTCGGTGACCAGCGACTCGATGAGCTCGCCGTCGTCGGTGAAGACCGTGAGCGACAGGGTGTCGCGCAACGGCGCCATCCAGTCGCCCTCGCGTCGCCACGGCAGGACCCACACGCAGGGGAACCCCATCTCGATGCGGGCCTGCGGGGCGTCCTGGCGGTCGAGCAGGAACACCGCCGGGCGCAACACCGCCGAACCGTCACCGAGTTCGTGGACGACGGTGTCCGCACCCAACAACGGACGTGCGTTCCCCGCCTTGGCCCACAGGTACGCGTCCACGGTGCGTGCGACGGCGGCCTGGCGGACCGGCAGCCTGGCGCGCTCGTCACCCGGCGGCAGCGAGGGGAGCCCGCCCAACCGGGTGGCGATCGCCTGGGCGACCGGTGCGGGATCGCCCTCCACGAACACCGCGGTGGCGTTCACGCAGCCGGTGCCGGCGTGACTGGCGATGGACTCCGTGATGGTGTCCAGGTGCCGTACGACGTCCACCCCGGACGTGAGCAGGATCTTCGACCTGCCGGGCCCGAACGGCATGACGAGGGTGCTGGCCGCGTACTTCCGGGCCACCTCGTCGGCGCCGAACGCGATGGCGACGTCCGCTTCGGCGACGAGCCGGTCGGCCGTCGGGTGGTCCGTGGGCAGCAGGACGACCTGGTCGTTGTCGTAGCCCACCTGCCGCAGTGCGGCGACCAGCCGGTGGGCGGTGAAGGGCTCCCGCCCGGACGGTCGGATCGCCACCCGGTAGCCGAGGGCCAGCGCGTCCAGCCACGCGGTGTGCACGGCGGGGGAGTTGGCCGGCGCGTGCACCATCAGGACCTCACCGCGGCGGGTCCACACCCCGGCGCCGAGCTTGGTGCGCTCGTCGCGCCAACTGTCCGCCGCCCCGAGCGGGCGGGCTTGGCGCACGCTCTCGCACGCGGTCGCCGCGTAGGCGCCGACCTCCTGGGCCAAGTGCCGTACGACGGAGATGGGGATGCCGGACACCTCGGCCACGGTCCGGTGGTACGCATCGGGGGAGACCCCGTCTACCGAGCCGCTGGCGAAGAGCCAACCCGCCCTGGTCAGGAGCTTGTTGCGGCGCGCCGGATCCGGTGGGGTGGCCCGGCGCAGCGCCCGGATGTTCCGCTGGGCGAACAACCAGGGCACGAGGCTCAGTTCGGCCACCGGTTCGGAGGTGACGGCCCGGACGATTTCGCGGTTGCGGCTCTGGTACGGCCCTCCGATGCCGAGGGCGTGGAGCTGTGCCGGTGCGGTGGACGGGCTCCGCACGTCAGTAGACCCCTTCGATCACGGCGGCGTCGCCGAACTCCTGGACCGGCTTGATCTCCGACACCGCGTCGCCCGGGTAACCGAGTCGGTGCGGATGACGGATGCCGGTGTCCCGGTCGAGGTTGTTGGGCAGGAACAGGTTCCGTGTGATGTGGTGCGTGACCACTTGACCCCGTTCCCCGTAGGCCACGTTCTGCCCGGTGGCGGGATCGACCACCGAGAACATGGAGAACGGGGACGGCGGGTCGAAGACGGGGGACTCGCCGGCCGGTGCCCCGGGCCGTTCCGGCATCGCACAGAAGATCATCGTGCTGCCGAAGATGCTGACGAAGTTGACCTGCGGGAAGACCTCGGTCCGCAACAGATGGCGCGTGTCCTCGTCCATCGACGTGCCGCCGTAGATGATCGTGTTGACCTTCGCGTTGATCAGGTCCACCAGGTGTTCGCGTTGGCAGACCGCCTCGATGAGCGGCGGCGTGATGACCATCACGCGGATGTCCTGGCTCTGGAGGATCCATTCGATCTGGTTGACCAGGTGGTTGACGTACTCCTTGAGCTCGCCGACGGCGCCGCGGGCGGTGACGAGTTTCGCCCAACGGGGGTCCAGGTCGAGGGTGAAGAAGACGCTCCGGAACCGTACGGCGGTGTCCTGGGCGAGGATGCCGGCCATGTGCGGTCCGGCCGGCATGACGCCGAGCCAGTTGTCACCCGTGGCGATGCCGTGCTCGACCAAACGGTGGTGGTACCAGGCCCAGGACTGCTCGCGGACGTCGGGCAGGACGAACACCCGCTTGGGCGAGCCGGTCGTTCCGCCGCTCTCGCCCACCACCGGAGGCGTGGGCAGTGCGTCGATGCTGCCGTAGCCCCTGGGCACCAGGTCTTCTATCCGGACGTTGCGCAGCTCGTCAACGACGTTGGGGAACAGGGAAAGGTCTTCCACGGTCCGCACGTCCTTGCGCGGGTCGAAGGCCAGTTTCTTCCCCAGCTCCTGCCAGAACGGGGAACCGGTCTTCGGGTCGAAATGCCAGGCCATTGCTTCCTGAATGAGGTCCTGCGCCTCCGGCGGGCTATCCCACGAATTGTCGAGTGCGGATGCGGCACGTGAGGTCATTGCCTTGCTCCTCGGCATTCTCTTTCAATGGTCGGCTGAGTAGACGCGGATGGTGAATGTGTTTCACACTCGGGCGGCCAGATGTGAAAGTCTCTGTGTTGCCTCCGCAGTCCCTTCCGAAGGTACAAGGCTGGATACTTCGGCCGCTAGCCCCAGGTCGTCATCCGATGGAACGCCTGGTTTTACAACCGTGGATTTAGTCTCGTTGCCGTAGTCATGGCGGTGTGCGTAGTCTGCTGTGTGCTGCCTCTCCGCTGAGAGAGAAAAGCAGGAGCGATGGGGACCAGGCGTTCGCATGCTCACCATCGATCGGGCCGCGGCAGGAAATGAGCGCGGCCAGCGGAATGTCGCCATCGGATGTCCCGGCGCTTCTCGGCTCGACTTCACCGTGCGGACGGTGAGCGTGGCGAGCAACTGCGCGGCCACCGCCCCCCGTCCGCCTCGACCGCGGGAGAACGACGCGTCCCGACCGACACGGGCCCTCGGATCGCAGCGGTCGGCCCGGGCGGGCGTCCGTGGGAGGCCCCGAGGCCGGCGCTGGGTCGAGCAGCACCCATCCGAAGAACCACCACAGGACAGCGGGCAGGAGCGAAGCATGAGCGGAACCGGTTACGACGTGATCGTCGTGGGAGCGCGGTGCGCGGGGTCACCGACCGCGATGTTGTTGGCGAGGAAGGGGTACCGGGTCCTGGTCGTGGACCGGGCGACCTTCCCCAGTGACACGCTGTCGACGCATCTGGTGCACCCGCCGGGCGTCGCGGCACTGCGCAGGTGGGGCCTGCTGGACAGACTCGTGTCGACGGGGTGTCCGCCCATCCACACGTACGCCTTGGACTTCGGTTCCGTCGTGCTCACGGGCGGTCCCGGCACCGTGGCCGAACCGGTGGCGTACGGACCGCGTCGGATCGTGCTGGACAAGCTGTTGGTGGACGCGGCGGTCGAGGCGGGCGTGGAGGTCCGGGAGGGCTTCACGATCTCTGAGGTCGTCTTCGACGACGACGGCCGGGTGGTGGGGGTGCGCGGGCGGGAGCAGGACGGTCCGGTGGTGACCGAGCGGGCGCGGGTGGTGGTGGGCGCGGACGGACTGCACTCGCTGGTGGCGCGGGCGGTGGCTGCCCCGCAGTACAACGAGAACCCCAAACTGATGTGCGGCTACTACAGTTACTACAGCGGGCTGGACATGGACGGCGTCTTCAGGGCGCACTCCCGCCCCTACCGCGGGTTCGGGGCGTGGCCGACGCACGACGGTCTGACCCTGGTCGGTGGCTGCTGGCCGTTCGCGGAGTTCAACGAGGTGAAGAAGGACCTCGAAGGCAATTACCTCAAGAACTTCGAGTTGGCGCCGGCGTGGGCCGAGCGCATTCGTGGGGCCAAGCGTGAGGCACGGGTGGTCGGTGCCGCCCTCCCGAACTACTTCCGCAAGCCCTACGGGCCCGGCTGGGCGCTGGTCGGTGACGCCGGCTACTGCAAGGACTTCTTCACCGCCCAGGGAATCAGTGATGCGTTCGTTTCCGCTGAGCTCTGCGCCAGTGGCCTGGACGACGCCCTGTCCGGGCGGCAGCCGTTCGACGTGGCGATGGCCGATTACCAGTCGGCCCGTGATCAGCATGCGCAACCGGTCTACGATTTCACGATGCAGGTCTCCACACTGGAACCCCTTCCCCCGGAGTTGCAGAAACTCTTGGAGAACATCGAGGGGAACCAGCCGGCCATGGACGCCTTCGCCCAGGTGAACTCGGGGGTGCTGTCGATGTCGCAGTTCATCGCCGATTGGGACCGGAGCAGCTGAGGTTCGGCGAACCGGCCCTTCGGGAACGTCGGGCCGGCGCCGACCCGAAGAAACCGTCCGCACGGTCGCGGACGGTTTCTTCAGGTCGTGGTGGCCCGCGCCGCCCGGATTCCGTGCCCGCGGGACCCCGTGGCGCGACGGTCGGGCGGCCGTGCGCTCACCCAGTCCGGTCGACGGCGTCGTCGGCACTGCGCCGGTGGACGAGTTCCCCGGACTTCCACACATGGGTGATGCGGTCCTGGTCGGCCAGCAACGTGACGTCGGTCAGGGGGTCCGTGTCCACCGCCAGGAGGTCGGCGTCGTAACCGACGGCCAACCGACCGGACCGCGGGGCGCGGGGCCCGAGCGTGTCGGGGCCGTGGGCCGTGGCCGCCTCGATCGCCTCCAGCGGGCTCAGTCCCGCAGTGATCAGATGGGCGAACTCACTGGCGTGCTTGCCCCAGGAGAGCGGTCCGTTCCGGTCGCTCGTACCCAGGTCCGTACCCAGCGCGATGGAGACCCCGGCCCGGTGCGCGAGCTGGATCGCCCTGAGGTGCCGCTCGGCCATGAGCGCGAAACGGTCCCGCCAACTGGGCGGCAGGGCGGCGACGTTGTGCCGCAGCGCCTCGTAGATGGTGCGCGTGGGCACCAGCATCATGCCCCGCTCGGCCAACAGGCCGGCACACTCCTCGTCGAGTTCGGTGCCGTGCTCGATGGTGTGGCACCCGGCCTCGATCGCGGCCAGGATCCCGGCCCGTCCGTGGCAGTGCGCCGCGACGACCCGGTCCGCCCGTGCGGCCTCGGTGACGATCGCGTGCAACTCCTCGCTGCGGTACTGCTGGTGGTGCGGGTTGTCCACCTCGCTCAGCACGCCGCCCGAGGTGCAGATCTTGATCACCTCGGCCCCCGCCCTGAGCTGGAGGCGCACGGCTCGGACGCACTCGTCCACACCGTCGGCGATGCGGAGCGTCCCGCCGGACCGGCACGGGTCGGTCACCCAGCGGTAGGGCAGGCGATGCGCATCGGTGTGCCCACCCGTCTGCCCGATGACCTGGTTCGCACTGTAGATGTTCGGGCCGACCAGGGTGCCTTCCCGGACGGCTTCCGCGAGCACGCAGCCGTGGCCGCCCATGTCCCGCAGGCTGGTGAACCCTGCGCGCAGGGCCGCCTCGGCGTCCTTGACGCTGCGGGCGACCGCCAGCGCCTCGGGCGTGAGCATCAGTTCCTCGGTGTTCACCCGACCGCGGATGCCGGCGAAGTGCACGTGGCAGTCCCAGAGGCCCGGCAGCAGGGCGGTGACCCGCGTCGGCTCCAACGACCGGTCGTCCTCGCTCAGCTGGGCCGTCGGTCCCGCGAACTGGATGCGGCCGTCGGCGTGCACCACGGTGCCGTTGACGGTGGGTGTTCCCGACCCGGGGATGATCAGGTCCGCGTCGATGCGATGCCTCACGCCCTATGCCTCCGCAGCCTGGCGTCGCGCGATGCTCGCGCGCAGTGCCTTCTTGTCGATCTTGCCGATGGCCGTGGTGGGCAACTGCGCCACGACCTCCATCTGTTCGGGCAGCTTGAAGAAGGCCAACCCGAGTGCGCGCAGGAACCGGCGCAGCTCCAACAGGGTGGGTTCCTGTCCCGTTTCCGGCACGACGTACAGGTGGACGACCTCTCCGTACAGCTCGTGCGGTGCGCCGACGGCAGCGGAAGCCCGCACGGCGGGGTGCCGCGCGACCATCAGCTCCAGGTCCTCCGCCGGGATCTTCTCGCCGCCGCGGTTGATGATGTCGCGCACCCGGCCGTTGACGACGAGGTCGCCCTCGGGTGTCCTGGTCGCCAGATCGCCCGTGCGGTAGAAGCCGTCCGGGGTGAACGCCTTCGCCGTGGCGGCCGGGTCCCGGTAGTAGCCCGCGACGGTGTACGGCCCCCTGGTGAGGAGTTCCCCGGTGGTGCCGTCCGGGACCTGACGGCCTTGTTCGTCCACGATCAGCACCTCGTCCATCGGGGAGGTGGGGCGCCCCTGGGTGTGGACGATGACCGTCTCGTCGTCGGTGAGTCGCGTGTAGCAGAGCAGGCCCTCGCTCATGCCGTAACACTGTTGGAGCGTGGCGCCCAGCACGGAGCGGATCCGGCTTGCCAGTTCGGGAACGGGGCGGGCGCCGCCGACCTGGATCACCCGCAGGCTGCTCAGGTCGGCGGTCGTCTCAGCCGCGGCGGTCAGCCACTGCATCGCCACGGTCGGCACGAGTGCGCAGTGCGTCACGCGTTCCCGCTCGATCAGGTCGAACGCCTGCCGGGGATCGGTGGGGTCGCCCAGCACCACCGTGCCGCCCGCGGCCAGGGTGCCCAGCACCCCGGGGCAGTTCAGCACGAAGCCGTGTGCGGCGGGCATCACGGCCAGACAGACGGAGTCCTCGGTGACCTCGGCGATCTCCGTGGCCGCCCTGATCATGTAGGCGTAACCCGCATTGCCCCGGGGAATCACCTTCGGCGGCCCGGTGGTGCCGCCGGACAGCAGGAACACGGCGGCGTCCCCAGCACGACCGTCGCTCCGGTGTGCCGCGGTGGTGGCCGCCGCACCCTGCTCGTCCCAGGGTGCGCCCGGGTCGCACAGCGCGGCGAGGTCGACGTCCCCGGCCGTGCCGTCACCGAGGGCGAGGACGTGCCTCAGGGACGCGTGCTCCTTCCGCAGGCGTCGAGTCGACTCCGTGGTGAGCGCCGACCTGGTGTCCGTGCGCACGGCGAGGGCGACCGGTCGGGCGGTGCGCACCACATGACTGAGTTCGTACTCGCCGAACCCGGGCAGCACCAGGACCGGGGGAGCCCCGATGTCGATCAGTGCCAGGGTCAGGACCAGGAACTCCGTGCAGTTGGGCAGTTGCACCACCACCCGGTCGCCGGCGCGTACGCCGAGTCCTTCCAGACGTCGTCCGGCCACGGTGACCGCCCGGTGCAGCTCGCCGTGCGACAGCGTCGTCGTCCCACTGACCACAGCACGGCGATCGGGGGAACGCAGCCGTGCGGCCCGCAGCAGATCGGCGATCCGCTCCTCGCGCCACAGCCCGGAGCGCAGATAGCCCTCGGCCCGTTGCCGGTCGATCGTGGGTACGTCCGGATCCAGCGGCCGGGCGTCGAGCGGGCTCATCGGGGCGTCTCCCGGATGCCGCCCGCCAGCTGTTCGATCGTGTAGTCGACCTGGTCCCACAGGTTGATCGTGACGTCGAATCGTTCGCGCAACTGGATCTCCAAGTCGGTGGTTTCGATCGAGCTGAGGCCGAGATCGGCTCGGATTCGGGTAAACGGTTGGATCTCGTCCAGCTTTTCCCCCGCGATCCCGATATCCAGCAACAGCTTTTTCAGTATGTCCACGGACACGGTGACGTCCCCTTGTTGTCAGACGGTGAAGATCCGGGGTGGCGACGTTTCCGCATTCTTGCGGAACGGCGTTGCGGCGGCGCAGGCCGAGGCTAATCGACACCTGCTGGCGTGACAATGGCCTAGTACGTCGGTCGTAGGCGGTCCGTAGCCGTTCGAGCCTCAGGCAAAACCGGCAGTTCAGTGAGCCCACCTGCACACCTGTTCCATCGAACTCGGTGAATCCTGATCGTCATCCACCCCCAACTCAGGTGCGATGTGGTGAGGTCGTAGAACGGCATTAGATCAACCGGTGTATTCCCGATGGTGGCGGGATTTGAGATTCTTGGGTTATGCCGGACAAATATCGCAAGCCTGCGGCGTGCGGTGGTAGCCGTGAAAGATTCTTCCTGATTCTCAGGACGGTGTCGTCTCAGATAGACGCACCGATGCCCGACCCCTCGGGTGACACGGTGTTCAGGCAGTTGGGGGTCTTGGAGGTGGGCGGTGGAACAGTCGTACGCAATTCCTTACCCGCAACTCGGGTCCGTGCTCGGAGAGCAGGAAATCGGAGTGCTAGCCCAGTTGGTCAACTCTGGTGAGAACCTGTCGGGGGGGCGATGTCGGGAGGAGTTCGAGCGGTGTTTCCGTGAATACCTCTCCGTGCCGTACGCGCTTTCGGTGACGAGCGGGACCGTCGCCCTGGAGATCGCGATACGCCTGCTCGACCTGGACGTCGGGGACGAGGTCATCGTCACCCCGCAGACCTACAAGGCCAGCGCACAGCCGCTGTTGAACTACCCGGTAAAGGTGCGCTTCTGTGATGTAGACCCGGTCTCGCTGAACATCGGACCCGAGCAGTTCGAATCGTTGATCACCAGTCGCACCAAGGCGCTGATCCTGGTGCACTACGGCGGGTTGCCGTGCGAGATGGACCCCATCATGGCGATCGCGCGTCGGCACGGCATCACGGTCATCGAGGACTGCGCGCACGCGCTCGGCTCCGAGTACCGGGGCCGCAAACCCGGCACGCTGGCCGACATCGGCTGCTTCAGCTTCCACTCCAGCAAGAACATCACCACCCTCGGTGAGGGCGGGATGATCACGCTGTTCGATCGGACGCTGGCCGACCGGGTGGACCGCATCCGGTCCAACGAGGCCGATGCGGTCTACCACGAGAAGGTGCGCGCCATCGGGGAGCGCACCAGCGCGCACCCGTGGATGATGCATCCCGGCTTCGCCTTCACCCACGGCTGCGCCGCGATCCGCTACGGCGGCACGAACGCCACGCTCGCGGAGCCGAACGCGGCGGTGGGCATCGTGCAACTGGCCAAACTGGACGAACTGGTGAGGCGGCGGACCGAGATCGCCGCCACCTACACCGAGGTGCTCAAACAGTTCCCCGGCGTCCGGATGCAGGAGGGCCCCGACCCGGTCCGGCACGGCTACCACCTGTACACGTTCTTCGTCGACCCGGCCAGCGGCATCCTGCGGGACCGGCTGGTGTCCCGGCTCGACGCACTCGGCGTGCAGATGCAGTTGCGGTACTTCCCCCTGCACCTGCTCCCCGAATGGCGGGCCAGGGACCACGACGCCGGTGAGTGCCCGGTGGCCGAGCGCATGTGGTTCGAGCAACAGGTCAACCTGCCGTGCCATCCGGGAATGACCGACCGGCAGGTCGACCAAGTGGTGTCCAGGTTGGACACCGTCCTCCGTCAGGAGGTCCGAAACGTACCGATCACGTCGGGAACGGCGCACAAGGTGGAGGGAAACCCGCAGTGTCCGAAGTAGAGCACTACGACATCGTTGTGGTCGGCGGAGGCCCGGTCGGTCTCGCCTCGGCGTGGCACGCCGCTCGCCGCGGCGCACGCGTGGCGGTCTTCGAGCAGTTCGCCTTCGGCAACGAACAGTGCGGCACCAGCGGGGCGGAACGGCACTGGCGGTTGCAGTACACCGAGCCGGACCTGTGCCAGTTGACCGGGGAAGCCCTGCCCCTGTGGCGGGAACTCGAACGGGCCAGCGGGCACCAACTGCTGCACGCCTTCGGCAGCCTGTGGTTCGGCGACATCGACGTGGCCACCAACGAGGGCAAGATCTCGGCGACCGCCCGGACCATGGACAAGCTGTCCATCCCCTACGAATGGCTCACCGCCGCCGACATCGAGCGGCGTTACGGCTTCGCCGACCTACCCCGCCACTTCGAGGGGTTCGTGCAGCCCGACGGCGGAGCGGTCGACGTGCGGGCCACGGTGGACGGCCTGCTCCGGCTGAGCGAATCGGCGGGGGTCGTGCTGCGGGCGGGCGAGTCCGTGCAGGAACTGGTGCCCGACGGCGAGGGCGTGCGGCTGCGCACCACCCGCGGCTGGTGCCGGGCGGGCAAGGTGGTACTGGCCAACGGCCCCTACGTGAACCGGCTGCTGGAACCCCTGGGCGCCCGACTGGACCTCAACGTCTTCGAGATGGCGCTGGTGACCCTGCGGCAACGGGACCCCCGGGCCCGGTACCCGTTCTGGTTCGTCTTCCAGGAACCCACCGAAGAGGACACCAACCTGTTCTACGGCTTCCCGCCCAACGCGTGGCAGGACACCGACGTGGTCCGGGTCGGTCCCGTGTTCGAGGTGAACCCGCTGGACGATCCCGAACGGGCGACCGGCAGCCCGGACCCGCGCCACGTGTCCCGGGTGTGCGACTGGGTCGACCGGCACCTGCCCCTGGTGGACGCGCGACCGCTGGCCCGCGAGACCTGTCTGGCCGTCCTGCCCGCCGACCCCGAACGGCAGTTCTTCCTCGGCACGGCCGAGGGACTGTTCGACGGCGGGGACAACGTGGTGATCGCCACCGGTGGGTGGGGGTTCAAGTTCGTGCCGCTGCTGGGCAAGGTCTGCGCCGACCTGTGCGTGGACGGCGCAACCGACTACCGCGTCGAACGCCTCATGCTGCCCGACCCGACCCACCCCTAGCTGATGCGTACGGACCCGTGGTCGATGCTTCGTCTGCAAAGGAGATTCTCCGGTGACATCCGCAGTCCCCGTCTCGGGTGCTCAATACGACGGCGCTGTCGTCGACATCGCCGTCGTCGGGATGGCGGGCCGGTTCCCCGGCGCCCCTGACCTCGACGCCTACTGGCACAACCTGCGCTCCGGCGTGGAGTCGATCGAACGCCTGACCGAGGATGAACTGCGGGCCGAGGGGCTCAGCCAGGACCTCATCAGCGGACCCGACTACGTACCGGTCGCGCCGACGCTCGAAGGGATCGCACTCTTCGACGCCAGGTTCTTCGGCTTCACGGCACGGGAGGCGGCGCTGCTCGACCCGCAGCAGCGGCTCTTCCTGGAGAGCGCCTGGCACGCGATGGAACACGCCGGGATCGACCCCGCCCGGTCCGGTACCGCCGGGGTGTTCGCCGGCGGCAACATGCCCGCGTACCTGATGTCCAACCTGCTCGGCGGCCATCGGATCGTGCTCGACTCGACGATGTTCGAGTTGCAGATCCACAACGACAAGGACTACCTGGCCAGCCGGACCGCCTACAAGCTCGGGCTCACCGGACCCGCGGTGAACGTGCAGACGGCGTGCTCCACCTCGCTGGTGGCGGTGCACCAGGCCGCCGCGGCACTGCGCTCCGGCACCTGTGAGCTCGCCCTCGCCGGCGGCGTCTGCGTCCGGGTGCCGCACCGCGTCGGATACCGCTACGAACAGGGCCTGATCTACTCGCCGGACGGGCACTGCCGCCCCTTCGACGCCGACGGCGCGGGCACGGTCTTCGGCAACGGGGTCGGCGTGGTGGTGCTCAAGCGGCTGACCGACGCCCAGCGCGACGGCGACCGGGTGCTCGCCGTGCTCAAGGGCTCCGCGGTGAACAACGACGGCGCGGACAAGGTGGGGTACACCGCGCCGAGCGTGCGCGGACAGGAAGCGGTGGTCGCCGAAGCGATCGCCGACAGCGGGGTGCCCGCCCGCTCGATCACCGCGGTCGAGGCGCACGGCACGGGGACCCGTGTCGGTGACCCCATCGAGATCACGGCGCTCACCCGGGCGTTCGGCAGGCAGACCGCCGACACGCAGTTCTGCGCCGTCGGCTCGGTCAAGTCGAACATCGGCCACCTGGAGTCGGCGGCGGGCATCGCCAGCTTCATCAAGGCCGTGCTCCAGCTCCAGCACCGGACCCTGGTGCCCAGCCTGCACTTCCAGCAGCCCAACCCGCGCATCGACTTCCCGTCCACTCCGTTCTTCGTCAACACGGAACTGCGCGAGTGGCCGAACGGAGCGTTCCCCCGTCGCATCGGGGTGAGCTCGTTCGGCATCGGCGGCACCAATGCGCACGTGGTGCTGGAGCAAGCGCCGGAACCGGCTCCCACGGCACCCTCCGACCGACCGCAGCTGGTGGTCCTCTCGGCGAAGACCCCGGCCGCGCTGGACGCACTCAGCGGGGCGGTCGCCCAGCGGCTCGCCGAACTGCCGCAGCGCCCGCTGACCGATGTCGCGCACACCCTCCAGACCGGTCGCGGGGCGATGCGCTACCGCAAGGCGGTACTGGCCGCCGACACCGCCGAGGCGGCAGCACTGCTGTCCGGGGCGGAGCCCGGCCGGGTACGCGGCGCGGACGCGGGCCTCGCCCCGGCGAAGGTGGTGTTCCTCTTCCCCGGGCAGGGCGCCCAGTACCCCGGGATGAGCCGGGGCCTCTACGAGAGCGAGCCGGTGTTCGCCGAGGCGATGGACGAATGCGCCCGCCTGCTGGACGAGCCCCTCGGCATCGACCTGCGCACCGTGCTCTACCCGAGCGACCCCGCCGAGGACGGACTGACCCACACCACGCTCGCCCAGCCGGCCCTGTTCGCCACCGAGTACGCGCTGGCCCAGCTGCTGCTGTCCTGGGGCGTCGAACCGGACGTCATGGTGGGGCACAGCATCGGTGAGTTCACCGCGGCCTGCCTGTCCGGGGTGCTGTCCCTGGCGGACGCCACGCGCCTGGTCGCCCTGCGGGGCAAGCTCATGCAGGACCAGCCGACGGGAGCCATGGTTTCGGTCGCCGCCGCCGCTGCGGACGTCGAGCGGCTGCTGCCGCCCGGGGTGTCCATCGCGGCCGTCAACGCGCCCTCGCTGTGCGTGGCGTCCGGGCCACACGAGGCGGTGGCCCAGCTCTCCGAACGGCTCGCCGCCCGGGAGATCACCGTCCGCCCGCTGCACACCTCGCACGCCTTCCACTCCGCGATGATGGACCCCGTGGTGGAGCCGTTCACCCGCGCCGTGGCCGAGTCCGTGCTCGTCGCCCCCGGCCGGCCGTTCGTCTCCTGCGTCACCGGGGAACCCCTCACCACCGAGTTGGCCACGGACCCGCGCTACTGGGGCACGCACATGCGCCGCCCCGTGCTCTTCGCCGACGCGGTGCGCACCGCGGTCGGCGACCAACCCGCCGTGCTCGTGGAGGTGGGGCCCGGCAACACGCTGAGCACCCTGGCCCGGGCCGGCGCGGAGGACGGCCGCCCCCGGTCGGCCGCCGTCACCACCATGCGCAGGCCGGACGAGTCCGCCGAGGACGGACAGGTGCTGCGCACCGCCGTCGGTGACATCTGGCTGTTCGGCGGCGCCGTGGACTGGCGCGCCCTGCACGAGGGCCGCCGCAACCGGGTGGAACTGCCCGGATACCCGTTCCAGCGCGATCGGTACTGGATCGAGCCGCGCGGCACGAGCACGTCCTCCGTGGCGGACATCGGCGGGCAGATCGCCGAGCACGAGGAGCCCGAGACGGAGCAGCCCACCAGGGCGGCCCGGCCCGGCACCCTGGTGACCAGCTACGTGGAGCCGGCGGACGAGCTGGAGCACACCATCGCCGGGGTCTGGGAGGAACTGTTCGGCATCGCGCCGATCGGGACCCGGGACAACTTCTTCGAACTCGGTGGTCACTCGCTGCTGGCCACCCAGGTCCTCAACCGGCTCCAGGCCACGGCCGGGGTCACGGTGCCGTTGAGCAAGCTGCTGGCCACGCCCACCATCAGCGGACTCGCCGAGCAGCTGCGCGAGGCCGGCGCGACCGAGGTCGACGACCGGTTGGCCGCCGTCGTGCCGCGACCGGAGCAACGCTTCGAACCGTTCCCGCTCACCGAGATGCAGCAGGCGCAGTGGATCGGCCGGCTCTCCAGCTTCGACATGGGCGGTGTCGCCCCGCACCTGTACTTCGAGTTCGACAGCCGCACCATCGAGGTCGGCCGGCTGGAAGCCGCCTGGCAGCGGGTGGTGCAGCGACACGACATGCTGCGCATGGTCGTCCTCCCCGACGGCCGGCAGCGCGTCCTGCCGGACACCACGCCCTACCGCTTCGAGGTGCTCGACCTGCGCGGCGCGCAGGCCGAGGAGGCCGAACGGGAACTCGCCGCGATCCGCGACCGGATGGGCACCGAAGTGCGTCGCGCGGACGTCTGGCCGCTGTGGGAGGTCAGGGTCAGCCTGCTCCCGGACCACCTCGTCCGCGTGCACATCAGCTTCGACCTGCTGGTCGCCGACGTGTCCTCGTTCTTCTACCAGCTCCTGCCCGAGTGGCGGGAGTTCTACCACGAGCCCGAACTGGACCCCTCGCCGCTGACCCTGTCCTTCCGCGACTACGTGCTCGCGGAGGAGGAACTGCGACAGACCCCGCGTTACGCACGCGCATTGGAGTACTGGCGCAAGCGGGTCCGTGAGCTACCCTCCGCACCCGAACTGCCCACGGTGCCGGCCACCGGCAACGGTGAACGGCTGGCGTTCGTGCGCCGGCACGCCCGGCTGGACGCCGAGGTGTGGGGCAGGATCAAGGCCAAGGCGGGCGAGTTCGGCGTCACCGCGTCCAGTGCCATGCTCGCCGCGTTCGCCGTCACCATCGGCACCTGGAGCAAGAGCCAGCGGTTCACCCTGAACTTCACCGCGGTGAACCGGTTGCCGGTGCACGAGGAAGTCGACGACCTGGTGGGCGAGTTCGCCTCCTTCGACCTGCTGGAAGTGGACGCGGTGTCGGCGGTCGACTTCGCCGAGCTGGTCCGCGAGCTGCAACGGCAGAGCTGGGACGACTTCGAGCACCGCTACGTCAGCGGCGTGCGCATCCTGCGCGAACGGGCCAGGGCGCGCGGGGGCGCCGGCGACGTCATGCCGGTCGTGTTCACCAGCGCACTCGGCAGCGATGTCGACGGCAAGCCCGCACCGTCCCCCGTGGACTGGCTCGGCGAGCAGAACTACTTCATCTCGCAGACGCCGCAGGTGACGATCGACCACTTCCTGCTGGAGTTCGGGGGCAATCTGGAGCTGGCCTGGCACGCCGTCGACGGCTTGTTCCCCGAAGGGCTGATGGCCGAGATGTTCCAGGCCTACCAGGACTTCGTGGTGGGCCTGGCCGAGACCGACGGCTGGCACCGGGCCCCGGTGCTCGACCTGCCGCCCGCGCAGCTCGCGCCCAGGGCCGCGGCCAACGACACGGACGGCGAACTGCCGAGCGACGTGCTGCCCGCCCGGGTGCTGGCCCGGGCCCGTTCCACCGAGCCGGCGGTGATCGCCGAGGACCGCGTCCTCGACTTCGCCGAACTCACCGGGCGCGCCGTGGCGTTGGCCGGGACGCTGACCGCGGCCGGATTCGGCCCGGGGAGCGTGGTCGGCATCGGCTTGGCCAAGGGGTGGCGCCAGATCGTGGCGGCCCTGGGAGCCTCCGCGGCGGGCTGCACCTACGTGCCGCTGGACCCCGACCTGCCGGAAGCCCGCCGTCGCTGGCTGGTCGAACAGGCGGGCATCGGCTGCGTGCTGGCCGAACCGGGGACGGCCGCGCACTGGCCGAACGCGCCGCAGGTGCTGCCGGTGTCCGAGGACGCCGAGGGGTCCCCGGTCGACGCGGCGCAGTGGATCTGTCCGGCCCGGCCGGAGGACACCGCCTACGTCATCTACACCTCCGGCTCCACCGGAACGCCCAAGGGCGTGGCGGTCAGCCACCAGGCCGCGCTGAACACCCTGGTGGACATCGAGGAACGGTTCGGCGTCCAGCCCGGCGACCGCGTCCTGGGGCTGTCCGCGCTCAACTTCGACCTCTCGGTGTTCGACGTGTTCGGGATGCTCGCGGCCGGCGGGGCCATCGTGCTTCCGGACGCCGCGGACCGCCGCAACCCGGCCCGCTGGGCCGAGCTGTGCCAGCAGCACGGGGTCACCCTGTGGAACTCGGTGCCCGCCCTGATGCAGATGCTGGTGGAGCACGTCGAGGCGGCGGGCGACCCGACTCCCGTCTCCTCGTTGCGGCTGGCGCTGCTGAGCGGGGACTGGATCCCGCTGTCCCTGCCGGACCGGTTGCGCACGGTGGTGCCCTCGATCGAAGTGATCAGCCTCGGCGGCGCCACCGAAGCCGCGGTGTGGTCGATCGCCCACCCGATCGGTGCGGTCTCCCCTGACTGGCCGTCCATCCCCTACGGGCGCCCCCTGCGCAATCAGCGCTTCCACGTCCTCAACGACCGCATGCGGCACGCACCGGTGTGGGTGCCGGGGCACCTCCACATCGCCGGGGCGGGCCTGGCCGAGGGCTACTGGCACGACGAGCAGCGCACCGCCGAGTCGTTCCTGGTGCACCCGGAGACGGGGGAGCGGCTGTACCGCACCGGTGACCTCGGTCGGTACCTGCCCGACGGCACCATCGAGTTCCTCGGCCGCGACGACTTCCAGGTCAAGGTCGGCGGTTACCGGATCGAGCTGGGGGAGATCGAGCACGGGCTCGCCCAGCACCCGCAGGTCGTCAACGCCGTGGTGTCCGCGCTCGGGCCCCGTACCCAGCAGCGGCTGGTCGCGCACGTCGTGCCGACCGCCTCGGACGACCGGGACGAACCGGACTTCGCCGACCGGTTGCGGGCCCACCTCGCCCTGTCGCTGCCGTCCTACATGATCCCGTCCGACTTCGTGCTCATCGACGAGATGCCGCTGAGCAGCAACGGGAAGGTCGACCGCTCGGCCCTGCCCGATCCGCAGCGCGCGGGCAGCGGCGAAACAGCGGAAGGGAGGGAAGGCGCGGAAGGGGCGGAACACACCGGGGCGCTGCGCACGCTGCTGACCCTGGCGGCCGATCTGCTCGGGGTGGACCAGCCCGGGGCGCGGGACAACTTCTTCGAGCTGGGCGGCGACTCCATCATGGGCGTCCAGTTCGTCGGCCGGGCGAACGCCGAGGGCATCGCGATCAACCCGCAGGACCTGTTCGAGAGCACGACGTTCCTCCAACTGGCGCGGGCCGTACCCGTCGAGACGGGCATCGAGAGCGCGGGCCCGGCCGTGGCGCTCACCCCGCACCAGGCACTGGCGAGCGCCCAGGTGGGCTCGGTGGTGCTGGAGGTGCCGGACGCCTTCGACCCGGTACTGGCCGGACGGGCGCTGGGCGCACTGCTCCACCGCCATCCGGCCCTGCACACCCGGGTGCGGGCCGAGGACGGGCACGCCGTCGCGGTGCAGCCCGAACGGGCCGGGGACCCCGAGACGCCCGAGGTGCCGGAGATCGACCTCAGCGCCCTGCCCGAGGAGGTGCGGGCCGACGCGGTGCCGCAGATGCTCGGCGAGATGACCGAGGAACTCGACATCGGGGCCGGGCCGACGGTCAAGCTCGCGGTGTTCCGGCTGGGCGAGCAGGGCAGCGTGCTGGCCTGCACGGTGGCCCAGGGGCTGATCGACGACGCCTCCGTGATCCTCTTCTGCCGGGAACTGGTCCAGGCCTACCAGCGGCTGGCCGCCGGCCAGTCGGTGGTGTGGAGCGCGGGCGCGGGTTCGCTGCCGGCGTGGAACCGGGGCCTGCGCCGGGACCCGGTGCATCCGGCCGGGCTCGCCGAGGCCCCCGGCACTCCGCCGGAACTGCCCCGACAGCACACGATCGAGCTGACTGCCGCGCGCACCGCGGACCTGCTCTCCGCCGCGGCAGCCAGCTACCACCTGGACCCGACCGAGGTACTGGCGGCGGCTGCCTCCGCCGCGCTGGGCCGGGTGCTGCCCGAACCGCCGCAGCTGCTGGTGGAGCGTTCGCTGCGGGCCGACCTGGCCGGCAGCGAGGAACCCGCCGGCCGTCTGGTGGGCCGGGTGACCGAACTGCGGACGGTGGAGCCGGTGGCGGCCGGCACCGCGCCGAGCCGGTTCCTGCCCGCGGTGAAGGCCCAGCTCCGGGCCTCGGAACCGCACCCGGTCCGCGGGACGACCCTCGCCGTGCGGGAACCGGTGACCTGGGACCGCGTCGACGGCGCGATCACGGTTCCCGCGGACTTCGCCGGAGTGGCCGGAGTCGCCGGATGGCACGACCGGACGGTCGGACAGCTGAGCACGGCCGTGGTGGACGGGGCCCTGCGCCTCCGCTGGCAGCTGGACGGCGCCCTGACCGAGGCCGAACGGGACCGCCTGACCGTCGCGTTCGACGCAGTGCTGGAGGAGATCGCCGCGCACTGCCGCGGAGCGGGGGAGGGCTCCTACGAACCGTCCGACTTCCCCCTGGCCGGTCTGTCCGAAGACGAACTCGACGAATTCCTCAATGAACTGCGGTGACGTGTGACGAAGGCGGACGGGACAGCGATGACTGACGACGGCGCGAGCAAGCGACCTGTCCGCGATATCGCGGACATCTACGAACTCTCCCCGATCCAACAGGGCCTGCTCTACGAGCAGCTCGCCCAGCCCGGCCTGGGCATCTACGTGGAACAGCTGCGGCTGGAGTTCTCCGGGACGATGCACCCCGAGCACTTCGAGCGGGCCTGGCAACTGGTGGTCGACCGGCATCCGATCCTGCGCAGTTCCTTCCACTGGCGGAAGAACGGCACCGTGATGCAGGTCGTCCACGGCACGGCCCGACTCCCCCTGGAGACGCTGGACTGGCGCGCACTCGACGACCGGACGCAGGAGGACCGGCTGGAGGCGTCCCTCGACGCGGAGCGGGCGGCCGGATTCGATCTGGCCGACGTGCCGTTGATGCGCAGCACGTTGATCCGGCGCGGTGCCGAACGGTGGACGTTCTCCTGGCGGTTCTCGCACCTGTTGATGGACGGCTGGTCGTTCACGCTGGCCATCCAGGACTTCATCGACCACTACCGGCTGCTCTGCCGGGGCGGGCAGCCCACCACCTCCCCGGGGCGGCCGTACCGCGACTACCTGTCCTGGTGGCGCGACCGGGACAGCACGGCGGCACGGGAGTTCTGGCGCAGGGAACTGGCGGACTACCGGCCGGTCGAACAGGTGCACCTGGGCGGGATCGAGGTGCCCGCGGGGGAGTCCACCCACGCCCACTTCGAGCAGCTGCTGACCGAGCTGGCTCCCCGGCTGACCACCCTGGCCCGGGCGGAACAGCTGACCCTCGCCACACTGGCCCAGGGCGCCTGGTTCATCGTGCTGGGCCGCTTCCTCGGTCGCACCGACCTCGCCTGCGGGATCACCATGGCGCACCGGCCCCCCGACCTGGTCGGCTCCACGGACATCCTGGGACCGATGATCGCCACGCTACCGCTGCGGCGGAAGCTGGACCCCGCGATGGTGCTGCGGTCCTGGCTGCGGGAGTTCGGCAAGCACGTCGTCGAGGCGAGCCAGCACAGCGCCGTGCCCTTGCCCGAGATGCAGTCGTTGCTCGGTCTGGACACCGCGGTGCCGATCCTCCAGAGCAGCGTCTCCTACGAGAACGTGCCGATGCCGGACTTCGACCTCGCGGACGTCGGAGCGGAGATGACCGGGCTGGCCTACGACGGCAGGCCCCACTTCCCGATCACCATGGTGATCATGCCGGGCGACGACATGCCGCTGCGGGTCGTCTACGACCGCAGGAGGGTCGCCGACGACGTCGCGAAGCGCTTCGCCGACGAGGTCGTCTCGGTGCTGACGCAGATCATCGAGCGTCCGGAGGTGACCCTGGGGGAGCTGTCCTTCCTGAGCACCCCGCGGCCCGAGGTCACCCCGCTCGTCCAGCCGGCGGACGCCTGCCTGCACGCGACCTTCCGGCGGCACGCGACCGCTCGTCCCGACGCGGTCGCCGTGCGCTGCGAGAAGCAGACACTCACCTACCGGGAGCTGGACGAGTACTCCGACCGCATCGCCGCCGCGTTGGTCGAGCGCTGTCCTGGCGTGACCCGCGTGGGTCTGAGCCTGCCCCGCACCGTCGATCTGGTCGCGGCCATGGTCGGCGTGTTCAAGGCGGGTGCCGCCTACGTCCCCCTGGACCCGGACTACCCGCCGAGCAGGCTGGCCGACATCCTCGCCGACTCCGCCGCGGAACTGGTGCTCACCGACGGCGTGCCGGACGGATGGCTCGCCTCCGGTGACGCGGCCGTGGTCACCCTCGCGGACGTGGCCGGGCAGCCGGCCGCCGGCGAACCGCCGGCGGCCACCGACCCCGACGCGGCGGCCTACCTGCTCTACACCTCCGGCTCGACCGGTCGGCCCAAGGGCGTGCCGATCACCCACCGCCATGTGCAGAGCCTGCTGGCCGCGGGCCGTGAAGCCTTCGGCTTCACCGCGGAGGACGTGTGGACCTTCGCCCACTCCTTCGCCTTCGACTACTCGGTGTGGGAGATCTGGGGGGCACTGGGCAACGGCGCCGAACTGGTCGTGGTGCCGCGGAAGACCGGACGCGATCCGCGCGCCCTGGCCCGCCTGATCGCCGAGGAACGGGTGACGGTGCTCAGCGAGACGCCCTCGCTGTTCGAACACCTGGTGCCCGAGCTGTCCGGCGACACGACGCTGCGCAGGGTGTTCCTCGGCGGCGACCGGCTCGACCCCGCGATCCTGCGGCCCTGGTTCGCCCGGTTCGGCGACCGGGACGTCGAGTTGTACAACCTCTACGGGGTGACCGAGGCCACCGTGGTGTCCACCTACCACCTGGTGCGCCCGGAGGACCTGCGCACCGACCGGCCGATCCCGATCGGTCGTGCGCTGCCCAACCAGCGGGTGTACCTGCTCGACGAGCACGATCGCCCGGTCCCGGTGGGCGCCACCGGTCAGTTGTGCGTGGCCGGGCACGCGGTCGCCTCCGGGTACCACGCCCGGGACCCGCTCACCGCACAGCGCTTCGGCGTCGACCCGTTGGTCGGCTCGCCCTCCGACCCCGTCCCCCTGTACCGCACGGGTGACCTCGCCACCGGCACCTCGCAGGGCGAGTACCGCTTCCTGGGGCGGGCGGACTCACAGGTCAAGGTGCGGGGGTTCCGCGTCGAACTGGGCGAGATCGAGGCCGCGCTGCGGGAGGCCCCCGGCACCGGGTCGGCGACGGTGGCCGTCCACGGCACCGGCGCCGCGCAGCGGATCGTCGGTTACGTCGTCCCCGAGGAACCGGACCCGGCGCTCGCTGCCGAACCCCGACTCGCCGAACCGGTGCGGGACTTCGTTCGCGCCCGACTGCCCGAGCACATGGTGCCGGTCGCGGTGTACCTGATCGACCGGATTCCCACCACCCCCGGCGGCAAGGTCGACCTCGCCGCCCTGCCCGCACCGGACGACGTGACGGCGGGTCAGTTCATCGCCCCGAGGACCGAGACCGAACACCTGCTCGTCCGGCTGCTGTCGGAGGTGCTGGAGGTGCCGAAGGTGGGCGCGGGCGACACACTGGGCGAGCTGGGCCTGCACTCGATCGGCGCCATGCAACTGACCGCCCGGCTGCGCAGCGAACACACGCTCGACCTCGCACTGAGCGAACTGCTGGCCGCCCGCACGGTGGCCGAGCTGGCGGGCGCGCTGGACGCCGTGCGCCCGGTGACGGCAGGGGAGGCACGGTGAGCGCCACACCGGAAAGGCCCGCACCGGCGGAGCGCCACGACAGTCCCGAGAACCAGGAGTGGCGGGCGCGGGTCCGGCAGTTCGCCGAGGAGAAGATCGGCCCCCTCTCCGCCAAGATGGACAAGACGGCCAGCCTGGACGCCACGCTCCGCGAGGAGCTGTTCGCGGCGGGTCTGATGTCGGTGGAGATCCCGCGCGGCTACGGCGGCACCGGGGGCACCCTCTGCCAGCTGGTCCTCACCATCGAGGAGGTGTCCCGGGTGGACCCCGGGATCGCCGTCGGGGTCCACGTCCACAACGTGCTCGTCGCCGGAACGCTGCTGCGGCACGCCACGGGCGATCAGCGCAGGAAGTACCTCCCGCTGCTGGCGACCGGGAAGATCGGGGCCTTCGCCCTGTCCGAGGAGCAGGCGGGCAGTGACGCGTTCGCCCTGACCACGGTCGCCCGGGAGGGCGACGGGGGGTACGTGCTCCACGGCCGCAAGCGGTGGACCAGCAATGCGCGCAACGCCGATCTGCTGCTGACCTTCGCCCTCCTCGACGACGGCGGGCCCACCGCGTTCGTGGTGCCCGCCGACGCCCCCGGGGTGTCCATGGAGAACCGGGTGGAGCAGATGGGGGTGAGGGCGGCGGCCACGTCGGACGTGGTCTTCGACGGAACCCCGGTCCGTACCGCCCAGCGCATCGGCCCCCCCGGCGGCGGCCAGACGGTGGCCATGGGCGGACTGGACCTGGGACGGCTCGGCATCGCCGCCCAGATGATCGGCCTCGCCCAGGGGGCGCTGGACGTGGCGGTCGGCTACAGCCGGTCCCGCGCGCAGTTCGGCAACCGCATCGCCGACTACCAGGGCGTCCAGTTCCCGTTGGCCGACGTGGCCAGTCAGCTGGCCGCGGCGAGGGCGCTGTTGTACGAGACGGTCGGTCTCTTCCAACGCGACGCCGACCCGGTCGAGCGGATCCGCTACACCGCCATGGCGAAGTACACCGCCTCTCAGGTGGCGGAGCGGGCGGCCTCGGTGGCCGTGGAGACCCTGGGCGGGAACGGGTTCACCGACGCCTATCCGGTGGAGCGGTTCTACCGGGACGCCAAGGCGGGGAAGATCTACGAGGGCACGTCCAACGTGCTGCTCCGCAACATCGCTTCGATCATGATCGGGGTGAGCCCGGGTGACTGACCGGCCGCGTCTGCTCTGCTTCTCCTACGCCGGCGGCAACGCCCAGACGTACGTCCGGTGGCGGCGGCCGTTGGGCGAGGGCGTGGAGGTGTGCCCCATGCAGTTGCCCGGCCACGGCGAGCGGATCGGCGAACGGCCCGAGCACCGCTGGGACGCGCTGCTGGACGACGTCCGGACCAGGCTGGCGACCATGGTGGACCGGCCGATCGCCCTGTTCGGACACAGCCTCGGGGCGCTGCTCGCCTTCGAGAGCGCCCGGATGCTGGTGGCGGAACACGGCGTCCAGCCGGTCAGGTTGCTGGTATCGGGCCACCGGGCGCCGCAGCTCCCGATGCGCGAGGAGGCACTGCACCACCTGCCGGACACGGAGTTCCTGGCGAAGCTCAGCGAGCGCTCGCGCACCTTGCGGGCACTCACCGATCCCGGGTTCCGCAAGCTGCTGCTGCCGATCCTGCGGGCCGACTTCACCGCGTCGGAAACCTACGCCTTCACGGAAGGACCACCGTTGACCTGCCCCGTCACCGCGCTGGGCGGCGAGGAGGACCGGGACGCCGAGCTGGCGGAACTCTCCGAGTGGCGGCAGCACACCACCGGCGGGTTCGAGTTGCTCGCCTTCCCGGGGGACCACTTCTTCGTCGACGACGCGTGGGAGACGGTGGTGGCCGCGGTCGGTGATCGACTGCGGCCGCGCACCGGGGCCGCCGGAGCCGGCCGGCCACGCGGCTGAGCGAAGAGCGGCGGGGATCGGCCCGGTGCGTCAGGCGCCGGGGCGGTCCCCGCCCTGTCAGGCCCGTGGCCGGTCCCCGACCCCGTCAGACCGGTGGCCGCTCCGCGTTCTGCCGGTACTGCTGTTGCTGACACGCGCGCGAACAGTACTTGCGGCGACGGCCCCGCGCCGCTTGGGCGACGGGCCCCGCGCAGACGGCGCAGCGACGCGAAGGGGCGGTGTTTTCCTCACGCGACGGCTTCATTTCGTCACGTGGTCGACGGCCCGCGGTGCGCCGCGGGATCGACTGTGCCGCGGCGACGAGGCCGGGTATCGCGACGAGCCCGCGCGGCGTGTGGGCGACCAGCTCGCCGTCGAGATCCGGGCACTGTCCGACGATGTCGTCGTCCGGGCACTGCAACAGGTGCAGCAGATAGGCATGAGCGCTCCGTAGCTGCCTGATCTTCTCCTCGGTCAGCTCGGCCTGGCGCTTCACGGCGCTCTGCCACTGCCGGTTGCGACCGCCCGCAGTCACCACGGACGCCTGTTCGAGCGGCATCGCTCCCACCACGCAGCACAAGTAGGCCAGGCCGATGCGACGGAGTTCGGTCTCGCTGTAGGCCCGCCGCCCGTTCACCCGCGGCGGTTCGCGCAGCACTCGTTGGGCCTCCCACCACCGCAGTGTCGACGGGGCGAGGCCGTAGAGGGCTGCTGCCTGGCCGATCGAGACACCAAGTGGATCGCTCATGTGTCCATTTGACATCAAGTTGCCTTGAAGACTCAAGATTGAGGTTAGGCAAGCCTTACTGCACCCCGGAGCGGTGGAGGCGGCATCGACAGCCGCACGGCCGTTGAACAGGCGAGGACGCCGGCGGCCCGCCGGGGAGGGGAGCGGAGCGGTATGAGCGCGACGAAGTGCGTCCCGGTCGCCAGCACGAGCGGGCGCGGCCCGGGCATCTCGCCACCTTCCTCCCCGCCCCGTACGCACACCCGGCCCATCGACCGGCACATCAACCAGGAGAACACCCGCCCATGCTGAGCACCGTCACCCGCCGCCGCGCCGCGCACGCGCTAGCCACGCTCGTCTCGGCCGTGCTCGTCCTCACCGCCTGCGGCTCCGGCAGCTCCGGCGACCAGGGCGAGGAAGCCGCCAGCAGCGGCGGGCCGAGCGAGGTCGTCCTCGCCGGCGCCTACGGGAAGACCACCGTCCCCGTCACCGACCGGAAGGTTTGGGCCCTCGACCCGAGGACGGCGACCGAACTCCTCGCGATCGGCGTCACCCCCACCCACTCCGGCACGTACTCCTACAAGGGGGACGCGGCCTTCGAAGCACGTCACCGACTGCTGGCCGACGAAGGCGTCGAACTGGTCGCCCCCGACAAGGTCGAACGCGTCCTCCAGGCGCAGCCGGCACTCATCATCGGCGAGCAGAGCCCCAGCACCGACGAACTGCTCAACGACCTGGAGAAGATCGCTCCGGTACTGATCACCCCGGCCTCCGCGCCGTGGGAGAAGAGCCTGCACCTCCTCGGCCGGGCCACCGGTCACCAGGACGAGGTCAAGGCCGTCATCGACCACCTCGACCGGGAGATCGCCACCACCAAGGGCGACCTCGCCCGAGCGGGCCTGGCCGGCAAGACCGTCTCGCTGATGTCCGCGTGCGGCGACGGAACCTTCTGCGCCTACGGCAGCAGCCGGACCGCCGGACCGGTCCTGACCGACCTGGGCTTCAAGCGCCCCGCCGAGCACGGCCAGAACCGCACCGGCCTGGAGTACGGGTACACCAGCGTGAGCGAGGAGAAGCTGAGCGAACTGGTCGCTCCGATCGTCTTCGTCCTCAGCGGATCGGTCCAGTACGGAGCGCCCGACCCGCTGGACAACCCGCTGTTCAAGGTCGACGACTCCCAGGTCGGTGCGGTCGACTTCGCCGCCTGGTACGGCTCCGGCGCCTTCGACGTCCCGTGGATCCTGGGCGACATCCGCGCCGTCCTCCTCGGCGACGGCACCGTCATCGACGAGAAGAGCGGCGTGAAGCTCTTCGACGAGCTCAGGAAGGCCATAGCCTGATGCAGCGCCAACTGGTGCTCAACTACGTGCTCACCTCGCAGGGGTACCCCTGGGAGGCCTGGCGCCACCCCACCATGGACGTCACCCGGGTCAACGACCTCGACTTCCACCTCGAACAAGCGCGCCTCGCCGAGGCGGGCCGATTCGACGCCCTCTTCATCGTCGACCACCGTGCGCAGTTCCACACCCCCGACGCCGCGCTCTTCTTCAACCTCGACCCCGTGCAACTCCTGACCGCCGTCGCCGCGCACACCGAACACATCGGCCTGATCGCCACCCTCGGCACCAGCTACTGGACGCCCTACGCCGCGGCCCGCCAACTCGCCACCCTCGACCACCTCTCGAAGGGCCGGGCCGGCTGGAACGTCGTCACCTCCGCCTCGGTGCAGGAGGCCCGCAACCACGGCCTCGACGAGGCCGAGGACCGCGAGATCCGCTACGGCCGGGCCCGGGAGTTCATCGACGCCTGCCTCCAGCTCTGGCACTCCTGGGAGCCGGACGCGATCACCGCCGACCGCTCGCAGCTGACTCCGGTGGACCCCGAGAAGATCCACGCCGTCAACTTCGCCGGAGAGCACGTACAGGTCGACGGGCCCCTCGGTACCCCCCGCTCACCGCAGACGGTGCCGCTGATCTGCCAGGCCGGCCCCTCACCCGCCGGCCGCGAACTCGCCGGCGCGTACGCCGACCTCGTCTACGCGGCCTGCACCGACCCACCGGAGGGCCGCGCCTACCGCAAGGACCTCATCGACCGAGCGGTCACGGCCGGCCGCGCAGCCGACGCCCTCAGGGTCGTGCCCAACCTGGTGCCCTTCGTCAAGAGCACCGAAGCAGAAGCCAGAGCCTTCCAACGGGAACTCCTCGACCTCGCGCCCGAGGACGCACTCACCATCAACTCACCGAGCATGGTGATCGGCACACCCGAGCAGATCGCCGACCGCATCGCGGTCGACTTCGCGTCCGGGGCCCACGACGGCATCACCCTCGGCGTACCCGTCCTGTCCGCCCTCGCCGACTTCGTGGACACGGTGGTGCCGCTCCTCCAGGCCCGCGGCGTCCACAAACGCGAGTACGCCCACGGCACGCTGCGGGAGAAGCTCGGCCTGCCGTTCACCCTGCCGGTCCCGCGCGAGCGCTGGACCCGGTTCTACCCCGCATGACGCTGACCGAGACGGCCCGCCCCGCCTTCCCGCGCGCCTTCGCCGGCGCCCGACGCCGCTGGACCGGACTGGCCCTCCTGCTCGCTGCCGTCCCCGTCGTCACGGCACTCAGCCTGGCCGTCGGCGCGGGCGGCATCCCACCCGCCGAGGTGCTGGACGTGCTGCTGCGCCCCGACGGCAGCGAGGCCGCCATCATCGTCCACGACCTGCGCATCCCGCGGACGGCGCTGGCGCTCGCCGTCGGCGCCGCACTCGGGCTCGCCGGGGCGCTGATGCAGGGGCAGACCCGCAACCCGCTGGCAGACCCCGGTCTGCTCGGCATCGAGGCCGGCGCCGCGCTGGCCGTGGTGCTCAGCATCGCGCTGCTCGGCATCGACACCATCGCCGGCTACCTGTGGTTCGGGCTCGCCGGTGCCGGCGCCGCAGCGGTCGCCGTCCTGGCCATCAGCTCCAGCCGCGGCGGACCCGACCCCCTCTCCCTGGTCCTGGCCGGCGCCGCGACGACCGCCCTGCTGATGGCCCTCACCCAGGGCATCGCGGTCCGCGACGCCAACTCCATCCAGGCGTACCGCGTCTGGGGATCCGGCACGGTCATGGGACGCGGCCTCGACATCCTCTACCAGGTACTGCCGCTGCTCCTGCTCGGGCTGCTCCTGGCCGCCGCCAGCGCCCCCGGACTCAACCTGCTGCAACTCGGTGACGACGTCGCCCGGTCGCTGGGGCAGCACCCGTTGCGACAGAAGGTCCTCGGCATCGCCGCCGTCATGGTCCTGTGCGGTGCCGCCACCGCCGCCTGCGGCCCGATCGGATTCGTCGGCCTCACCGTCCCCCACGCGGCCCGCTACCTCTGCGGGGTCGACTACCGCTGGGTGACCGCGTACTCGGCCGTGCTCGGCGGACTGCTCCTGACCCTGGCCGACACGATCGGCCGGGTCATCGCCCTGCCGTCGGAGGTCCACGTCGGCATCATGATGACCCTGCTGGGCGGCCCGGTCTTCGTGCTGATCGTCCGCCGCACCGGGCTGGTGCGCATATGAGCACCCCGCACCGACTCGCCAAGACCCCCGTACGCCTGGGAACCGCCTCCTGGCAGCTGCCGCTGCGGGCCCTGTCCGCCACCCTCGCGGGTCTCGCGCTGCTCGTCCTGCTCGTCACCGTCGACCTGGCGACCGGAGACTTCACCATCGGCATCGGCGAGGCGTTCCGGGCCCTGGTCATCGGCGACCACCCCGCCCACGCCCTGTTGGTCAGGGAACTCCGGCTGCCCCAGGCCACCGTGGCCGTCCTGGCCGGCGCCGCCCTGGGACTCTCGGGGGCCCTGACCCAGACGTTCGCCCGCAACCCGCTGGCCAGCCCCGACATCCTCGGCGTCACCCAAGGAGCGTCCCTCGCCGCCGTGCTCGTCATCATCGGAACGACATCGGCCGGGCACGGCGGCGGACTGGTCGACGGGCCACTGCAACGCTTCGGCCTCGTCCCCGCGGCCTTCGCCGGCGGCATCGCCGCCGCCGGCCTGCTCTGGCTCCTCGCCCGGCGACGGGGACTGGACCCGCAACGACTCGTCCTGACGGGCATCGCCGTCAGCTCGGTACTCACCGCCGGCACCCAGTGGCTCCTGGTCCGGGCCAGCATCAACGACGCCGCGAGCGCCCAGGTGTGGCTGTACGGCAACCTCAACGGACGCGGCTGGGACCACGCCGTCCCCGTCGCCGTCGTCCTCGCCACGATGTTCCCGCTGTCGCTGCTGCTCGGCCGACACCTCAACGCGATCCAACTCGGCCACGACACCGCCCGCGGGCTCGGGGTGCGGCTCCCGTCCACCCAACTCCTCACCCTGCTGGCAGCCGTACTGCTCGCGGCGGCAGCCGTCTCCGCCGTCGGGCCCCTGGGGTTCGTCGCCTTCGTCGTCCCGCAGATCGCCCTCCGGCTGACCGGTGGATCGAGGCCACCGCTCGTCGCCTCGATGGTCTACGGCGCCTGCCTCGTCGTCACCGCCGACCTGATGTGCCGCACGGTCCTCCCCCCGGGCGTCCCCGCGGGGGTCGTCACCGCCTGCGTCGGAGCGCCCTACCTGATCTGGCTCCTCATCCGCACCAACCGGAGGCACGCCGCATGACCACCCCGAGCGTTCACCGGCCCGCTTCACGGCTCGGGGCCGAGGCCGTGACCATCGGCTACGGCAGCGACCCGGTCGTCCGGGACCTCACCCTGGACGTGCCCGACGGGATGATCACCACGATCATCGGCCCCAACGGGTGCGGGAAGTCCACTCTGTTGCGCACCATGGCCCGCATGCTCAAGCCCACCACCGGCCGGGTGCGCCTCGACGGGGAATCCGTGCACGCCACGGCGACCCGAGAGGTGTCGCGGCACCTCTGCCTGCTCCCGCAGCATCCGGTCGCGCCCGAGGGCCTGGTGGTGCGCGACCTGGTCACCCGTGGACGACACCCGCACCAGCGGTGGTTCCGTCAGTGGTCACCGCAGGACGAGGAGGCCGTGGACCGCGCCCTGGAGCTGACCCACATCGCCGACCTCCGCGACCGGCGCCTGGACCAGCTCTCCGGAGGCCAGCGACAGCGTGCCTGGATCGCCATGACCCTGGCCCAGGACACGGAGATCATGCTGCTCGACGAGCCCACCACCTATCTCGACCTGGCACACCAGGTGGAGGTGCTCGACCTGGTGCTCCATCTGAACCGGGAGCGCGGTCGCACCGTGGCGATGGTGCTGCACGACCTCAACCTGGCCGCGCGTTACAGCGACCTCGTCGTGGTGATGAAGGACGGTGCGGTCCTGGCACGGGGAAAGCCGCACGAGGTGTTCACCCCGGGCACGTTGGCCGAGGTCTTCGGACTCCACGCGGACGTGCTGACCGACCCGCGCACCGGTCTGCCGATCGTCGTGCCGGTGAACTCCAGCTCCGCTCCGACCGGCAGCCGCCCCGGAGCAGCCGCCGGGGCCCTCCGCGCTCCCTGAACGACGTCAACAACGGCGCAGGATCGAAGGGTCCGGTCGTCGAACGGTCCGAGGCGCCTGGCGGACGACCTGCCGGATCGCCACGGGGACTGCTGGGCGACCTCCACGGTCTTCTGCTAGGTCCTGGGCGAAGCCCTCGAACAGCAGGGCCCCCGCGCGAACGGGCCCACACCGCGGGCGGTAGCGAAGGGGCCGCTAGCTCGGCGCGACTCGTTGTAGGGTAGGTAAACCGCCCTTGACCTGCATAAACGCAGGCAGGGAGCCTAGCCCCAGGAGTACCCCGATGCTGCGCACCATGTTTAAGTCCAAGATCCACCGGGCGACCGTCACCCAGGCTGACCTGCACTACGTCGGTTCCGTGACGATCGACGCGGACCTCCTGGACGCCGCTGACCTGCTGCCCGGTGAACTCGTTCACATCGTCGACATCACCAACGGCGCCCGCCTGGAGACGTACGTCATCGAGGGCGAGCGGGGTAGCGGCGTCATCGGGATCAACGGCGCGGCGGCCCACCTGGTGCACCCCGGCGACCTGGTGATCATCATCAGCTACGCCCAGGTGGAGGACGCCGAGGCCAGGGCGCTCCGTCCCCGGGTGGTCCATGTCGACGAGGGCAACCGGATCGTCGAGCTCGGCGCCGATCCCTCCGCACCCGCACCCGGCGGCGAGACCCGGCGGGCCCCGCACACCGCGGTGCCCGCGTCCGCCTGAGGGTACGACCGCGCCCGCTGGGGCGAGCCCGACGCCGGGCCCGGACCCCGCGCCCGTACCGTCGTCGCACCGGCACCGGAGGGGACGGCCGAGTCGTCACCGGGTGCCGCACCACAGGGAACGTCCGGACCGTACCAGCGGTCCCGGATCGACGAGCAGACCGGAGGAACGAGAAACCATGACCGACACGGAGATCAGGGACGACCGCGCGGCGGGCCGCCTGGAAGCCCACGCGGACGGCGAACTCGCCGGTCACATCGCCTACTTCGTCCTGACGGAACCGGGTCCCGCCCTGGTCCCCGTGCACACGGTGGTGCGGCCGGAGTTCGAGGGCCGGGGCATCGCCGGGTCCCTCGCCCGTGAGCTGTACACCATCGCCGCGCGGGAGGGCGTCCCGGTCGCCCCGCTGTGCCCGTACGTCGTGAAGTGGGCCGCCCGCCACCCCGAGGAGGCGCCCGTCGCCGATCCGGAACTCCTGCGGGCCGCCAAGAGGTACGTCACCGCACACCCCGAGCAGTGGTGACGGGGTCCGAACCGGTCCGGCGGATCAGCCCGTCGGAACGAGGGCGTGAACGGCCTTGCCGCCCTCGGGGAGCCGGGTCACGCTGATCTCCCGTGCCAGCCGGACGATCAGCGGCCACCCGTAGCCGCCGCCCAGGTGCGGTCGGGGGAACCCGTCCCGGTCGTGGGCGGCGGGTACCACCTCGCTGCGGTCGCACACGGTCAGCCGCACGCCGTCGGGCACCACGGTCGCTTCGAAGCCCGTCACCCCGCCGCCGTGGGTGAGGGCGTTGGTGACGAGTTCGGAGGTCACCAACAGCAGGTCGATGACGGCGGGGTCGTCCGGGACGGCGGGTCCGCCCACCAGGGCCAGCACCAGACGACGGGCCTCGCCGGCGGTCGCGGGGCACCCCGTGACCAGGGGGTGCCCGACCCGGGCGGCACCCGCTCCGGCCTCGGGGGCCGTCCCGGTCTCACCGGGCCCCGGGGCCCGGACACCCGCCGAGGTGCCGCGCGGAGCGGAGGCGAACGGCTCGGCCACGGGTCGGCTCAGGCCGCCCGACGCACGGCCGACGGGGCGTGCGCGCCGCAGCAGCTCCGGGCGAGCACGCCGTCCGCCGCGGCGACCGCGTCCCGCGGGTCGTCGGTGCGGGTCACCTGGCACAGGGCGCGGGAGACGTCCGCCAACGCCCGGCGCCGCGGCGGGCTGTCCTGTTCGGCGACGGCGATGCGCAGGGTCGCGTACCGGGTGAGCAGGTCGCGAAGGACCTCGGGTGACGATGGGTGCACGGGGTGAACTCCTTACGGTCCTCCCGCTTGTGTCCCGTCTGATCGACTCCACACCTTCCCGCGCCGCTCCTCCTCGGATGACGTACCGTCCCCGCTCGCCAACCGGTCACCGGGACGTGGGCGACTCCACGTCGCCCCCCGCCGAACGGGGGGTCCCTTCCTGATCCGGCACTGACCAGGTGGGCGATACGCATCGCGCTCGTGCGAACGCGGTGCGTAAGCTGTGCGCTCGGATGATCACCACCCGAGGAGATGTCTGAGTGAACCGCGTCCGTACCGTCCTGGCCGCGCTCGGTGTCGCGGCGACCGCGGCGGCGGCACCCGCCGCCCATGCCGCCCCCGCCCCCACCGCAGCGGGCTCCCCCGCCGCCCCCACGGCCGCGCCCTGCACCGGCGCGTACGAGGGTGACGCCCGGCTCGGCCCCGAGCACCTCCCGGCCAAGCGTGACAAGCCGGTCGGCCCGCTCCTCAAGGGCTGGCAGCGCACCGGCCAGCTCAACTCCGAGGACTTCCTGAAGAAGTACTGGGAGGGCCCCGCCGACACCGGGGGGTGGAAGTACCCGCCCAACGACGGATTCGCCGAGGTCAACGGCCAGCTCGACAAGGAACCGGCGAAGCTGCGCAAGGGCCAGCGCCTCGACCGCTTCGGCTCCGAGTACGGCTCCTACCTCGCTCCGGCGGGCGACGCCTACGCCAAGCGGGCGTTGCCCCCGCAGAGCCTCAACACCCGGGACGCCGCCGTCCCCTGCGACTACCGCGTCTACAAGGTGGCCAAGCCCTTCTGGGTGTGGAAGGGCGGCATCGCCCCGTGGTTCGAGCAGCCCGGCGGCGGCAAGCAGATCAAACTCGACCCCGTCTTCCTCGACCCGGGCCAGGGCCAGCGCCTGAACGTCAAGTGGCTCCTCGACCATGGCTACCTCACCCCGGCCACCCGCTGACCCCTCGGGGGACGCCACCGGGCGGGTGACCCGGTGAACCGCTACGCCTTGCACCGCGAGCTCGTTGCCGCGGGCGTCCTCGACGGCTACTACCGCATCGAGGACGCCCACGAGCCGGTCCCCGTCCCCACCGACTTCCTGTTCCTGCGCCGTTCGTCGGACGGCGGGTGGGAGACCGGGGTCTACGAACGCGGCAGGTACGAGGTGGTCACCCACCACACCACCGAGGCGGCGGCGTGCGCCGCGCTACGGCGGCTGCTCGGCTGAGGCGCCGGTCGGCGTCCCCCCTCGGGGTGAGCGGACGGGACTCCCGGGTGGGGGAGCGGGTAGCCGGGGGAGGAGTCCACCAGTCGACCGCGACCATCGGAGGCCCCTGATGACCCATCCCTTCCCCACCCCCGTGCCGCCCGGACCGACCCCCGGTCCGCTGCCGGGCCCCGACCATCCGCAGCCCCCGCCGACCGACCCGGTCCCCACGCCCCCGGGTCCCCGTCCGCCGTCCCCGCCCGCCCCCGAACCGGTGCCCTCCCCGTCGCCGGTCCCCGAGCCCCCCGGCCCCGAGCCGACCCCGCAACCGGGACCCGCCTCCTGAGCGTCACCCACGGGAACGCGTACGTGACCACCAGAGCGGCGGGCGGGCGACCACGAGTGCGACGAGGGCGCGGCCCACGGGCCCCGGAACCGGTGCAGGACCGGTCCCGGGGCCCGTTCGGCTCGGCAGGCTAGTCGGCGGACACCTCCGAACGGTCCCCGCCCCACAGGGTGTGGAACGAGCCGTCCCGATCCGTGCGCCGGTAGGTGTGCGCCCCGAAGAAGTCCCGCTGCCCCTGGGTCAGTGCCGCCGGCAGCCGCTCGGCGCGCAACGCGTCGTAGTACGCGAGCGCCGCCGAGAAGCCGGGCGTCGGAACGCCCTGCTGCGTCGCGGCGACCAGCACCGCCCGCCAGTCGTCCTGCGCCGCTCCGATCTCCCGGGCGAAGCCCTCGTCCGAGAGCAGGCTCGGCAGCTCGGGGCGTGCGTCGTACGCGGCCCGGATGCGGTCCAGGAACGCCGCCCGGATGATGCAGCCGCCCCGCCAGATCGACGCCACCGCGCCCAGGTCGATCTCCCAGTCGTACTCCGCGCTGCCCGCGGCGATCTCGTGGAAGCCCTGGGTGTACGAGACGATCTTCGACGCGTACAGGGCCTGCTCCACCTGCCGGGCGAACGCCGCGGCCTGCGCCTCGTCGAGGGGTCGGGCCGTCGGTCCCGGCAGCGACCGGGAGGCGTCGCGCAGGTCCGTGTGGCCGGACACGGACCGAGCGAACACGGCCTCCGCGATGCCCGACACCGGGACCCCGAGGTCGAGGGCGATCTGCACGGTCCAGCGGCCGGTGCCCTTCTGCTCGGCGCTGTCCCGGACGACGTCCACGAACGGCTTCCCGGTCGCCGCGTCGACGTGGGAGAGGACCTCGGCGGTGATCTCGATGAGGTACGAGTCCAGCCGGCCGGTGTTCCACTCGCGGAAGATCTCCGCGATCCGCGCGGGGGAGTACCCCGCGACGTCGCGCAACAGTTGGTACGCCTCGGCGATGAGCTGCATGTCGGCGTACTCGATGCCGTTGTGCACCATCTTGACGAAGTGCCCGGAGCCGTCCGGCCCGATGTGCGTCACGCAGGGTGCGCCGTCCTTCGCCTTCGCGGAGATCCTCTCCAGCATCGGCCCGAGGGACGCGTACGACTCGGCCGGGCCGCCGGGCATGATGCTCGGCCCGTGCAGTGCGCCCTCCTCACCCCCGGAGATGCCGGCGCCGACGAAGTGGAGTCCCTGCTCGCGCAGTTCCCGCTCACGGCGCCGGGTGTCCGCGAAGTGCGCGTTGCCCCCGTCGATGATGGTGTCCCCCGGTTCCAGCAGGGGGGCGAACTCCCGGATCACGGCGTCCGTCGGCTCCCCCGCCTTCACCATGATCACCAGACGGCGCGGGCGTTCCAGGGCGGCGACGAAGTCCTTGGCGCTCTCCGCGGGCACGAAGATGCCCTCCTCGCCGAACTGCCTGACGAGGTCGTGGGTGCGCGCGGCGGTGCGGTTGTGCAGGGCGACGGTGTAGCCGTTGCGGGCGAAGTTGCGAGCGAGGTTGCGTCCCATCACGGCGAGGCCCGTGACACCGATCTGAGCTTGGGTGGTCATTCCTGGGGCTCCTGGATTCGGATGTTGTAGGTCGTGATGATCAGTATTGCGCCCGCTCGTAGAGTGGGGCGCCGACAACCTGTACGAAAAGGAACATCCGTGGCTCATTTCGATCTGCCCCTTCCCGAGTTGCGCACCTATCGCCCCGATCTGTCGGAGCCGGAGGACTTCGACGCCTTCTGGCAGCAGACCCTGGGCGAGGCCCGTGAGCACGACGTCGACGCCCGTTTCGTGCCGGTCGACGCGGCGCTCGTCGGCGTCGAGGTCTTCGACGTGACGTTCGCGGGCTTCGGCGGACACCCCGTCAAGGGATGGCTCGTGCTGCCCGCCGGCACGACCGAGCCGATACCGGCGGTCGTGGAGTACCTCGGCTACGGCGACGGCCGCGGACTGCCGCACGAGCACCTGCTGTGGGCGACCGCCGGGTTCGCCCACTTCGTCATGGACACCCGGGGACAGGGCTGCGACGGGGACCGGCAGGGCGACACGCCGGACCCGGTCGGCTCCCCGCCCTCGCACCCCGGATTCATGACCCGGGGCGTCGAGAACCCCCGGGACTACTACTACCGCAGGGTGTTCACCGACGCGGTCCGGGCCGTCGACGCGGTCCGCAGCCACCCGTCGGTCGCCGCGGACCGGGTGGCCGCCCTCGGCGGCAGCCAGGGGGGCGGGATCACGCTCGCCGTGGGCGGTCTGGTGCCGGACCTGGCGGCCATCGCCCCCGACGTGCCGTTCCTGTGCCACTTCCGCAGGGGCGCCACCCTCACCGACCGCCTTCCGTACCGCGAGATCGGCGCGTACCTGAAGGCGCGTCGCGGGGGAGAGGAGCAGGTCTTCCACACCCTTTCCTACTTCGACGGGGTGCACTTCGCGGCCCGGGGCCGGGCGCCGGCCCTCTTCTCCACGGCACTGGAGGACACGGTGTGCCCGCCGTCCACGGTGTTCGCCGCGTTCAACGCCTACGCGGGGAGGGAGCGCTCCATGGAGGTGTACTCCTTCAACGGTCACGAGGGCGGCGGCCCCTATCAGCAGGGTGTCCAACTGCGATGGGTGTCGGAGCACTTGAAGGGGTAGCGGACCGTGCCGGCCCCGGGACGCACCGGGGCCGGCCGTGCGGTCGGTGAGCGACTGATTACCCTCTTGTCCGGCCGGTCGGGTAGCGCATAGTTTGGCGAATCCTGATGCCTCGGGGGCCGACCCCGTAGGACAACAAGGGGGCGCAAATGGCCGTGCGTGGCCGACACCGCAGGGTCCAGCCGAAGCGGATCAACCGGACCTCTCTGACCCTCACCGTCGGCGGCGCCGGATTCGCCATGCCGCTCATCGGTGCCGACCTCGCCCACGCGGCGGACGTCAGCACCTGGAACAAGGTCGCCGCCTGCGAGTCCAGCGGTGACTGGAACACCAACACCGGCAACGGCTACTTCGGCGGCCTCCAGTTCACCCAGTCCACCTGGGAGGAGTACGGCGGCCGGGCCTACGCACCCCGCGCCGACCTGGCCACCAAGCACCAGCAGATCGCCATCGCCGAGCGGGTGCTCAAGGGGCAGGGCCCCGGCGCCTGGCCCAACTGCTCGGTCCGCGCGGGCCTCACCCGCGGCGGCGACGCACCGGACGTCAACCCCACGGCCGGGCGGCAGAAGGCGCTGCCCGACCGGTCGGCCCGCGGTGACGCACGGGACGCCAAGCCGGAGACCACCCCGCAGTCCCGCGCGGGCAAGGCGAAGATGTACACCGTCGTCACCGGGGACTCGCTCTCCGGGATCGCCGCCGACCGCCGGGTCCCCGGTGGCTGGCAGCGCCTGTACCAGGGGAACCGGGCGACGATAGGCGACGACCCCGACCTGATCATCCCCGGTCAGCGGCTCGCCCTGGACCCCAAGGCGCGCACCGCCCCCAAGGAGCGCGACCGGTCCGCCGACCGGGAACGCAAGCGGGCCGCCGAACCGCAGGCGAAGAAGCCGGTCGCCAAGGAGCCGGTCGCGAAGAAACCAGTGGCGAAGAAGCCGGCGGCCGACAAGCCCGCGGCCAAGAAACCGTCCGCCGCGCCAGAGAAGAGCGGTCGAGATTCGGCCACCGCGAAACCCAAGAAGAAGGCCACCCCCGAACGCCGTCAACCCGCCTCGGCCACCCGCGGTGACGACCGCCGCTCCTCCGGCCAACTCACCGCCCCGGTCGCCGCCGACACCGGCACGGGGTACCGGGTGGCCGGCCGGCACTGGTCGAAGGGCTACCACACGGGCATCGACTTCCCGGTGCCCACCGGGACCTCGGTCAGGTCCGTGGCCAACGGCACGGTGGTGTCCGCCGGGTGGGCCGGATCGTACGGCTACCAGGTCATCATGCGTCACACGGACGGCCGGTACAGCCAGTACGCCCACCTCTCCGCGATCTCCGTCCGGTCCGGTCAGAGCGTGGTGAGCGGGCAGCGCATAGGCCGTTCGGGCAACACCGGCAACAGCACCGGGCCCCACCTGCACTTCGAGATCCGCACGGGCCCCGGCTTCGGCACGGACATCGACCCGGTGGCCTACCTGCGCGCGGGCGGCGTCCGCATCTGACAGCGACCGGCCCCGGCGGCACCCGCCGCCGGGGCCGACCCCGGACCTACGTTCCCACCCGGTCCCGCAGCAGGTGGATGCGGTACTCCGGGTGGTCCCGCACCGAACGCGGCCCCGCCCCCGACTCGCGCGTCCTGCGCAACTCGCCCGGCAGCTCCGGCTCGCGGTGCCCTGCCACACCCATGCGCTGCGAGGGCACGCCCGACACCCCGGAGGGAATCGTCAGCGGCCCCGGGACCGCCCCGCCCGGCAGCACGTCCGTCTCGCTCACCTCGTCGTCCGACCGGTCGCCCGCCCCGGTGCCCCTGGCGTCCGACTCCTCGTCCACGGACACCGCGGTGCCCGCCTGCTGCTCGCGTCCGATGCGTTCGGTCGTCAACAGGATCAGACCGCCCGCCGCGACCACACCGCAGCCGAGGGCGAGCAGGGTCCCCGTCGCCCCGTAGCGGAACGTCTCGCCGAACAGCGTCAGCCCCACCGCGGTGGCCACCACCGGATTCACCACCGTGACGGTCGACAACGGCGCCGCCAGCCCCGCACCCCGGTACGACGACTGGGACAGGAACATGCCCGCCGTCGCCATCACCGCGATCACCACGAGGCTCATGACGTCCATCGAGGGCGAACGGTCCGCCCAGTCCACGGCGACGGCCTTGGTGAACACCGATCCGATCCCGAACGCCACACCGGCGCCACCGGCCAGCAACACGCTGCGCACCGCCGGATGCCGGTGCGCCGCCCGACCCGCCACCGTCAGGGTCACCAGCACGCCCGTGGTCACCAGCGCCAGCACCACGCGTTCTTGACCGTCCATGGACTGGTCGTCGGCGGCGCCCATCAGCGACAACAGACCGGCCAGTCCGATCGTCGCCATCAGCGCCCCGCGCCAGGCCGCCGCCCCCGCCGTGCGGCGCACGAAGTAGGCCGCCATCGGCAGCGCGAACACGATGGTCAGGGCGCCCAACGGCTGCACCAGACTGAGCGGTCCGTAAGCGAGCGCGATCACGTGGAGCACCGCTCCGACGCCGTTGAGCCCGACCGCGCCCCACCACGCGGGACGCCGCAGCGCCGCGAGGACACGGTCCGGGGCGTGCGCCGCCACCCGCTCCTGGACGATCGCCCCACCCGCGTACGCCACCGCAGACACGAGGCAGAGCACCACCGCGAGGACGAAGCCGCTCATGCGCGTCTCCCGGCAGTACGGAGGGCCCTACGCGGGGTGCGGCGCGCCCGGCGCGGCGGTGGGTGGGATGTCATGGTTCCAGCATCCCGCTCATCGGTCGTCACGTCGTCGTACCTGAGCACGCAATCCGTCCTACTGCCGATGGAGTAGTCCCCTTAGGGAACTCCGCCCGTAGTCGTCCCCAGGGTGGACGCGGGTCAGCCCCCGGCCGTCCTCCCCACGGGGGACGGCCCGCGGGCACCGAGGCCCGAAGGGCAACGGCCGTACGGGGGACAGGACGTGCCCATCCGCACGGCGCCTTGACCACCCCGTTCCCGCTGCCAAGAATGAGCCCCCGCTGACCCGCCGTCCACCACCCCGGCCCCGGGCACCGCCGTACGCACGAGGTCCGCCCGCCGCCTCCGCACCCCGCACGGCGACAGCGGCGACACCACCCCTCCCGGAGGTCTCCCCCCATGGCACGGACCCGGCGTCCGCACCTTCCGCGCTGCGCGGTCGCGGTGACGGCACTCGCCCTGATCGCCGGCGGGTTCGCCGCCCCGCCCACCACCGCGGCGCCGGCCCCGCCCGCGCAGCACCCGACCGACCTGGTGAACCCGTTCATCGGCACCACCAACGAGGGCAACACCTACCCCGGCGCCGCCGTGCCCTTCGGCATGGTCCAACTCTCCCCCGACACCGGCCACAACACCGGCTACGACCACGCCGACACCCACATCCGCGGCTTCTCCACCGTGCACCTGTCCGGAGTGGGTTGCCGCATCGGGGGCGACCTGCCGGTCCTGCCGACCACCGGAGACGTCACCGAGACGGACAACGCCAAGTACGCCGTCCCCTTCGACCACGCCGACGAGCGCGCCACTCCCGGCTACTACCGGGCCGACCTCGGCAGCGGCATCCGCGCCGAACTCACCGCCACCGCCCGCACCGGCGTCCAGCGCTACACCTTCCCCGCCACGGCCAAGGCCAACGTCCTGCTCAACGCCGGTCAGGCACTGCACCGCAACCGTGCCAGCGAGGTCGCGATCCTGGACGACCGCACCGTCCGCACCAGCATCACGGGCAGCGGCTTCTGCCAGGCCACCGAGCCGTACACGGTCCACACCCTCACCCGCTTCGACCGCCCCTTCACCGCCCACGGCACCTGGCGCGGCGGCACCGTCACCGACGGCACGACCACCGCGACCGCCACCACCGGTCGCAGCGGTGCCTGGCTCCGCTTCGACACCCGGGGCGACCGCACCGTCGAGGCCACCACCGCCCTGTCCTACGTGGACGCCCCGGGAGCCGCCCGCAACCTGCGCGCCGAGGGCGGCCGTTCCTTCGACCGCGTGCGCCGCGCCGCGCGCGCCGCCTGGGAGGACCGCCTCGACGACGTGCGCGTCCACGGCGGCGACCCCGAGGCGCGCCGGACGTTCTACTCCTCGCTCTACCGGTCCTTCCTGGCGCCGAACCTCGGCAGCGACACCGACGGCCGCTACCGCGGCTGGGACCAACGGGTCCACCGGGCGAAGGGCTTCACCTACTACCAGAACTGGTCCCTGTGGGACACCTACCGCACCCAGGCGCAGCTCCTCGCCCTCCTCGCGCCCCGCGAGTCACGGGACATGGCCCGCTCGGTCCTCCAGATCGGCAAGGACAGCGGATGGCTGCCCAAATGGGGCTACGGAACGGTCGAGACGAACATCATGACCGGCGACCCGGTCACCCCGTTCCTCACCAACGCCTACCAACAGGGCCTCCTGGGGGGCCACGAGGAGGAGACGTACCGGGCGTTGAAACGCAACGCCGACGGCGTACCGCCCGCCGACTCCCCGGCGGTCGGCAGGGAGGCCAACGCCGCCTACCTGGAACACGGGTACGCCCCCTACCTGCACGGCCGCCCGCACGCCAAGCCCGGTGACTCGGACTTCGACCACGGCGCCTCCGCCACCCTGGAGTACGCCCTCGCCGACGCCGCCCTCGCCGAGATGGCCCGCGACCTCGGCCACCACGAGGACGCCCGCCGCTACGCCGCCCGCTCCCGCGCCTACCGCACCCTGCTCGACCCCGCCACCGGCTTCTTCCGCGCCCGCGACGGCGCCGGAGCCTTCACCGGACCCGCCGACCCGGCCCACAGCGTCGGCTTCCACGAAGGCACCTCCTGGCAGTACCAGTGGCTCGTCCCGCAGGACCTGCCCGGCCTGATCGACCTCCTCGGCGGGCGCGACCGGACCAACGCCCGCCTCGACACCTTCTTCGCCTACGACCAACTGCTCGCCGACCCCGCCCGCACCGCCCGCGAGGTGTGGGTCAACGGGCCGTACGCCTACTACCACGCCGACCGCTACAACCCGCAGAACGAACCCGACCTCATTGCCCCCTACACCTACCTCGCCACCGGTCGGCCCTGGCAGACCACCGACGTGGTGCACGCGGCACTCACCCTGTTCACCGACGAGCCCACCGGAATGACCGGCAACGACGACCTCGGTACGATGTCCGCCTGGCACGTCCTGTCCGCCCTCGGCATCTACCCGGTGCGCCCGGGCACCGACGTGTGGGGCCTGTCCACCCCGCTGTTCCCGCGCGTCGACCTCACCCTCGACCGCCGCCACTACCCGAAGGGCGGCTTCCGCATCCGGGCGCCCGGCGTCACCCCCGACCGGCGATACATCCGCGCGGCCACGCTGGACGGCACGCCCCACCCGCACACCCATCTGACCACCGACACCCTCCGCGGAGCGCGCGACCTGTCGTTCACGGTCGGCGACGCGCCCTCCACCTGGGGCACCGGGAAGGACGCCGCGCCGCCGCCGCTGGACCCGGGCGACGCCCGCCGCTGAGCCGGCTGGCGGGCCGTCGCCTCCCGGACGGGGGGACTTCCCGCGCTGCCGCCCGTGTACGGGGTGACCGTGCTTGACCGGGGTGGACCGCGGCGATTGACTGCGTACTCCCGTCTCCCACGCGAGAGCAGAGCATGGGCACCGACCCGTTGGCACCCCTCGACCTGGCCTTCTGGAACATGGAGTCGGCCCGGCACCCCATGCACATGGGCGCCCTCGGCGTCTTCACGGAGGGCGCCCCCGGCGCCGCCCGGCACGCGGCGGAACTGCTCGCCACCCGCGCCGCGGCCGTCCCCGGACTGCGGATGCGGATCCGGGACGTGACCGTTCCCCTCGGCGGAGCCGCACGGGAACCGTCCGCCCGCTTCGACCCGGCGGAACACGTCCGCCTCGCCGACCCCGTGTCCGACTTCCACCCGGCCGCCGGACACGCCATGGGCCGGCCCCTCGACCGGACGAAGCCGCCGTGGGAGGCCCTGGTCCTCCCCGCCGCCGAGGACGACTCCTCCTTCGCCGTGCTCTTCAAGTTCCACCACGCACTCGCCGACGGGATGCGCGCCCTGACCCTCGCCGCCGGGATGATGGACCCCACCGCCACCGAGGAACGCCCGCCCCGGGCCACCGGTCCCGGACCGCGCCGCGCGCCCGCGGCCGGAGCGACACCGCTGGCCGAGCGCCTGCGGGGCGCCGCCGCCGAGCTGACCCGCGCCCTGGACATCGGCGCCGCCGTCGCCCGTGCCACCTGGGACGTGCGCTCCTCTCCCGCGCTCACCTCCCGCCCCACCGGAACCCGCCGGACGGCCGGGGTGCTCCTCGACCTCGACGACGTCCACCGCATCCGCAAGACCTCCGGCGGCACCGTCAACGACGTGGTGCTCGCCCTCGTCGCAGGGGCCCTGCGGCGCTGGCTCGACGGCCGTGGCGACGGCGACGACCGGGTACGGCCACGGGCGCTGGTCCCCGTCTCGCGGCGCCGCTCCCGCACCGGGCACCCCCACGGCAACCGACTCTCCGGCTACCTGCTGCGGCTGCCGGTCGACGAAGGCGACCCGCTGGCCCGGTTGCGGGCCGTGCGCACCGCCATGGACCGCAACAAGGAGGCGGGCCCCCAGCGGGGAGCCGGAGCCGTGGCGCTACTGGCCGACCACCTGCCCGCACTCGGCCACCGGGTCAGCGGGCCCGTCGTCGCGCAGGCCGCCCGGCTCCTCTTCGACATCCTCGTCACCAGCGTGCCGCTGCCCAGCCTCGGCCTCCGCCTCGGAGGCTGCCCCCTCACGGAGGTCTACCCGCTCGCCCCCCTCGCCCACGGCCAGTCCGTCGCGGTCGCCGTCTCCACCTACCGGGGCGGGGTGCACATCGGGCTCGTCGCCGACGCCCTCGCCGTCACCGACCTGGACGTCCTCGCCGCCGCCTTCGGCGCCGAACTCTCGGCCCTGCGCGAGGCCACCGCGGTCTGAGCGGTCGCTCCGGCCCTGCTCGGGCCCCGCTCCGGCCCCGAGCACGGGGCCACGGTTTGGCGTGCGGGCGGGCCCCTCCCGTAAAGTTCCGCTTTCGGACAACCACCCACCCCGGCCCGGCGGACCCCCGGGCCGGGGCGGCACGAGCGGCACGAGGAACGGCATGACGGCGACAGAGGACCTCCCCATCTACGGTCCGGGCATCGACCCGGAACGGCTCGCCGTGTGCCTGAGCGTGCTCGAAGAGCTCGACGAGTTGGACGTCGACCACCCCGACGCGATCACCGTGCGCCGGGCCACCGCCGGCATCTACCGCACCGTGAAGCAGCGCCGCCGCCAGGAGCGCAGGGCCGCGAAGACCGCCCACGACAAGACGGTCACCGAGGCCACCGCCACGGGCTCCGCCGAGCGCATCGACGACGAGACCCAGGGCATCCTGCCCTCCGGCAGCGCCTCCGGCGAGCTCGCCGGGATACTCCAGCGCCCCCGGTCCTGCTACACCTGCAAGGCCCGCTACGTCGAGGTCGACGCGTTCTACCACCAGCTCTGCCGCGACTGCGCCGCCACCAACCGGGCCAAGCGCGACGCGGGCACCGATCTGACCGGCAAGCGGGCCCTGCTCACCGGCGGACGCGCCAAGATCGGCATGTACATCGCCCTGCGGTTGCTCCGGGACGGTGCCCACACCACCGTCACCACCCGGTTCCCCAACGACGCGATCCGCCGCTTCAAGGCCATGCCCGACAGCGACGACTGGATGCACCGACTCAAGATCGTCGGCATCGACCTGCGCGACCCCGCCCAGGTGGTGGCCCTCGCCGACTCGGTGAGCGCAGCGGGCCCCCTCGACATCCTGGTCAACAACGCCGCCCAGACGGTCCGCCGCTCCCCGCGCGCCTACGGCGAACTGCTCGCCGCCGAGTCGGCGCCGCTGCCGGCGGGCGAACTGCCCGCCGCCGAGATCATCGGCGGGTTCGGGTCGGGAGCCGTGGCCGCGCTGCCCGCCGCCCGTGAAGGCGGGCTGTCCGCGCAGGACGTCACCGAGCTGGCCCTGGTCTCCGGCTCGGCGTCCCTGGAGCGCATCGCCGCGGGGACCGCGATCGACGCGGGCGGGCTCGTCCCCGACCTGCACGCCAGCAACAGCTGGGTGCAGACCGTCGACGAGGTGGACCCCGTGGAGCTGCTGGAGGTCCAACTCTGCAACTCCACCGCGCCGTTCATCCTGATCAGCAGGTTGCGCTCGGCGATGACCGCAGCCGTGGCGGGTGGCGCGCGTCGTGCCTACATCGTCAACGTGTCGGCGATGGAGGGCGTCTTCAACCGCGGCTACAAGGGCGCCGGGCACCCGCACACCAACATGGCCAAGGCCGCGCTCAACATGCTCACCCGCACCAGCGCCGAGGAGATGTTCGAGCAGGACCGCATCCTGATGACGGCCGTCGACACCGGCTGGATCACCGACGAGCGTCCGCACCCGGACAAGGTCCGGCTCGCCGAAGCCGGGTTCCACGCGCCCCTGGACCTCGTGGACGGCGCGGCACGGGTGTACGACCCCATCGTGCGCGGCGAGGCGGGCGAGGACCTGTACGGGGTCTTCATGAAGGACTACGCGCCGGGCAAGTGGTGAGCGCGCCGCGGCACTCCTGACCCTCCGGTCCCGGTCGCCGCACCACACACCCCGTCTCACCCGGACGGCCCAGCTGCCCGCACCCCCCTGGGGTGCGGGCAGCTGTTCGTCGACCCGTGGTGCGGGAGGGCGGCGTCGCCGCTGGTGGGCGAAGGTCGGCCGCCCGCCCGCGGATCATGGCCGGATGACGTCCACACCCCCCTGAGACGCCCCTATTTGTTACCGGCCCTATAGAGCAGCTGCCCGCTCAGATGGTTAGGCTGTAGCGGACGGACAGCACCAAGGGGTTCGTACCCGTACCCATGGTCCGTCCCGGGGCGAACCACTCACACGGTCCGCTCCTCAGCGAGTTGCCGGCGCCACCGCGTCCGAACTGCCTCAAGCCATGCCCGACCGGCCGCCGGGCGCCCGCTGACAGCGTGGAGCCAGCCGACCCGGAGGGTGACCCGACACAGAAGGAGTGCGCGGTGACACCAGAGAAGACCACCAGCGACCAACCCCCGGAACCCGCTGAGCGGGCCCCCCGCCGAGGGCCCGACACGCTCGGCAGCCTGGAGGTGTGGTCCCGTTCGGCGCCGATCAGGCTCGCCGGGTACGAGGACGACCTCGCCGAGCCGCACATCCTGCCCAGCGTCGACTGACGCGCACCCGCGGCAACCGCACCGGAGCCGGGCACCTCACTGCCGGGACCGTCCGACGGCGCAGACCGCCGTCGGACGGCCGCCCCCGGGTCAGGCCGCGCGGGTCGGCGGCAGGAAGTCCCTGACGTAACTGCGGGTCCAGCAGGCCCCCGTCTCCCGCAGCTCCCGGCCCGAAGCGAACGCGTAGCGGAACAGCCGGGCCCGGACGTGGCGCGGCGGGGCGTCCGGCGGGAACGGGGAGTGCCGCAGCAGCCGCAGGGTGTCCGGGTCGCCCGTCAACAGCCGTTCCACCAGGGCGCCGAACCACGGGTGGGCGTACGCGGGGGAGAGGGCGGCGAACCACATCAGCCAGTCCAGCCGCAGGTGGTACGGAGCGAACTGGCGGGGCCAGCGCCGAACGTCCCCCGGCTTGCCCCGGAACTCGTACGCCAGCCAGGTGCCGTCCGCCCGGGGCACCGGATCGGGGGAGCCCTCGATGACGATCTCGTACCGCACCCGGCTCACGCTGCCGAACGCACCGTAGCTGTTGACCAGGTGCAACGGGTCGAACGAGCGGTTCATGACCTGCCGCCGGGACACCAGGTTGCGCACCGGACGGTAGCTGCGCACCAGGACCAGGGCCGTCACGGCGCACACCACGACCACGTACCAGAGCGGGCCGCTCGCCGCGGCGGGGGCCGTCGTGGGCACCGACAGCGCCGAGGGGTCCAGTACCGAGACCGCCAGCGCGATCGTCAGCCAGTTGAGCCAGGCGAAGTTCCCCGAGAGGACCAGCCACAGCTGGGAGACGACCATCGCGACCGCCGCCCAGCCCGCCACCGGCTGCGGGGCGAACAGGAACACCGGCACCACGAGCTGCGTCAGATGGTTCGCCGCCGCCTCCACCCGGTGCAACGGTCGGGGCAGCCGGTGGAAGAACCAGCTCAGCGGGCCCGGCATCGGCTGCGTCTCGTGGTGGTGGAACAGACAGGTCAGCCGCCGCCAGCACGCGTCGCCCCGCAGCTTGATCAGCCCCGCACCGAACTCCACCCGGAACAGCACCCAGCGCAGCAGGAACAGCACGAGGACCGGGGGCGCCACCTCGTCGTTGCCCAGGAACACCGCGAGGAACCCCGTCTCCAGCAGCAACGACTCCCAGCCGAACCCGTACCAGGTCTGCCCGACGTTCACCACCGACAGGTACATCACCCAGGGCACCGCCCACAGCAGCATCGCCGCCCACAACGGCAGCAGCCCGTCCACCCCCGCCACCAGCGCCAGGGACACCGCGCAGCCGGCCCACGCCCACAGCGCGTAGAACCGGTCCGAGTAGTACAGCTGGAACACGCTCGGGGCCCGCCGCGCCGGGGTCCGCGCCACGTACCGACGCACCGGGAGCATCCCCCGGTCGCCGAGCAGCGCACGGAACTGACGGGCCGCACCGAGGAAGGCGAACAGGTACACCACGGCCAGCATGCGCTGGAAGACCAGCCGGGCCAGCCCGTAGTCGGGTTCCGTGAACCACTGCACCCCTCCATTGTGGAGTCCGTCACTCCCGGCGGGCCGGTGGAGCACGGAGAATCCCCCGACAAGTCGAACATCCGGACAAGTGGTGGCAAGGTGGGCCCATGGTTGAGCGGGGAGCGAGAGACCCGTCACTCCCGGACGACTGGCCCGCCGAGCCGGCAGCGATCCTGTCGTCCAACCGCATGGGCAGCTTCGACTGGGACCTCGACACCGGACGGATGCACCTCGACCCGGCGGCCTGCGTACTCTTCGCCCAGGACCCCGACGAGTTCGACGGTCGTCCCGGAACGCTGTCCGCGCGGGTGCCCCCGGTCGACGCGCAACGACTGGACTCCCGGGGCGCCCAGGCCATGAAGAAGGGCAGCGACGGCTACGCCGGCTACTTCCGGGTCCGCCACCGCGACGACACCCTGCGCTGGACCCACATCCAGGCCCACATCCGGCGGGACGGCACCGGACGGCCCCGCCGGATCGTCGGCATCGTCCGGGACGCCACCCTGGAGCTCAGCGACGGCCCCACCCGCACCCCCCGACCGACCGCCCGCCCCGGTCGCGGCGCCAGCGTCGTGCAGCTCGCGACCGACGCCCTCGCCCACGCCCGTACCGTCCAAGACGTCATCGACGCCCTCAAGGACTCCCGGGGCCTCACCCACCTCGGCGCCACCAGCCTGGTCCTCGGGCTGGTCGAGGCCGGCCGCATCCGGCTGGTCGCCGAGGGCCCCGCCGGGAGCTTCGTGCCCGGCACCCGGGTCACCCGCGTCGACGAGCCCTACCCGATGAGCGAGGTCGTGCGCACCCTCGCCCCGCGCTTCATCGAGTCGCCGGAGGAGTTCGCCGAGTCGTACCCCGTCCTGTGGCCGCACCTCACCGACCTGGAGATCACCTCGGCCGCCTATCTGCCGCTGATCGCGCAGGCCAGGCCGATCGGCGCACTCGGACTGCTCTACCACGACCGGTACGGCTTCTCCGAGGAGGAACGGGACGTGCTGGTCGCCCTCGGCAGCAGCATCGCCCAGGGCCTGCGCCGGGCGATGTTCTACGAACAGGAGAAGGACCTCGCGACCGGCCTCCAGCGCGCGATGCTGCCGCGGACCATCCCGGCCGTGCCCGGCGCCGACGTCGCCGTGCGCTACCGTTCCGCCTCCCTGGGCCGGGACGTCGGCGGCGACTGGTACGACGTGATCCCGCTGCCCGGCGGCCGGGTCGGCGCCGTCATCGGGGACGTCCAGGGACACGACACGCACGCGGCGGCCGTCATGGGCCAACTGCGGATCGTGCTGCGCGCCTACGCGGCCGAGGGACACACCCCGGCCACCGTCATGGCCCGCGCCTCCGCCTTCCTCGACGAACTCGACACCGAGCGCTTCGCCACCTGCCTGTACGCCGAGGTCGACCTGTCCACCGGGGTGGTGCGGCTGGTGCGCGCCGGCCACCTCGACCCGCTGATCAGGCACACCGACGGCACCTGCCGACGGCTGCCCGTCGAGGGCGGGCTGCCGCTGGGACTCTCCGCCGAGTTCGGGCGCCTCGACTACCCGGTCACCACCGCGGAACTCGACCCGGGCCAGACCCTCGTCCTGTGCACCGACGGCCTGGTGGAAACCCCCGGCACCGACCTGGACGACGGCCTGATGGCCCTGACCGCCCTGGTGGAGGAGGGCCCCCGGGACATCCAGCGGCTCGCCGACCGGCTCTGCGGCACCGCCCACGAACGCGGCGGCGACGACGACGTGGCGCTGTTGCTGCTGCGCCGCCTCGGGGTCGGCGCCCCGCAGTCCGCTGGCCGCCTCCAGCAGCGGGTGCAGCCGGGGGACCCCGAGGGGCTGCGCGGGGCGCGCCGGATGATCCGGTCCGCAGTCGGTGCGTGGGGCGCGGGGAACCGGGCCGACGACATCGAACTCGTCGCCGACGAGATGATCACCAATGCGCTGATCCACACCGAAGGCCCCGCGATCGTCACCCTCCGTGTGCTCGCTGACGCGCAGCGCCGCTTCCGGGTCGAGGTCGAGGACCCCTCCAGCGCGCTGCCCCGACGCCGGGAGGCCGGGGACGAGGGGGTCTCCGGCCGCGGGCTGCTGCTGGTCGACCGACTCGCCGACACCTGGGGCGTGGAGTCCCGCGGCACCGGCAAGTGCGTGTGGACCGAGTTCGCCGTCGCCCCCCGCCCGGCGCCCGACTGACCCGGTGCCCGGTGCCCGGTGCCCGGCTGACCCGGTGCTCGACCGGCCCGGCGCCGCCGCTCCGCCGTGCCGCCTCGGACGGGCGAGCCACCGCCCCGCGTGTGACGCTGAAGCCATGCCCGAGCTGCCAGAGGTCGAAGCCCTCAGGGACTTCCTCACCGACAACCTGGTCGGCCACGAGATCGTCCGCGTCCTCCCCGTCGCCGTGCACGTCCTGAAGACCTACGACCCGCCGCTCTCCGCGCTGGAAGGACGCACCGTGCACGCGGTGCGGCGGCACGGCAAGTTCCTGGACCTCGCCACCGAGGGCGGCCCCCACCTGGTGACGCACCTCGCCCGCGCGGGCTGGCTGCACTGGCGCGACCGGCTCCCCGACGGACCGCCCCGGCCGGGCAAGGGCCCCCTCGCCCTGCGCGTCGCCCTGGAGACCGGCCAGGGCTTCGACCTCACCGAGGCCGGCACCCAGAAACGGCTCGCCGTCCACGTGGTGGACGACCCGGAGCAGGTCCCCGGCATCGCCCGGCTCGGCCCCGACCCGCTCGCCGACTTCTTCGACGAGCCGGCCTTCGCCGCGCTGCTCGCCGGGGAGCGACGCCAGCTCAAGGGCGCCCTGCGCGACCAGAGCCTGATCGCCGGCATCGGCAACGCCTACAGCGACGAGATCCTGCACGTGGCGAAGATGTCCCCGTACAAGCTCGCCGCCTCGCTCACCGACGAGGAGACCGCGCTGCTGTACGCCGCGGTGCGCAGCACGTTGAGCGAAGCGGTCGAGCGGTCCCGCGGGGTGGCGGCGGGACACCTGAAGGCCGAGAAGAAGAGCGGACTGCGGGTGCACGGCAGGACGGGTGAACCGTGCCCGGTCTGCGGCGACACCATCCGCGAGGTGTCCTTCCGTGACTCCTCGCTCCAGTACTGCCCCACCTGCCAGACCGGCGGCAAACCGCTGGCGGACCGTCGGACGTCCCGCTTCCTCAAGTAGTCCCACCGAGCCGCGCCCCGGGGCCTGCCCTGCTCGGGGTGGCCCCGGGGCGTACGCCCCCGGGCGGATGCCCAGGTGAACGGGCGTCCCTATGATCGGGCCATGACCACCGCCCCGATCCGCGCCCCGTGGGCCCGGCGCCCGCCAGCGGCCGTCGGGGAAGCCCTGGCCTGGTGCGCCGCGCTGGCCTACCCCGTGGTGCTGCACTTCGCCGTGGTGAGCGAACCCGAGCCCACCGGGCTGCGGTTGCTGCCGCTGCTCGCGTGCGCCGTGCTGCCCGCGGCCCTGGTCTGGCGCCGGCCGCTGCCCGCGCTGGTCCTGGTCCTCACCGCCTCGTTCCTCGCGACCACGACGGCGGCTTCCCGGGCGGCGACGGCGATGACGGCTTGGGCCTGGGCGCCGACGCCGGTGTGGCAACTCGGCTACCTCCAGGCACTGCTGGCGGACCTCGTCGTCGCCTGGATCGTGGCCACCCGCCCCGGAGTGCTCCGCATGCTGCTGACCGCCGGGCCCACCTTCGCCGCGCAGGCCGTCGGCGCCTCGTACTACCGCTCCGGCTCCGACGCCTACGTCTCCACCCTCGCGTTCCTGGCGCTCGCGCTCACCGTCGCGTGCACGGTCGGCCACCTGGTCCACGAGCGCCGCCGGCACGCCGAGTCGGACCGGAGCCGCACCGCGGAACTCGCGGTCAGCGCCGAACGGTTGCGCATCGCCCGGGAACTCCACGACATGGTCGCCCACAGCATCGGCGCCATCGCCATCCAGGCCGGGGTGGGCCGCCGGGTCATCGACAGCCGCCCCACCGACGCCAGGGACGCGCTGACCGCCATCGAATCGACCAGCCGCGAGACCCTCGCCGGTCTGCGGCACATGCTCGGGGCGCTCCGCCAGGCCGACCCCGAGGGACCACCACGGGCACCCGCGCCCACCCTCGCGGACCTCGACCGACTGGTCGCCCACGCACAGGACGCCGGAGTGCGGGTCGACCTCGTGCACTCCGGTGAACAGCGCCCGTTGTCCGCCGATGTGGAACTGGCGGCCTTCCGCATCGTCCAGGAAGCGCTCACCAACGTGATCCGGCACGCGGCCGTGCCCGAGTGCCGGGTGTCCGTCGACTACGGCGACGGGGCACTGACCGTCACGGTCACCGACGACGGCCGGGGCACCGCCGGAGAGCCGGGCAGGGGTTACGGCCTCACCGGCATGCGGGAGCGCGCGACCCTGCTGCGCGGCAGGTGCACGGCCGGACCCCGCCCCGGCGGCGGCTTCCGGGTGACGGCCTGGCTGCCCGTACCCGTGGGCGTCCGGTGATCGGCTCCGGAGAGGGGCCGCCCCGCACGGAAGCGGAGTGGCCGGCGCCGGACGTCACGGTGCTCCTCGTGGACGACCAGCCCCTGGTGCGCGCCGGGTTGCGGGTGCTCATCGCGGACAGCGCCGGACTGACGGTCGTGGGGGAGGCGGCCTGCGGCGCGGACGCCGTCCGACTCGCCGCCGACCTGCGTCCGGACGTGATCGTGATGGACATCAGGATGCCCGGCATGGACGGCATCGAAGCCACCGGTGCGATCATCCGCGGACCCGGCGCCGCCCGGGTCCTGATCCTCACCACCTTCGACGACGACGCCTACGTGTACGGCGCCCTGCGCGCCGGGGCGAGCGGATTCCTCGTCAAGGACATGGACCTGGACGAGATCCTGACGGCCATCCGCGTGGTGGCGGGCGGCGAGGCGCTGCTCGCGCCCCGGGTCACCCGCCGTCTCATCGAGGAGTTCGCGGCGCGCCCCGAGCCGGCACCGCCCCTTCCGGCGGCCCGTGGGATCACCGAGCGGGAACGGGAGGTGCTCACCCTGGTCGGTGGCGGCCTGTCCAACCACGAGATCGCCGACCGGCTGGTGATCAGTCCCGCCACCGCCAAGGCCCACGTGGGCCGGCTGTTCACCAAGTTGGGCGCGCGTGACCGGGTGCAGCTCGTCATCATGGCGTACGAGTACGGTCTGGTGTCACCGTCCCGGTGAGGGCCGCTCACCCCGCACGGGTCACGGTCACCAGTCGTGTCCCGTCCCCGTCGCGGATCTCGAACCGTGCGATGTCCGCACGGTGCAGCCCGGTGCCGCCCCGGAGGTCGGCGGCCGACCTGCCGTGGTGGGGGACCGTCCAGGTCAGCACGGTCTGAGTGGTGCCGTCCCGGCCCACGGCGACGAGTTCGCAGGCGGCCGGCCCGGGCACCCGCGCCGGGGCCAGCGCCACCTCGGTGCCCCAGGCCCGGTCGACGAGCGTCAGCCGGGCCCGCACCCCGGTCGTCGGGTGGCTGGCCTGCCAGGTCCGGGCCACCGGCGCTGCGGGTGCCGGGGTGCGCCGGGCCGGCTCGGTGAGCGCGTACGCCCCCACGGGTGCCGTGACGATCAGTGCCGCGACGATCGACGCCAGCCGTAGCCGTCGGCCCCGGGCCCGGCCGCGCAGGGCGGCCACCTCGTCCAGGAGCCGGACGAGCAGGGCGCCCGTGGGGCGTTCCAGCGGCGGCTGCGCGCGGGGGCGCGGCCCTGCGTAGGGCGCCAGCAGCGCGGCCAGGCGGGCGAAGTCGCCGAGCAGCAGCGTGCAGGGGATGCAGTGGGCGAGGTGGTCCTCGACGTGGAGGGCGTCTGCGGGTTCCAGGGCGTCGAGCGCGTAGGCGGCGACGTCCCGGTGCCGCTGCTGCGGGCTCATGGGGGTCCTCGGGATCGAAGGCGGGGCCGTCCTCGGATACGGAACGGCCGCCGCGTTCGCTCAAGGAGCCGCGCCGTTCGTGTGCCGAGGGGCGCACGCACGGCGGGTCGGACGCGTGGTCAGAACAGGTGGATGGCCAGATGGCCGAGGGGGACACCGAGTTGCCAGGCGGGGGTCCAGACCTGATCGCTCTCGTCGACCGACAGTTCGCTCCGTCGCCAGGCCAGCCCCGTGTCGAGGTCCGGGGCGAGGAGTTCGGTGTGCTCCAGCCAACGCCAGGCGGCCTCGGCGAGACGGAGGTCGGGGTTGGTGCGGCGTCGTGCGCGTTCCTCGGCGGCGAGGCTCGCCAGACGTTCGCGCACCCACTCCTGCCAGGGGTGGCCGTAGGCAGTCAGCGAGAGCCATTCGTCGAACTGCGAGACGACGCGGATGCCCGACAGTTCGTCGTTGAGGTCCGAGAGGTAGGCGGTGAGGGCGAGCGTCTGGCGTCCGGCTCGGAACTCCAACGTGCTGGCCGGGACGAGGTCGCCGGTGCGGAGCACTTCGTCGGCGATGTACTCGGCGTACAACCAGGCCATGGGGATCACGAGTTCGTCGCCACTCGTGCCGTTCGTCTTGTCGGGCAGCACCGTTCCACCTTTTCTTGGACCTCGGCGAGCTCACGGACCCCGCGCCGATTCCGGCGAGGGGCCCGCACCGCGAGACACGCTGTCGGGTCCGGCTTCACTCACGTTGACTCTGTGCTTTCGCGGGTGGCCTGCCGGGGTTCACCCGTCCCCGGGCGGCAGGCCACAGGTGTGACGCACGGGGCGGGGAGCCCCGACGTCCGGTCGGCCGAGCCCTCACATTACGGCCGTCGGTGGCGGAATGTGATGGTGAAGCGTGAACCTCCTGGGCCGGCGGACGTCACCGGGCCCGGTCAACTGCTGCCGGGGCGGGGCCTTCAGAGGCCCTTTCAGCTGCCCGCAACCGTCCCGGAGGGCGCAGATGGGCCTTCCCGTCGCATCCGACGCACGGGAACGACCCATTCCGCTACGGAGCGTCGCGTTACCGGCACGTGCGGGGGTTGAAGCGCGAACCATCGTCACGCACCGAGAGGGTGGTGCGTGAAACGTGAGATGCGTCACATGGACGCCTTTCGGTGTGCCGTGGCGACCGCGCGGCCCCGCGAGGAGCGGGGCCGCGCGGTGGACGGAAGGGTCACCTCGGTGGGTGTGACCCGTCGCGACCGTCCCGATCGGCTCGCGACTCCCGCTCCGCCGCCTCGGCGACCTGCTTGATGCGCGCCAGCCGCCGGTCCCAGTCGGCGGCGAGCGAGGCCATCCACTGCGCCGTCGCGTCGAGCGCCGCGGGTCGCACCGTGTAGCGCACCTCGCGCCCGATGCGGCCACCCCTCACCAGTCCGGCGGTGTCCAGGACCGCGAGGTGTTTGACCACGGCCTGGCGTGACACGGGAAGGTGTCCGGCGAGCGTCGTCGCGGTGGCCTCGCCCTCGGCGGCGAGCAGTTCGAGCAGTCGGCGCCGCGTGGGGTCGGCCAGAGCGGTGAGGACGGTGTCGACCGCCTCGACGGCGCCGCGGGGTCCGTCGGTCACGCGGCGGGCTGTTCGGCGCGCGTCTTGAGCGCGTCGAGTTCCTGGGGCCAGCCGACGCTGTTGTCGCTGACCGCCCGGCCGCGCAGTTCCTCGGACCCGGCCAGTGCCGCGAACCCGCTCTCGACCACGCGCAGCCGCGTCTTGTCGCCCTCGGGTGTCAGCGTGAACTCCACGAGGGTGCTGTTGTCCTCGCGCAGTTCTGCCCCGGGGAACGCGCTGGCCCAGCGGTAGGCCAGGTAGGTCGGCGGCTCGACCTTCTCCACGCGCACCGGGAAGTCGCCGTACTCCGGGTTCTTCGTCAGCACCTCCTCGCCTTCCCTGGCCACGGTGCCGGGCAGGCTCGCCTTGTCGGCCACCCAGAAACCGGGCTCGGCCACCAGCGACCAGACCCGCTCCAGGGGTGCCTCGATCAGGGTTTCGCGTTCGATCCGGTCCTGGCTCATGAGGGACTCCTTCATGGTCGGCATTAGTGCAACTTCAGAGTTGCACATTGACCTATTGGGCGCAACCTGGAAGTTGCACCTCGATCGGTTCGTGAGCGGGGACGGGTCCGCCTGTGGCCGTGTGGGGCTTGGGGGTGTGGCGGGTGGGTGGCTCCCCTGGGAGGGGGGGCGCTTCGCGCGTCCCATCGGGTGACCGGGCGGCGCGGTGAGTTGATGCCCGCTTTCATTGCTTATGAAGTCATATCGTCCGCACATACGAAGAATGTCGAGCGTGTGGAGCCCGGACCGTGATCCACGCACCCGCCTCCCCGCCCCGCGGCTCGGCAGACACGCGCAGCGACGGGAAACCGGTTCCATGACCTCGCACCACCCTCCGCGTCCCCTCCCTCCCGCCAGGACCCGGCACGCCCTCGCGGCCTGCACCGCCCTCCTGCTCGGCGCCACCGCCGCGGCCTGCGCAGACCCGGCGGAGGACCGCACCGCGGCGAGCCGCACCCCGGCCGCCTCGTCCGCGACCCCGGCCACCGGCGGCACCGCGCACCCGGCCGCGCCCGAGGCCAGCGCGAGCCCCCGCGGCGAACGCGGCTTCACCCTGGTCGCCACCGGGGACGTCCTCCCGCACGACTCGATCATCCGCAGGGCCAGGGCCGACGCGGTCGGCGAGGGATACGACTTCGCCCCCATGCTCGCCGGGGTCCGGCCGGTGATCTCCGGCGCCGACGTGGCCATCTGCCACATGGAGACGATCTACGGAGCGGACGGCGACTACACCGGCTACCCCGCCTTCAAGTCCCCGCCCGAGGTCGCCGCCGGACTCCGCGCCACCGGCTACGACTCCTGCTCCACCGCCTCCAACCACACCCTGGACGACGGTGTCGAAGGAGTCACCCGCACCCTCGACGCCCTCGACCGCGCCGGCGTCGAACACGCCGGATCGGCCCGGACCGAGCGCGAGGCGCGCACCCCCGCCTGGCTGACCGGGGGCACCGCGAAGGTCGCCCACCTCGCCTACACCTTCGGCACCAACGTCAACCCCCTGCCCGAGGACATGCAGTGGGCCGTCAACCCGATGGAGCCCGAACTGATCACCCGGGACGCGCGGGCCGCCCGGGCCGCCGGCGCCGACGTGGTCGTCGTCTCCCTGCACTGGGGCACCGAATGGCAGGAGGAACCCGACGAGGACCAACTCGCCGTGGGGGAGCAGCTCACCGCGCTGCGCACCGGCGACCGGCCCGACATCGACCTCATCATCGGCACCCACGCCCACGTCCCCCAGGCGTACGAGAAGGTCAACGGGACCTGGATCGTCTACGGCATGGGCGACCAGATCGCGGGCGACATGATGAACTACGACGGCGAGTGGGACGCCCGCGGCAACGAGGGCAGCATCGCCCGCTTCACCTTCCGGCCGCCCGTCCGCCCCGGCACCCGGTGGGAGGTCGACAAGGCCGAGTTCCTGCCCCAGTGGTTCGACACCGGACGGGGCCGCGTGGTGGACCTGACCACCTCCCGGGCCGCCGACGGCACGGAACCGGCCGAGGTGCGCGAGCGGGTACGCGAGACCGTGCTCAGTCGGGGCGCCGCCAAGGACGGTCTGACCATGGCACGTTGAGGCGGGCTCCGGCGGCGCCCGAAGTGCTCCGGCGCGCCATGGGGATCGGTGGCCGCGGCCCGGCGCGTCCCCGCACGCCGTGCCCACCGGAGCATGGCAGACTGCCTCCGGTTCCGGCCGAACGGCCCTTGCTCCCATCGGGTGCATTCGGACGGCGCTCCGGAAACGGTGAACCATCCGACGGGTGAGCCGTGCGACGGATTAGTCATGAAAGACGATCGGACGACACCCATGCGTCGGGCACTGCTCCGCGGTGCCGCGGCCCTCGGCGTGGCTGCCAGTGCGGGTTGCTTCGCGACCGACCCGGCGCGCACCTCCGGCCGGGCGGCCCCCGGGGCCGCCGCGACCGCCACGAGAGCCCCGGCCCCCGGAGCCCCGGCCATCGCCCCCTTGAAGCCCTCGGCCTACCGGCTCCAGCCGCTCACCGGCTACGGACCCCCGGCCCGGACCCGGGTGGTCGTCAAACCCGCAGTGCGTCGCGCCCCGATCCTGCAGATCGACAGCGGTGGGCGCCGCACCATGGTCCTCACCTTCGACGACGGGCCGGACCCCGCCTACACCCCCGACATCCTGCGGGTGCTGCGCGAACACCGCGTGCCCGCCGTCTTCTTCGTCTGCGGCGAACAGGTCCTGTGGAACAAGGGCCTGACCCGACGCATGGTCGACGAAGGGCACCTGGTCGGCAACCACACCTGGAGCCACCCGCTGTTGCCCTCGCTCTCCCGGAGCGCGATCCGCTCCGAGATGCGGCGCACCAGCGAGATCGTCGAGCGCACCGTCGGCACGGCCCCCGAGTGGTTCCGCGCACCGTACGGCGCGTGGAACCACTCGGTGTTCCAGATCGGTGCCGAACTCGGGATGGAACCCCTCGCCTGGAACATCGACACCCTCGACTGGGACACGCCCGGAACCGCCGCCATCACCCGGTCGGTCCGCCAGGGCGCGGGTCCCGGGGCGGTGGTCCTCTCCCACGACGCCGGCGGCGACCGCTCCCAGACGGTTCGGGCCCTGCGCACCTGGCTCCCCGAACTCCTGGCCGAGGGGTACGAGATGGTGCTGCCGGACCGCACGGCGGTGTGAGGCGCCGGCCGGCGAGGGGCGGGAGCGGGCCGCAGTTCCCGCCCCCGGCCGTTCGGGGCGGCCCGCTCAGCGGACGTCGATCATGCGGGCGAACACCACCACGTTCCCGTCGTAGCCGCCCTGCTGGGAGAATCCGCCACCGCAGGTGATCACCCGGACCTCGGGGTACCCGGTGTCCCCGTACACCTCGTCGCCGGGGAAGTTCTCCTTCTGGAAGACCTCGATCCCGTAGATCTCGAACACCGCGGTCTTGCCGTCGGCCCGGTGGATCTCCACCTTGTTCCCCTTGTCGAGCGCTCCGAGCCCGTAGAAGACGGCAGGTCCCCGGGTGTTGTCCACATGGCCGACCACGACCGCCGTGCCCTTCTCACCGGGGGACACCGCGCCCGAGAACCAGCCCGCCAGGTTGGGGTCCTCCGGGGGCGGCGCGTCCACCCAGCCCTGGGAGTCCAGCGCCACCGGCATCATCGGCGCGTCCACCCGGATCGCCGGGATGGTCACCCGCTCCGCGCGGGCGAACGGCAGCGCGTCCAACTCCTCGCCGTCCACCGGGGCGGGGGCCGGCCCGCGGCGGTCCGTCGCCGCCACGGGAGCCGGCTGCGGGGGACCCGTGTCGAACTCGCCCGACCCGTTCCGTATCAGGGCGAGACCGGTCAACAGCACGAGCGCTATCACCCCCCACGGTGCACGCTTCTTCGGCCGCTCGGCCTCGAACGGCTGGGACGCTGACATGGTCCATCCCCTCTCGACGCGACCCCCGGCCGGCCGTGTCGTCGGTGCGTACGAGCAAGCTAAGCGCGGTGCGCGCGGGCGGCGACGCGACAGGTGCGAACGGGTGGTGCCCCCGCGCCGCCGTGCGCCATCCGGGTCGGCCCCGTGCGGAAATTTCTGACAGTCCGTGACCTGCGGTGATGGCGCAACGCGCGGGGTGGTCGGGGACGTGCGCTCACCGGGACGGGCGAGCGTCGACATGCGGGCCCGCGCCCGCCCCCTGAGGGTCGGTCACGGAGGCGCTCTCGCCGACCGACCGGGAACCGTACCCCGGGGCGCCTGCCGCGGAGGATGTTCATGCGTAGTCTCCGAGCCCTGGTGGTCTCGGCCGCCTTGGTGGCCGCCGTCGGGGTCACCGCCCCCACCGCGACCGCCGGGAACGACCAGAACAACAACGGCAACAACAACGGCAACAACAACGGCAACAGCGATCAGATCGGTAACATCACCGCCCACCCGAGCGTGATCTCGGGGGGCGGACGCCTCACGGTCACGGTCGACGGACGCTCCTGCGGCAACGGCTTCGTCGAGTCACCCGCCTTCGAACGCACCCGGTTGACCGGCCTCGGCCGCGACGACCGGGACGGACGGGGCACCGCCACCGCCACCGTCACCGTCCACCGCTTCGCCTCGTCGGGTTCCCACGAGATCACGGCCGAGTGCGACGGTCGCCGGCACACCCGGCACCACGCCTTCACCGTCATCGGCGGGGTGCGCGGCGGCCTCGGCGGCAGCAGCGAGAGCGGCGCCACCCGCACCGACATGGCGATCGGCGGCGGTCTCGTCGCGGCGGCGGCCATCGGCGGCGGACTCTTCTGGATGCGCCGCCGCGCGGAGAACCGCACCTGACCGGCGGTCCGCCCGCCCCTCGGCACGCGCAGGGGACGGCCCTTCTCCCCGGACTCGACCGGTCCGGGG
>NZ_JBHXEN010000033.1:38524-93843 GCF_042724695.1 Streptomyces sp. NPDC127068 | reverse complement strand
CTTCTGGTGGGCCTGTGGGGGAAGGGCCCCGATAGGGGCGCGGGGAACTGCGCACGACCACAGCGCACCCGCACAGGAGCAACGCACGTGCAGCGGAAGCACCTGAAGGGGCGCGGGGAACTGCGCGGGTGACCACCACGCACCCTCGCGGGAACCGCCTACGTGCGGCGGAACGTACCGGCCCGCGTACGCCCAGGGTGCGTGAGCGAAACCGGCACCTGGGGACCCTCCGCAGCACCGAGCCAGCAACGGAACAGTTCGTACAGCTGCTCCGCACCGACGAGTTCCTTGTGATCGGCGAGCGGATCGGGCAGGTCGAGGGGCGAGAGCAGGAACGGCAGGTTCTGGCTGCCGCCGAGGCCGCCGTGCGAACCGATCTGTTCCTCGAACGCGAGGACCTCACCGTCCACGGGGTCGTACCAGGAGTTCACCATGACGTCCGCGACGTGCGGGAAGGAGTGGGTGCGGCGAACCGCCCGGGCAGCCCCGGGCCCGAACTCGGCGAGCGGGCCCGGATCGTGGTCCAGATCGGCCAACGGGACCTCGACGCCGCGCGCACCGAGCACCACTCCGCCGTGCACCTCGTCGGCGACCAGGAGGAACCCGATCCCGGGATGGTTGGCCAGCGTGGACAGCAGCGCGGGGTGGCGGCGGTCGATCTCCTGGCGGGTCATCCGGTGCGGCACGTCGGGGAACGAGATCAGTCCCAGGTTCCCGGAGGCCAGGACGACGGGTTCGGAGCCGCGCGCCGGGGTGGCCGGGACGGGGGTCTCCTCGACGGGGCGGTGCAGGGCGGCGCGGACGGCGGCCCGGGCCTCGGCACCGCTGTGGGTGCGACCCGCGCGCCGGGGCACGGGCAGGCCGCAGCCCGCCCGCACCAGGTTGCCGAGGGTGAGGCCGTAACGCCCGAGGAACGTTTCTCCGGGGCTCTGCCCGTGGTCGGACAGGACCACGATCCGGTAGGGGCGCGGGGCGTGGTCGGCGACCTTCGCGAGCAGGGCGAGGGACCGGTCGAGGCGCATCAGCACGCGTTCCGTGTCGTGACCGCGGGGACCGGAGTGGTGGGCGACCTCGTCGTAGGCGACCAGGTCGGCGTAGACCGCGCCGCGGCCGGCGAGCATGTCGCCGATCACGGCGGCGACCACCACATCGCGCTCCACGACCGTCGCGAACGCCCGGATCAGCGGGTACAGCCCGCCCCGGGAGACCCGCGGTCGGTGCCGGCGCAGCCGTGCGTACGTGGACTGGCCCAGCTCCCGGGCGACCTCCGCGACGAAGGACAGGGCGGTGCGCACCGCGTTCGCCGGATCGCTGAAGTACGCGAAGTAGCCCGCGCGGGAACGGTTCTGCGGGCCCCGGCGCGCCGAGACGGACAGCACCAGCGCGAGTTGGTCGGCGCCACCGCTGAACAGGTTGCCGCGGCTGGCGCCGTCGACGGTGAGCAGGCCGCCGTCGCCGGTGCGCCGGACGGCCCGGCGCTGGAGTTCGGCGGCGCTGGTGGGACGGTTGCAGACCATCACCTCGCCGGTGTCCTTCTCGTACCAGCGGAAGGCGGGGACGTCGTGGTTGCTGCCGTGCAGGATGCCGAGTTGGCTGGCCCCGGTCTGGCTGGACCAGTCGGTGCGCCAGGGGGTGAGGCGGTGGGTGGAGCGCGACACCTCATCGTCGGAGCCATCGGAGCCGGCGGGGTCGTCGGAGCGGGCGGGGCCGCCGAGCCAGGCGGCGACCGTGGGCATCAGTCCCTTGCCGATCGCGGAGACGAGGACGTCGTGGCCGACGCCGTCGAGTTGGAGGAACACCGTGCCGGGGGTGCGTGGGCATCCGGTGTCCGGGGCGCGGCGGCGGCGCCGGTCGGCCAAGCGGGAGAGCCGGCGGCGGTAGGCGTCGTCGTCGCGGACCGCGAGGGCCGCGCCGGTCGCCGAGGCGACCGCGGACATCACCGCGGCGACGACCACGGCGGTCTCCGGTGCGACCTCGCCCCGGCCCGCCGGGTTGAGGCGCATCGCGAGGAGCAGCAGGGAGCCGTTCAGGAAGAAGACCAGCAGGCCGAGGACGAGGGCCGGGACGAGGAGCAGGGTGCGCACCAGCAGGGGCCAGACCACGGCACTGAGCAGGCCGAACGCTCCGGCGCCGAGTGCTGCCGTGATCGCGATGCGGGTGGCGCTGTCGCCGTCGGGCGACTGGAGGCGGAAGTCCGGCAGGATGCCGGCGAGGACGAGCATGGTGAGCGTGCTGACCGCCCACACGGTGATCGAGCGCCATGCGGCACTGATGATCCCCCGCCATCGTGTCGTGGCCACTCGCCGTTCCACCCGCCTCACGCGCTCTTGGTTCTGCGTTCCAGCCTTGCACATCCGCGCCGGGGAACCCTCCGGCGTACGGGGGCGCGACGGCAGGAGCGGGTGCGCCCTGCTCCTGGTGCGCACGCCCGCCCGCGAGCCCTCCCGCACCCGACCGCCTCATAAGCATCGGTGCTGGCTGGCAGCACTTTTCACTCTTGGACTTATGGACTGGTGGCGATCATGCTCGGGGCATGGGTGAACGCACGGACGACGACTTCGTCAGGGACGCCATCGCTGCCGAGCGCAGGGAGCTGGCCGACCTCTTGGACACGCTGGCCCCCGAGCAGTGGGACGCCCCCTCCCTGTGCGCGGGGTGGCGGGTGCGGGAGGTGGCGGCGCACATGTCGCTGGGTTTCCGGTACCCGTTGCCGCGGGTGCTGTGGGAGCTGGTCCGCGCCCGGGGCGGGCTGCACCGGATGACGGACCGCCGGGCCCGCGCGGACGCGGCGGCGCTCGGGACCTCCCAGCTCGCGGCGGCCCTGCGTGACCACGCCCGCCATCCGTGGCGTCCCCCGGTCGGCGGGATCGCGGCGGCGCTCGGCCACGACGTGGTGCACGGTCTGGACATCACGGTGGCCCTGGGGCTGGGCCGCGAGGTGCCGCACCAGCGGCTGCGTCCCCTGCTGGAACGGGTGACGGTCAAGTCGGGGCGGTTCTTCGGCGCGGACCTCACCGGGGTGCGGCTCGTCGCCGACGACCTCGACTGGTCCTTCGGTACGGGTCCCGAGCTGGTGGGCCCGGCCCAGGAACTCCTGCTCGTCGCCTTCGGGCGCGGGGTTCCCGGCACCCGGTTGCGGGGCGCCGCGCGGGAACGGTTCGGCACGCCCTGAGCCCCGCGTACGGGCGCCCCGCGTACAGGCGCGGCCCCGGCCCGGGTCAGCGGCCGTCGTAACCCGCGGTCGGCATCGACAGCCTGCGGTGCACCCGGGCCTTCATCTCGGCGTTGTAGGCGGGTTCCTCGCTGCCGACCGTCTCCACGCGCACCCCGCGCCGGGCGCATTCCTCGGTGAACGCGTCCACGGAGCTGAGCGCCCGTTCCAGGACCCGACGGCTCGGAGCCACGAACAGGTCGACCTGGCCCTCGTCCACGTCGACCCACAGCGCGCAGTGGTCGTGCCGGAGCGCGTGCACCAGGAGTTCGCTGGTGATGACGTAACCCTGGGCGGCGGCCCAGCGGGCGCACATCGCGTACTGGCTGCGGGAGTCCACCAGGAACGGCTCGGCGTCCAGTTCCTCCAGCGGGGTGAGGCTCGCGATCGCCGCGACCCGGACCGTGCCCGATGCGCCGCCGGCCCCCTCGCAGCCGTCACCGCCGTCGCCGCCAAGGCCGCCAACGCCGCCATTCATGGGGTGCCCCTCACGTCATCGTTCGGGCGTCGACCCTATCGCTGCCCGTAGGCTCGGGGGGAGTCGCGCGGAGGAGGAAAAGCGGTGCCGGTGGAGATCACCTGGTGGGGGCACGCCACCTGCACGGTCGAGGACTCGGGAACCCGGGTCCTCACCGATCCGCTGTTCGCCCGGCGCCTGGCCCATCTGCGGCGACGGCGCGGCGCCCTTCCCACGGAGCGTGCGCGGGCGGCCGATCTGGTGCTCGTCTCGCATCTGCACGCCGACCACCTGCACGTGCCCTCGCTCGCCGCGCTGCCGCCCGGTACCCGGGTCCTGGTGCCGCGCGGTGCCCGGCGGGCGGTACCGGCGCTGCGCCGGCTCACCGGCTTGCGGATCACCGAGATCGGACCGGGCGAGGAGGCGACGCACGGCGACCTGGTGGTGCGGGCGGTCACCGCCGCGCACGACGGGCGGCGCCTGCCGGTGGGCCCCCGGCACATCCCGGCGCTGGGGTTCGTGGTGAACGGCGAGGCCCGCACCTACTTCGCGGGGGACACGGGCCTGTTCGAGGGGATGGCCGCCGAGGTGGGGCGGGTGGACGTGGCCCTGTTGCCGGTCGGCGGCTGGGGACCGTTCCTCGGGCACGGGCACCTGGACGCGGGCCGGGCGGCGGAGGCGGCGGCCCGGTTGGCGCCGGGCTGCGCGGTGCCGGTGCACTTCGGCACCTACTGGCCGATCGGCATGGACGGGGTGCGCCCCCACGAGTTCTACTCCCCCGGCGACGAGTTCGTCCGGCTGACCGCCGCCCGCGCGCCCGAGGTGGCGGTGCACCTGCTCGGGCACGGCGAGAGCGTCCGGCCGGAGGTCGACCGGTGAACTGGCTGGCCGCTGCCGCGGTGCCGCCCGAGTCCACCCAGCAGGCCCTCGGTTATCCGTCGCTGTTCCTGTTGGTGCTGATCGGTGCGCTGGTACCGGTGGTGCCGACGGGCGCCCTGGTGAGTTCGGCGGCGGTCGTCGCCTTCCACCAGACCGTGCCGTTCGCCCTGCTCGCGGTCTTCGCGGTGGCCGCCCTGGCGGCGCTCACCGGGGACCTCGCGCTCTACTGGCTGGGGCAGCGCGGCATACGGTCCAAGGGCGGTTCGCGCTGGCTCGCGGCGATCCGCGCGCACGCCCCCGCGGACCGGCTGGAGCGGGCGCAACAGGGGCTACGGGACCACGGGGTGACGGTCCTGGTGCTGTCCCGGCTGGTCCCCGCGGGCCGTGTCCCGGTGATGCTCGCCTGCCTGATGGCCGAGTGGCCGCTGCGCCGCTTCGCCCGGGGGGCCGTTCCGGCCGCCCTGGCCTGGGCGGTGACGTACCAACTGATCGGCATCCTCGGCGGGGCGCTGTTCGCGGAGCCCTGGGAGGGGGTCGCCACGGCGGTGGGTCTGACCCTGCTGCTGAGTGCGGTGCCCGCCCTGTGGCGGCGGCTGCGCGGCCCCCGGTCCACGCCGGGCTGACCACCGGCAGGGGGGCGTCAGCCCGCGGGCAGCAGCCGGCTGCCGCCGACGGGGAGGTCCCACAGGTCGTCCCGGTCGAGTCCGGCCGCGCGCCAGGCGGCCCGTACCCGGGTGAGGGGTTCGAGGACGGGTTCGGCCGAGAGCAGGAAGGTGGCCCAGTGCATGGGGGCCATCCGGCGGGCCCCGAGGTCGCGCGCGGCCCGGACGGCCTCCTCCGGGTCGCAGTGCACGTCCCGCAGCCACCAGCGGGGTGCGTAGGCGCCGATCGGCAGCAGCGCCAGGTCGATGCCCGGGTAGCGGCGGCCGATCCGACCGAACCAGTGGCCGTACCCGGTGTCCCCGGCGAAGTAGACCCGCCGCCCGTGCGCGTCGGTGAGCATCCAGCCGCCCCACAGGCTGCGGCAGGTGTCGAGGAGGGTGCGCTTGGACCAGTGGTGCGCCGGCACGAAGTCGAAGCGGACCCCGCCCAGCGCGGTGCCCTGCCACCAGTCGAGTTCCGTGACCTGGCTGAACCGCCGCCGGTGGAACCAGCGGCCGAGGCCCGCCGGGACCAGTACGGGGGTGTCGCGGGGCAGCCGGCGCAGGGTGGGGGCGTCCAGGTGGTCGTAGTGGTTGTGGCTGATGACGACGGCGTCCACGGGCGGCAGCGCGTCCCAGGCCACCCCGACGGGGGTCACCCGCGCGGGGGTGCCGAGGATGCGGCGGGACCACACGGGGTCGGTGAGTACGGTCAGCCCGCCGATCCGCACCACCCAACTGGCGTGCCCGACCCAGGTGACGGCGACCGTCCGGGCGTCGGTACGGGGCAGCGGCCCGGGATCGTACGGCAGCTCCGGGATGTCGCGGAGCGCTTCGGGGCCGGGTCGCAGGGCACCCTCGCGGGCGAACCGGGCCAGGCCCCGCAGTCCGGGCAGCGGAGCGGTGAGCCGGTCGGCGAAGGACGCGGGCCACAGTTGGCGCGGAGCGGGCGGGACCGTGTCGGGGACCGGGCGGGGCGCGGTCGTCGGTCCGGTGGAGCCGGTTGCCGGTCGCGGGGGGTCATCGGCGTCGGGCCGCACCGTCGGCCGGGTCGGCCGGGTCGGGGGGGCGGTCATCGGGGCGGCTCCCTTCGCCGGGTGTCGGTGCGCAGGCCGTCCAGGACCGCCGCGAACCTCGTCAGTGCGTCCCGTACCGGGGGTTCGGCGAGTGGTTCGGCGGCGCCGAGGGCGGCGGCCCGCTCCGCGGCGGTGACACCGAGGAACGGCTCGGTGGAGAGGCGGACCCGTAGCGCGCCCAGGTCGTCGCCGAAGCGGTGCCCGCCGGGGGTGGGCGTGCCGAGCAGCCCGGTGAGGTGGTCCTCCAGGTCCTGGGCGTCACCGACACCGCGGGCGGTGAGCGCCGCGCGCAGCGGCCCGAGGTCCGCGTACAGCTGCCGTCCGGCGCGGGGCGGCAGCGCCAGGGCGCCCGCCCGCCGCAGCTCCCGGTGGACGGCGGCGGCGAGGACGCCGTGGACCCGGGCGGCGGTGGCACCCCGTGCCGTCACTTCGGGCGGCTCGGTGAGCGCGTACGCCGCCGCGGCGGCGACGGGCGTCGCGAGGAACGCGCCGGTGCCCGCGAGGACGTCCAGCACGAGGTCGTGGAGGGCCGCGCCCCGGTCGGTGGCGGGGAACCGGGCGACCGCGGCGGGCCACGCACCGGGCAGCAACGCGCCGGCCAGGTCGATCAGCACGGTCACCTCGTCCGGCAGCATCCCGGCGGGACCGGCCAGCACGGTCCTCGGACCGTCCGGCCCGGGGTGGACGGTGTCCCGCCAGGTCTCGTCGCTGACGAGGTGCAGCCCCGCCCCGGCGGCGGCCTCGACGGCCTCGTGGAGCACCTCGGGCGGGGCGACCGTACCGGTGGGGTCGTCCGCGACGGCGAGCACGAGCAGCCGGGGGTCGCCGCCCTCGGCGCGCACCCGCCGCACCGTCTCCAGCAGCGCGTACGGGTCGGGGACCCCGCCGCACTCCGCCGGGGTCGGCACCGGGTACGCGGTGCGGCCCAGCAGCCGGGCTTCGGGGAGCCACCAGGCGGCGCAGGGACGCGGCACCAGGACGTCACCGCCCAGCGCGGCGGCCAGGGCGAGCAGGAGGACCGCCCCGCCGGGAGCGGCGGCGACCTGGTGCCGTCGGACCGTGAGCCCCCGCCGTGCCCAGTACCCGCACGCCGCGTCGCGCAGCCCGGGGCCGCCGCCGACCGGTTCGGCGGGCCCGTCCACGGCGGCGGCGAGGGTGCGTGCCGTTCCCTCCGGTACGGGCTGGCCCGTACCGGGCAGGGTCGGTGCGTAGCGGAGCGGGCCGTGGCCGGTCGGCGGGCCGTGGTCCGCCTGGTCCGTCCGCCGCATGTGCGCCTCCGCGATTCCGGCACCGGGCCCGGTGCCTCCCGGTCTCGTACCCAGGGTTCCGCCGATGGGGGGCGTGCGCTACCGGACGAAGCGGTCGCGAACCCCGGTGCGCCCCGGGTACGCCTCGACGTCCGGGTCCGGCGACGGCCGCCCGGGCGTTCGGCGGGCGCGGAGCCGGCCGGGTCGGACGGCGCCACTCGGGTGACGCCAACAGGTGCCGGGCGGACGGGAGTCAACCCGGAGCCGGGCCGGGCGGTCCTCCTGTGCGGAGATCGTCGACCGGTCGTACGAACGAAGGAGCAGACGCATGGCTACGAGGAGTTGGACGCGGACGGGAATGGTCGGGATCGCGGCGGCGACCGTCCTGGCGACCGCGTTCACCGTCCCGGCCCAGGCCCGGGGCACCACTGGTGGAACGGGCCACGGGGCGACCCAGCGCGCGTTCGACCTGGTGGTGCGGAACGGGGTCTACGGGATCACGGGGCAGGCACGGGACCGGCACGGGGTGTGGAAGGACGCGGCGGGCGTCGGCGACGTCAGGACGGGTGCGCCCCGCGGCAAGGACGACCGGTTCCGGATCGCCAGCATCACGAAGACGTTCGTGGCGACGGTCCTGCTCCAGCAGGAGGCCGAGGGCAAGCTCGACCTGGACGACACGGTGGAGCGGTGGCTGCCCGGCCTGGTGCGCGGCAACGGCCACGACGGCCGGAACATGACGATCCGTCAACTGCTGAACCACACCAGCGGGGTGCACGACTACCTGAACGACCCGGACTACACCCGGGACTACATGTACGCCCCGAACTACCTGCACAACCGTTTCAAGGCGCGCACGCCCGAGGCCGCCGTGGCGGTGGCGATGCAGCACCCGCCCACCGCCGCGCCCGGTGTTCACCACGCGTACTCGAACACCAACTACGTACTGGCCGCACTGATCATGGAGAAGGCCGGCGGGCGTTCCTACGAACGCGAAGTGCGGGAGCGGATCATCAAGCCGCTGAAGCTGCGCGGCACGGTCATGCCAGGCAACACCGTAGGCCTGCCGAAGCCGAGCAGCCGCTCGTACTCCAAGCTGTCGCCGGACCTCGCCGCGCCGAAGGTCTACGACGTCACCCTCCAGAACGGGACCCAGGCCTGGGCCGACGGGGACATGATCTCCAGCGCGAGCGATCTGACCCGCTTCTTCAGCGCCCTCCTCGGCGGCAAGGTGCTCCCTCCGGAGCAGCTCGCGGCGATGAAGACCCTGGTGCCCGACGCCGCGGACCCGGACACCGGCTACGGCCTGGGCCTGATGAAGACGCGGACGGCGTGCGGCACCACGGTCTGGGGGCACAGCGGCGGCTGGCTCGGCTCCCTGTCCCTGGCCGTCACCACGGAGGACGGGAAGCACTCGCTGGCCTTCAACGTGAACAGCGACTGGAAGGGCGACGACCTGGCCGCGCCCTTGAACGCGGAGTTCTGCGGGACGGAACCGGGCGGGGCGCAGGGTGCGAAGGGCGCGCAGGGGGTCACCCCGCTGCCCGTGCGGTGACGGGGTCGCCCGCCCCGGTCTCGAACCGGGGCGGCACCGTCCGTGGGAGGGCAGGATGAACACGCCCGGCGGGGCGAGCTGAGGACCGGTGCGGGTGGGGCCGCCCGCACCGGCAGCGGGCTCCGGGCGGCCCTCGCCGGTCAACCGGCGGGCGGGCCGCCCGTCAGCAGCAACTCCGCCAGGGGTGTGCGCGCATGGCTCACCGAACGGCCCGTGCGGGTGGTGGTCAGGAGACCAGCCGCCCGTAGGGCCGAGGCGTGCGCCGAGGCGGTGGCGTCGCTGACGCCGACGCGGCGCGCCAGTGCCGTGTTCGTGGACGGTTCCTCCAGGGCCCGCAGCAGGGCCAGCCGGGTGCGTCCGAGGACTCCCGCGAGGGGTTCGGCCGGGGAGCCGACTCCGCCCGGGGCGGGCGGCAGCCCCCGGCCCGCGGGGTAGGCGAGCGCGGTCGGACGGTCGGGCAGCCCTTGGACGAGCGGGCCGCGACGCCAGTGGAACGTCGGGCGCAGGACCAGTCCGCGACCACCGAGGTGGACGTCCCGCACATCCGGGACGTCCGAAGAGGGCCATTCCCAGACTCCGTCCCGCCACCGCGACCCCGGCGCCAGGTCGATCAGGGCAGCACCGAGGCCGTGCTCGGCGACGGCGAGGGCGAAGCGGGTGAACTCCGCTCGGTGCAGGTCCTGGACCAGGGGCCACACCGGCGCGAGTACCGTCCCGTGGGCCGCGCGCTGCGCCCGGTCCCAGGTCCGCCAGGCGTCGGGGTCCCCGCCGTGCAGTGCGCGGAGCCACGGCGGGGCCGCCCGTCGCCCGTAGACCTGCTCGATCCCGGTCCGGACCGACTCCGGTCGGGCCGACCTGATCAATGCGATCCCCTCGTCCAGCGTGTCGCCGAGGACGTCGAGGAAGCGGGGGGCCAGTCCGTTCGGTGCCAGGTCCGCGAGCGGTTCGGCCGCGCCCGGCAGGGTGCGCCGGAGTCTGTTCCGCCAGCGCCCGAAGAGCAGGTTCTCGTTCCTGGAGCCCAACATCAGCAGGGCGGCGTGCAGTTCGGGTACGGGCGAGGGGCGAGGGGCGAACCGGACCCGCGTGAAGTCATCCGAGGTGAAGTGGATCCGGGTCACGCAGGTCTCCCCCCTGTGGGCAAGCCTTTCGGCCCCGGCCGCACGCTTCGCCCGGGCACCGTGCCCGCCCCCAGGATGCCGCTCATGCCCTTTCCCCTTGTACCCGGCCGCCGTTCCTTCGCCAAGATCGCCCTCGTCGGCGGCACCGCCCCGTTCCTCGCGGCCACCGCCCCCGGCTCGACCTCGGCGCCCGGGCGTTGTAGGGCGGCCCGCCTCCGGTTGCCCGGGCCCACCGGCCCGTACCCGGTCGGTGCCCGGGTCCTGCACCTCGTCGACAGCTCGCGCAACGACCCGTGGGCGCCCGGGATCGGCGTGCGCGAGCTCATGGTCACCGTTCTCCGGCCGGCGTCGGCCCGTCCGGGTTTCCCACGCGTTCCGCACCTGACGCCCGGCGCCGCCGAAGCGTTCACCCTGCTCGCCCACCGGATCCGGCCTCACCTGCCGGCCACCGGGGTCGACTGGTCCTCCACCCTGACCCGGGCCCGGGCCGGCGCCCCGCCGCGGCCCGGGCCGCGGCCCGTACTGCTCTACAGCCCGGGTGGCGGCGACGCCCGCACGATGGGCAGCTCGCTGGCCATCGACCTGGCCTCCCACGGCTGGACCGTGATCCTGGTCGACCACCCCGGGGACGGGAGCGAGGTGGAGTTCCCCGACGAGCGGCCGGGCCGCGACCGGGTCCGGACGACCGTGCTGCGGCCGGACCTCGACGCGGCGACCTTCCGCACCGTGATCGACACGCGGGTCGCCGACCTCCGCTTCGTCCTCGATGCGCTCGGCCCGGAGCGGGTCGGGGTCTACGGACATTCCGCAGGCGGCACCGCGGCCGTGCAGGCGCTCCACGAGGACCGGCGGATAGCCGCCGCCGTCAACCTTGAGGGGTATCTCGACCAGTTGGACGGCGAGTTGTTGCCGGTGGCCCGCGAGGGCACGGTCCGGCCGCTGCTCCTGGCCGGCACCGACGGCTTCCGCAACGCCCGGTTGGACCGGTCCTGGGCAGCGCTCCTCGCCCACGCGGGCCCCGTCACCCGACGGCAGTTGGACGGCACCGCGCACTGGGTCTTCACCGACTACGCGGCCCTGGTCCCCCAACTCCACGAGGCGGGCCTGATGACCGCTGCCGGACGTGCCGCCATGGTGGGCGGGGCGGATCCGCGCGTCACCGTGCCCGCGGTGCGCGGGCTCGTCCGGTCGTTCTTCGCCCGGCATGTGCGGGGGTGACCGGCACGGGCACGAGGAAACCGCTGGAGAAGGCGACACCGCCGTCTGCCGGGCTCCGGGTCCGCTCGCCGCGGGAGGCTGGCCGAGTGCGATGTCGGTGGCACGTGGTGGAATGACCGGAACCCAGGACGCGCCCTCGCGGCGGCCGTTCACCGGGGACGGGCCCGGGCCCGCTCCCCAGCGGTGTCGTCACCGCCGGGGAGCGGGCCGTGCGTCGACGGAAGCCGTGGGTGTCCCCTGTCCGAGGCCGGGTCAGGGGGCCTGGCCGGGGGGCCTGGTCAGAGGCCGAACTCCTGCGGGGACACCCCGAGCGCGGTGCACGCCTCCCGCAGGACCTGTGCCTCCGCCTGGGCGATGTATCCGTCGGCTCCGGCGACGACGAAGCCGGTCTGTACGACCGCCTTGGCCTCCACCGGCTTCTTCGCGGCCTTGGCGATCTCCTGGAGGGCCTCGGCCTTGCCCTGCGGGTAGTTGAACATCAACTGGTCCACGTGCTTGTTGAACCGCTGCCGGAGCTGCTCGGGCGGGAAGTTCTGCAAGACGTCGTTCTGGAGGATCAGGGACTCCACGTGCTGCCGCTCGGCCGGGTCGACCGATCCGTCAGCCGCTGCGACCAAGGCGCAGATGGCCATGCTGGCGTCCCGGTAGGAACCGCTCTTGAGCTCCGTCTTGAGGGAGGTGAGCTGGGACTTGAGCAGGCCCACGAGCTGGGCCTTCGATCCGCCGCCGGACCCCGATCCCGACGGCGCGTGGCCACCGGAGCTCCTTGCTCCCTGCGCCTGCTGCAAGCCTTTAGCCTGGTCCTTGATCCGGTCCCACATCGCCATCCGTGCCACCTCGGTTACCCGTTGCTCGTCCGCGTGCGTTCCGCCCGCCCTGGGGAGAACGCGCAGCGGCACGTCGAAGTTCCACGGCCGGCCCGGCCGGTGAGGCACCTTCAGCGTCCCCCGTCCCGAGGGTCGTCGGGATCGCGGTGGCGCCGGCTCGACGGTCGGTGGCACGAGCGAGGACCACGGACGTCACCGCAACGCGGACTTCACCTGTGGCAGCCTCGACTGCACAAGAACGGCTACGACACGGAAATCCTCCCCGGAAGGAGCACCGGAAGGCATGGGACGAGGTGCGCGCGGTGGCCTCCTGCGTCACCACCGCGACTTCCGACTGCTGTGGTGCAGCGAGACCGCCGGCAAGTACGGTGCGGCCGTCACCGGGGTGACCATCCCGCTGATCGCGGTCTCCGCCCTGGACGCCACCACGTTCGAGGTCGGTCTGCTGAGCGCCACCGCCTGGGCGCCCTGGCTGCTCATCGGCCTTCCGGTGGGCGTCTGGGTGGACAGGTGGCGACGCAGACCGGTCATGTTGGCCGCCGCCGCGGCCTCCCTCGTGCTCTTCGCCTCGGTCCCGATCGCCGCGTGGACGGGCTGGTTGAGCATCGGCGTGCTGTGGGCGGTCGCCCTGGCGACGGGCACGGCGGCCGTGTTCTTCCACACCGCCTACAGCGCCTATCTCCCCACCATCCTGGAACCCGAGGACCAACCCGAGGGGAACGCCAAGCTGCACGGCAGCGCCTCCGCCGCACAGATCGCCGGGCTCGGCTCGGGCGGCTTGATCGCGCAACTGGCGGGGGCTGTGAACGGGCTGCTCGCCAACGCCGCGACGTTCCTCGTCTCGCTGCTCTGCCTGGCCGGCATCCGGCACCGCGAACCGCGCGTCACCCGGGCCGAACGCCGCCCCGCAACGCTGTTCGGCGACGTGCGCGAAGGGCTGCGGCTGATCGCGGACGACCCCTGGTTGCGCACCTTCACGCTCTTCGGGGCCGCCTCGAACCTGGCCCTGATGGGGTACCAGTCGATCCAGGTGGTCTTCCTGGTGCGCACCGTCGGCCTGGGCCCCGGACCGGTGGGCGCGCTCGTCGCCGCCACCAGTGCCGGGGGCGTGGCCGGAGCGCTCGTCGCGCGCCGGGTCGCCGGCCGGATCGGCACGGCCCGCGCCACGTTGCTGTGCGAACTGGGACTTCCCACGCTCGCCCTGCTCATTCCGTTCACCGTCGACGGGGCCGGGGTCCTGTTCTTCCTGGTGGGCGGATTCTGCGTCTCCGCCGGGGTGGTGGCCGGCAACGTCATCAAGGCGAGCTTCCAACAGCGGTACTGTCCGCCGGGTCTGCTCGGTCGCCTCACCGCGAGCACGGCGTTCCTGGGCTACGGCACGATCCCGCTCGGCGCCCTGCTCGGCGGGGCACTCGGAACCGTGCTCGGCCTCCGTGCCGCCATCGCGGTCACGGCGGCAGCGGTCCCGCTCGCCGCGCTGATCCTGGTGTTCTCCCCGATCCGGCGAGCCCGCGACCTGCCGACGTCCCCCGGCCCGACGAGCGGGCGCCGCCGGCCGCTGGAGCCCCCTGAGGGCGCTGACGAGTCGGCCGCGGCCCGGCACTGACCGGGAGCGGGTCGTCGCCCCGGGCAGAGGCCAGCCGAGGGCCGTGCACCCGAGCGCAGGCAGATGCGCACCGAAGGAGCCGGAGGTCCCCGTTCCGACGGGTCGCGCACGTGTCGGCGGCCTCAGGGGGTGCCGGGGACGGGGCTCCGCTCGCGTGCGCCCTCCCGCGTCCGGCCGGGGGCCACCGGTCGTCGCGGATGCCGGCGCAGGTACTCGCCCTCCAGCTCGGCCATCCGCGCGTTGTGCACGCGCAGCGCGTCGTTGGAACCGTGCAGCAGGGTGTCGTGACGGGTCCGGTGAATGGTCTCCAGCTCCCGCATGAGTTGCTGGTCGTCCAGGCGCGCGGGATCGACTCCGGTCATGGCGGCACCCCACTCCCAGTCGGGGACGTCCTCCTCCCACTGTCCTCGCTGGACCGCCGCACCGCCTGTCGGACCCGCCGGTACGGGGCGGTCCCGGCGGGTCAGCGGCTGCGGACGACCCGTCGTTCGTCCCAGACCGGCTCCGGGGTCTCCCGTACCCGTCCGTCGCTGCCGAACACGAGGAACCGGTCGAACGAACGCGCGAACCAGCGGTCGTGGGTGACGGCGAGCACGGTGCCCTCGAACGCCTCGAGACCCTCCTGGAGGGCGTCGGCCGACTCCAGGTCCAGGTTGTCCGTGGGCTCGTCGAGGAGCAGCGCGGTGGCCCCGGCCAGTTCCAGCAGCAGGATCTGGAAGCGGGCCTGCTGTCCGCCCGACAGCCGGTCGAAGCTCTGTTCGGCCTGGGCGGTCAGCTCGTAGCGGCGCAGCAGCGAGGAGGCCGCCCCCCGGTCCTTGGCGTGCTCGCGCCAGAGGATGTCGAGCAGGGTGCGCCCCTCCAGTTCCGGGTGGGCGTGGGTCTGGGCGAAGTGCCCGGCGACGACCCGGGCGCCCAGCTTCCAGTGTCCCGTGTGGGCGACCTCGCCCCCGGCGAGCAGCCGCAGGAAGTGGGACTTGCCGGAGCCGTTGGAGCCGAGCACGGCCACCCGTTCGCCGTAGAAGACCTCCAGGTCGAACGGCTTCATGAGGCCGGTCAGCTCCAGCTGCTCACAGGTGATCGCGCGCAGCCCGGTGCGTCCGCCGCGCAGTCGCATCCGGATGTCCTGGTCGCGGGGCGGCTCGGGCGGCGGCCCGGCCTCCTCGAACTTGCGCAGCCGGGTCTGTGCGGCCTTGTACCGGGAGGCCAGCTCGTGGCTGATCTCGGCGGCCTGACGGAGGGTGAGGACCAGCTTCTTGAGCTGGGCGTGCTTCTCGTCCCAGCGCCGCCGCAATTCCTCGAAGCGGGCGAACCGTTCCTTGCGGGCCTCGTGGAAGGTGTCGAAGCCGCCGCCGTGCACCCAGGCGTCGGCCCCGGCCGGCCCGGGTTCCACGCTCACGATCCGTTGGGCCGAGCGGGCCAGCAGCTCCCGGTCGTGGGAGACGAACAGGACCGTCTTGCGGGTCTCCCTCAGCTGCTCCTCCAGCCAGCGCTTGCCGGGGACGTCGAGGTAGTTGTCGGGCTCGTCGAGGAGCAGCACCTCGTCGGTGCCGCGCAGCAGGGCCTCCAGGACGAGGCGCTTCTGTTCGCCGCCGCTGAGGGTGCGCACCTCGCGCCACTGCGCGCTCTCGTAGGGGACGCCCAGGGCCGCCGTGGTGCACACGTCCCACAACGTCTCGGCTTCGTAGCCGCGCACCTCGGCCCAGTCGGAGAGTGCCTGTGCGTACCGGATCTGGGCGGCCTCGTCGTCCACCGTCATGATCGCGTGTTCGGCGCGGTCCACGGCCTCGGCCGCCGTGCGGATGCGCGGTTCGGCCACGGAGACCAGCAGGTCGCGGACGGTCGATTCGTCGCGCACGGAGCCGACGAACTGCCGCATCACGCCGAGCCCGCCGGTGACGGTGACGGTGCCGCCGTGGGGCTTCAGCTCCCCGGCGAGCAGTCGGAGCAGGGTGGTCTTCCCGGCGCCATTGGGACCGACGAGCGCCATCACGCTGCCCTCGCCGACGCGGAAGGAGACGTCACCGAGCAGAGTCCTGCCGTCGGGGAGGTGGTACTCGAGGTGCGCGGCTTCCAGATGTCCCATGAGGCCGCATTCTCCGTGCTCGACGGGGTCGGGACCAAATGGATTTCCTCCGACGCGGGATCACGACGGTCCGAGCGGGTAGGCGACCGGAATGCACCCAGATCACAGGAACGCCTTCGGACCGACCCTCGGCGACCCGGCGCGCCGCTTCGGCCGCGCGGTGTACGAACGGCTGCGGGAGCTGCCGTCGCGGCTGCCGGACCGGGCGGACGGGCCGGCGGTGCCGCCCTCGCTGCGCGAGCGGCTGGCCGCCGCGGACACCTGGCTGTTCGAGTCCGTCGCCGATCACCACTGGCCGTACGGGGACCGGGTGCTGCCCTCGCTGAGCCGCTGCGCCAACCACGGGGTGCTGTGGGGCGCGGTCGCGGCGGGCCTGGCGCTGACCCGGTCGCCGCGGGCCCGGCGGGGTGCGGTGCGGGGCCTGGCGTCGCTGGCGGTGGCCTCGGCGACCATCAACACGCTCGGCAAGCGGTCGGTGCGGCGGCCCCGGCCGCTGCTCGACGCGGTGCCCCTGGTCCGCCAGCTGAAGCGCCAGCCGATCACGACCTCGTTCCCCTCGGGGCACGCGGCGTCGGCGGCGGCGTTCGCGGCGGGGGTGGCGCTGGAGTCGCGGGGCTGGGGCGCGGTCGTGGCGCCGCTGGCCTTCTCGGTGGCGTTCTCGCGCGTCTACACGGGTGTCCACTATCCGGGCGACGTGCTGGCGGGTGCGGCGCTCGGGGTGGGCGCGGCCTTCGCGGTGCGGGGTCTGGTGCCGACCCGCGACCAGATGCCGTCGCCCGGGCGTCCCCTGGTGGACACGCCGGCGCTGCCCGGCGGGAAGGGGTTGGTGATGGTGGTGAACACGGGGGCGGGCACCCCGGACCGGGTGCGGGCCCTGCGGGACGCCCTGCCGTTGATGGAGGTCGTGGAGTCGGCGGGCGGCGATCTGGTCCGGGACCTGGACCGGGCGGCGGCGCGGGCGGTGGCGCTCGGCGTGTGCGGGGGCGACGGCACGGTGAACGCCGCGGCGGCCACCGCGCTGCGGCACGGGCTGCCGCTGGCGGTGCTGCCGGGCGGCACCCTGAACCACTTCGCGTACGACCTGGGGGTCGAGGACCCCCAGGACCTGGTCCGTGCGGTGGAGCGCGGGGACGCGGTCGCCGTGGACGTGGGGCGCTTCCGGTCGGGTCCCGAAGGCACCTCGGGGATCTTCCTCAACACGTTCAGCCTGGGGGTGTACCCGGAGCTGGTGCACGAGCGGGAGCGGTGGTCGGGGCGGATCGGCGGGCGGCTCGCCGACGTCGTCGCCGCCTTCCACGTGCGACGCCGGGGGCGCCCGCTGCGGGCCGTGGTGGACGGCAAGCGGCGGGCCCTGTGGCTGTTGTTCGCGGGGAACTGCACGTACAGCCGGATGGGGTTGACCGCGGGGCGGCGGGTGGACCTGGCGGACGGGCTGTTGGACGTGCGGGCGGTGCACGGCGGGCGTTGGCCGGGCGTGCGGCTGCTGGGGGCGGCGCTCGCCGGACCGCTGTCGCGTTCGCCCCTGCACGCGGCGGTGCGACGTCTGCGCCTGCGGGTCGAGGGCGTCGCACCGGGGACGCAGTTGGCGTACGACGGGGAGATCGGCCCGTGCGGCCCGGTGTTGCGGGTCGACAAGCTCCACGAGGCGCTGACGGTGTACCGACCGCTGACCCTGTAAGCCTCCTGTTTCACATAGCAAGACGGACTGTCTCACCATGCGACCGATTGCGTAGCGTGGAGGGACGGTCCGCGGCGCTGTGCCGCGGGCCCTGGTGCCATGCACCGGTCACCCGACCGGGCGGGCGCGGGGCCGTGGTCGTACCCGTGCCGCCGGCCGGGCGGGACCTCGGGCGGGGATCGGGAACAGGGGACAGGGGAGCAGAAGATGTCGAAGGACACCGCCGTCTACACGCACGGCCACCACGAGTCGGTGCTGCGGTCGCACACCTGGCGGACCGCCGCAAACTCCGCCGCCTACCTCATCGGCTCGCTGACCCCGGGCATGACCGTGCTGGACATCGGCTGCGGCCCCGGCACCATCACCGCGGACCTGGCCGAGCTGGTCCCGGACGGGCACGTCACGGGGGTGGACCGGGCTCCGGAGATCCTGGACCAGGCCCGAGCCACGGCCGCCGCCCGCGACCTGCGCCACACGGACTTCGCCGTCGCGGACGTGCACGACCTCGACTTCCCCGACGACTCCTTCGACGTCGTGCACGCCCACCAGGTGCTCCAGCACGTGGGCGATCCGGTGCGGGCGCTGTCCGAGATGCGTCGGGTCACCCGGCCGGGCGGGCTGGTGGCCGTCCGGGACGCCGACTACGCGGCCATGGTCTGGTACCCGGGCGCCCCGGGTCTGGACGACTGGCTGGACCTGTACGAACGGGTGGCGCGGGCGGGCGGCGGGGAGCCGGACGCGGGGCGACGGCTCAAGTCCTGGGCGCTGGCCGCCGGATTCACCGACGTGACCGCGTCCGCCAGCACCTGGTGCTTCGCCACCGAGGAGGAACGGGCCTGGTGGGGCGGGCTGTGGGCGGACCGTACGGTGGCCTCGGACTACGCGGACCGGGCCGTCGCGGGCGGCCACACCGACCGGGCGGGGCTCGACGCGGTGGCCGGGGCCTGGCGTGAGTGGAGCGCCGCGCCGGACGCCTGGTTCTCGGTGCTGCACGGGGAGGTCCTGTGCCGGGCATGAGACCCGGAGCCCGGCGGACCGTCGCCGCGTAGGGACACGTCCGGGGTTCGGGGGCCGGTCGAACGGCCCCCGAACCGCGGGTCAGCCGTCGCCGTACGGGGCGGGCGTGAAGGAGTACGGCGCCCAGGGGCCGGACAGCGACACCTGCGGCCCGGGACGGGCGCGCGGGTCGCCCCGGTGGTGTTCGACCGCTTCGACGAACTCCTCGCAGGCCCCGCGGGGCACGAGGTACGCGGCGCGCAGCAACACCGGCTCCGCGGGGCCGACCGGGGCGCCGAACCGGCCCGGCGGGTCGAACCGGGCGGCGTCGGCCAGCGTCGACAGCCGGTCGTGCAACTCCCGTACGGGGTCGGCCCCGTCGACCCGCGCGGCGTCCGCTGCGGCGACGGTGACGGTCACCTCCCATTCCACGCGGTCCGCGAGCCGGTCCAGCACCCGGTCCAGCCGGTCGCCCTCCGCCGCGAGCAGTACCCGTACCGCGCTGTCGTCGGGGAACACCGCCCCTGGCCGGACGGGCAGCGGGGTGGTGACCGTCGTGAGGGCGGCGACGACCGCCTCGTGGGACCGGATGAGGTCGGCCCGCCACCGGGGGTCGGCCAGGTGCGCGCGCAGCGCCTCGCCCTCGAAGTCACGGGCGGGCACGGTGCTGACGACCGCGACGAGGGAACCGTGTCGCAGTTCCTTGGGCGGGGCTCCGGCGACGCCCCGGAGATCGACCTGGATGGGTGCGTTCCAGGGGCGGCACACGGCGTACAGGTAGCGCGGATCGGTCATGGTCCCCAGCCTTCCCTCCGCTCCTCCCGAGCCGGCGCTTGCCGGGCCCGGCCGCGCTCACCCGGGGCGAGGACCAACCGATCGGGGTACTCCCCCCGGAGCATCGCTGCTCGGCTACCCGCCCGGCGCCCCCGTACACCCCGGCGCACCGCACCGGACCGCACCGGACCGTCCCGGTCGACCTTCCGACGAAACGATCACCTGACGCACGGTCCGCAACTAGGCTCGCCCGCATGGAGATCCTGGGAACCACCCTGCGCATCTGCGTCGCCGATCTGGAGTCTTCGGTGGCCTTCTACGAACGGTTGACGGGGAGTCCGGCCCTGCGCTTCGAACGGGGCGGGGTGTCGGCCGCCGCCGTCGGCTGCTTCCTGCTGATGAGCGGGCCCGAGGACGAACTCAACGTACTGCGCCGGGTGACCGCGACCATCGCCGTCCGGGACGTGGGCGAGACGGCCGCGGCGCTCGACGCGGCCGGCGCGAAGGTCCTCGCGGGCCCCGTGGACACCCCGGCCGGGCGCAACCTGATCGCGGTGCACCCGGACGGATCGGTGTTCGAGTACGCGGACCGGGGAGCGGGACCCCAGTAGTGCCTTGTCAGGTGGTGTCGTAGGACTGCCACGGGGTGGGTTGTCAGCGGGTGCGGCAGGTCCTGGCGAGGCTTTGGGGGAGATCCACTGTCCGTGAGGACGAGGTGGGCGGCGGTGACGTGGCGGCGCCCGCCGGTGGAGCAGCGGCCCTCGAAGTGGCTCAGAACCAATGACTGTCCCGCAAGGCTCGTGGCTCCGAGTACGTAGCCACCTAGAGATCCGGCGATGTGTCAGCTGGCGGTGGGCGACTTGTCCGGGGATTGGGCGAAGCCGGAGAGCGTGCGGAAGTCGCCCTGACGGAGACCGATCCGCGGATTCACGTGGTGCAGCAGCCCGGACCCGCGATGGTGGACGTCCACATACGCCTCGTCCAGCTCGCCCTGTTCGTCGTCCACCCAGGCGAAGGGGCGGCCGTTGGCGTAGTCCACCAGCGGACCGGTCTTCCAGTGGACCCCGTCGGGGCGTTCTTGGAGCAAGACGTCACCGAAGTCGACGGAGGGAAGCTCAGGAAGACCGGGCACCGGGGCGATCCACCGGTTGGCATCGCCCCTCCACGTGGTGGCCCAACACAGCTCGAAACCGAGCCGGAGCAGGTACCGCCCGTGCTCCGGGTCGAGCCAGACCCGCAGGGGGCGCCGTCGGGACCGAAGGCCCCAGTGGCCCTCATGGCTCCTGCCGTCCAGGGGCACCCAGAGCGTGGTGTAGCCGTCGGGGCGCCTCTCCGGCTTGGCCGCACAAAGGGTTGAGTGGCCCGTCGACGCCCAGGAACAACAGCGGTCGGTTCACAGTTTCCCCCGGACTTGCTCATCATCGGCTGCCCCGAGAAGCGTAGCTGCGGAGATCGTCTCGGCGTTGGGCCGGTGCGTGATGATCAGGGTAGGGGTGATCACGGCATCAGAACCGTCCTGGATAGCCCCGTTCACCGGCCTGGGTCGGCGCTGCTTCGGCAAGCTGCTGACGGATGCCAACACTCGCCTGGTTGTCGTGCTGGGCTGGCCGCCCGCCGGAAGCCGCAACGGATGCAGAGCCTGGGAGGAGTCCGATGCCAAGTCTGCCGTTGGCGCCGAGCACGTCCTCGCTCGCATGAAGAACGGAAGGTCCTTCGCAACTGCCGCCGCGCAGGCGATGGCGTCCACCACGCCATGCTCGACATCTTCCGAATGCACAACGGACGAAATGTGCGCCCCTGAGCACACAGTTCATCGGATGCGTCAACGTCCCTCTGCGCTATGCGATTTCGAGCCGTGCCGTCGAGCTTTCCGCGTTCCGTGTCACCCGTCAACTGGATGGTCGGGGCGGACGTGGAGGACGGTACTGTGACGCGCATTCGGGGTGCACGGAATCGAAAGGGTGAAGGGGCGACACGGGGATGGCGTGGGACGAGTGGGAGCAGCTGAAGACCGCGGCTGCCGAACGGACGGGTACCCGGCTCAATCAAGCAACAGGTCCGGGGGGAGGCGGTGGGTTGCAGCACAGCAGGAAGCCGTGGCACGACGCCGCCGGAGTCGCCGGTGAACTACGGACCAGCACCAACCAGGCCTTGGTGAAGTTGGGCACGGCCCACGACGGGATCGCAGGGTCGCAGGGGGCGTCCGGTGAGACCGAGGGGTTGGACAGCTTCGCGGTGCTGCGCACCGTGCTCACCTCCTGGGAGAAACGGTTGGAGGCGGTGCGCGACGAGTGTGAATCCCTCGGACCCGCTCTTCGCCGCACCGCGAGCGACCTCAAGGGCACCGACGCCGGCGTCAAGTCGGAACTGAACTCCGTGCGTGTCGGCAACGAGTTGAAGGGGTGGTGACGCCTTGCTGGCATGGCAGCTCCTGCGTGACCTGGACTGCGGTCAGCTCGACGGCGCCGCGGATGGCTGGGGCGCTGTGAGTAACTCCGCTGACGCTGCTCGTGACCGCGTCGACAACGAGATGACCGGAAAGGTCGGCAAGACTCAGGAGGGCGAAGCCGCCGGGGCCGCGGTGAAGCGGTTACAACGGCTGAGTCAGAACTACGCCTATGCGCAGACCGAATGCGGCCTCGTCCGATCCGTACTCAACGGTCTCGCTGCCGAGCTCCGGGTACCGCAGCAGGCATTGAAGCAGGCCCTCGCCGAGGCGGCCGAGCGCCAGTTCACTGTGGAGGCGAACGGCACGGTCAGCTATCCGGCAGGAGGCGCGAACAAGCACCAGAACGGTGCGGAGTACCCCGGGGGCAGGGTCGCGGGCCGCACGGGGCTCCTGGAGCCGAGGCCCTCGCCGGACGGCAAGTTTATCCCCGGTGACACATCTCGGCTGGTCAACCAAAACCCGAACCACGCCCTCGCCGCCGACATCGCGGACCGCATCGCCGGGGCCGTCCGCGAGGCGAACGAGACCGACGCCCGCTACAGCGGGGCCCTCGGGAAGCTCAAGGCCAAGGAGGGCCTGGCCGTCGACTCCGCTACCTGGGGGGACGCGGCCAAGGACGCGGCAGCCGTCCGCGACACGGTGGACGAGTACTTGAAGGGGGGCATCCCCACCGAGGCGACTCCCGCCGAGCGCAAGGCGTGGTGGGACGACCTGACGCAGGAACAACGCGAGGAGTACCTGGCCGTCTACCCCGACGTGATCGGGAACCTGGACGGTGTCCCTTCCTTGGTGCGGGACGAGGCGAACCGCAACAACCTCCCGCTCCTGATGGCCAAGCTGGAAGGACAGGGGGGCGAGGATTCGCAGACCATGCTGAACGGGTTGAGAGCGATCGACCAAAAGCTCCAGGCGGGTAGTGAGCCTCCCATGCTCCTCCTGGGTGTCGGGGAGGAAGGCAACGGGCGCGCCATTATCGCCTACGGGAATCCCGACACGGCCAAGAACGTCGCCGCGTACGTCCCCGGATTGGACACCAAGTTGGACGAGCAGTTCGCGGGGGGCACCGTGAAGCGCGCCCACGACACCGCTTTGGGCGCAAAGGAGGCCGATCCGGACAGCGCGACGTCCTCGATCGTCTGGCTCGGCTACGACGCTCCGCAACTTTCGCTCGACGAGCTGCCCTTCGGCGACAAGAACGTCATGAAGGAGGATCACGCGGAGGCGGGCGCGCCCGCCTACAACGAGTTCATGGCGGGCATCTCCGCGACGAACGAGGGAGCGGATCCCCACGTGACCGCCATCGGCCACTCCTACGGGTCACTCACCGTAGGGCTGGCGGCACAGCAGGAGGGCGGCATCCCGGGGGCGGACGACATCATCATCGTCGGCAGTCCCGGCACAAGCGCCGACCACGCCGAGGACCTCAACGTTGGGAAGGAGCACGTGTTCGTCGGGGCAGCCGACAACGACATCGTGTCGAAGCTACCCAACCCCGACGAGGCCGACGGCCTCAAGACGGGGGCCCTCGGTGGCGGCTCGGCGGGCGCCGTACTGGGGCTGGGGATGGGCGGGCCCCTCGGAGCGGCGGTCGGTGGCATCGGGGGCGCCGCCGTGGGAGGCATCGCCGGGTACCTGGCCCAGGACGCGCAGACCGACCCCAGTCAGATCTACTTCGGAACCGACCCGGCACACAAGGACTTCGGCGCCACACGGTTCCTCGTGGACGACGGCAAGCCGCTCGTTCCGGGCGGGGTCGACGCTCACTCCAACTACTTCAACCCCAGGAAAGATCAGATGTCGGCCGACAACATCGCCAACATCGTCGTCGGCAGGTCAGATGAGATCGTTCTGGAGAGGCCGCGATGAGGTTCCCCCGTGCAGCCGTCCCGGCGGCGGCCTTGTTGCTGCTGACCGGGTGCAGTTCCTCGGACATTCCACACGGAGACGACGCAAAGATGAACATGCAGGAAGCTGCCGAACGAGCTGACGCAATTCTGGACCGCACGTTCGCCGCCGTGGAGCCCGCGGTGAACTGGACTCACGGCGAGACCAGCGAGGGCGACTGCGACGTATCACGTCGTCGAGCGGTGATGACCGTCATTTCGGAGGAACGTCGGGGGAGTTTCCTCGGCGTGGTCGAACGCCACTGGAAGGGCGAGGGGTTCTCCCCGCTCGGGGTCAACGCGAGCAGGAAGATGCCCGCGACGTACTTCGAGACCCCGGACGACTTCCGGGTGCGTCTCCGGTTCGGCGGCAACGGCCAAGCCTTCTTCGAGGTAGCGACGCCGTGCGTGGACCGTTCTGCGGTGACGGCCCCCACGGCCGAGACCGTCGGCCCGAACTATGCGGGCGGCCCCATCCCAACCCCCGATGTGCGCTCCGACTTCTGGTCGGGCGGCGCGGCGGATTCACCGAAGTCCTGACCACCCGGCCCGGCAACCGAGCGGTACGGCCCGCGGCCGCCCGTCCGCGGACCGGGTGGACGCGGCCGTACCGCACTCGTTCGTCAGGCAGGACGTAGCGCCCAGGAGCCGGCAGGCGGTCCTCCAGCCAGTGCTCAGTCCCCGGCCGTCCGCCCGTCTCCGGGGGCGGACGGACGCATCCGGAAGTCGTAGCGGGCGGGCAGGGGTTCGTCGCTGACCCGCGCCCACAGCTGCCCGAGGACCTCGGCGCCCTCCTTCAGGTCCGCCACCTCGAACCCCTCGGCGAGGACCGCCCGGACCGCCGCCGGGTCCCCTTCGGCGAGCAGCAATTGGGCTTCGGCCAGCCGGAAGGCGCCCCGGGCGCGGACCGCGGCGGGCAGCCGTTCCCACACCCGTCGGGCCTCGGCGGTGCGCCCCACGGCGATCAGCGCGGCGAGCGCTTCCCGGCCGAGCGCGGCGGTGGCGGCGGTCCACTCCGGTCCGTCGTCGTGGCGTTCCCCGCACAGGGCGTCGAACGCCTCGGCGTAGTGGTCGGCGGCCCGTTCGGGGAAGCCGTCGACCTGGTCGGCGGCGGCGAGGGCGCGCAGCAACGGCCAGCGCGACGGGGCGAGGACGAGGCCCCGCTCCCAACTGCGGACGGCCTGGGCCCGGTCGCCGGCGTGCCATTGGGCCACACCGAGGTGGTACTCGGTGTGGGGCTCGGCGAGTGCCGTCTCCAGCATGTCCCGCCAGGGCGGGGCGACCAGGCTGGGGCCGGGCGGCGCGGTGGGGTCCGGTACCGGGAAGTCCCCGGTGCTCAGCAGCGCGTGCCAGGGTTCCTGCTCGGGTCCGAGGTGGGCCTCGTCGAAGGGGGTGCCGGGGAGCTTGTAGCCGCCGCGCAGCACTTCGAGGGCGCCCCAGCCGGAGCCGGTGGCCAGGGTCTCGACGGGTTCGGCGTCGGCGTGCGGGAGCCAGGCGGCGTACGCGGCGTCGACGGCCTCCCGGGGCAGGGCGGCGGCGAGCCGGTCCTCGGTCTCGGCCCGGGCCGCGGCCCAGTCGTCGCCGTGCACGAGTCCGGGGTCCGCGCCGAGCGGTCCGTACGCCTCCAGCCAGCTGAACTCGGTGCCCGCGTCGAGCCGGACGTGTTCCAGCTGGGTCCGGGCCAGGCCGGCCTGGATCTCGGCGTAACCGCCGGTGCCCGATTCGGTGAGCCAGTCCTGCCAGCGTCGGCCGCCGGTGCCGTTGCCCCACAGGAACAGCTTCCGGCCGCGCAACGGGTCGGTGGAGGTCTGTACGAGACCGTGTCCGTCGCCGTCCAGCGCGGCTATCCAGCGGCGCTGCCCGTCGGGCAGGTCGTAGAAGTAGTCGGCCGGGTGGACGCTGTGCAGCGGGTAGGTCAGGTCGACGCCGTCGAGTGCGGGTACGGGGACCTTGCGCAGGGAGCGTGTGTAGCCGAAGTGCCAGGCCTCGTCGGCGGGTGCGAGGACCCGGCGTTCCTCGGGGACGGCGATGTTCGACCACCAGTACACGGGGGCCGGCTTCTCGTGCGGGTTGCGGATGCGGACCCCCACGTACAGGAAGTCGGAGTCCGCGGGCAGCCACAGGTCCACCTGGAAGGGGAGGTCGCGCAGCCGCTCCCATTCCCACAGCCGTAGCATCGACCCGCCGTCGGGGGCGGGGACGACCGCTGCGTGGTACGGGGCGCAGGACAGTGCGCCGTGGCCGGTGGCGCCGATGTTCCACTCGATGCCACCGGAGTACCAGGCGCCGTTGAGTGCGAAGTCCGCCGGCTGGAACACCGGGTTGGTGTAGAGGAGGTCCCGCCCGGTGGGCTTGTGGTGGAGGGCGTGGATGCGACCGCCGAGTCCGGGCAGCACGGTGACGCGCAGCTTGTCGTTCTCGATGACGATCGTGTCGAGGACGGTGGCGGTCCGGTCGCGTCCGTACCCGTCGAGGACCCGGGTGGGCAGGGCGCTGTGGAGCGGTTCGTAGCCGATCTGACGGGCCATGTCCCGGGGGAGCCCGACCAGCGAGCGGTCGTCCAGCTCGTGGACCTCGTGCCGGGACCGCAGCGGCGGCAGCGGGTTGGCTGTGCCCAGTGCGGCGGCGGGCAGGGTCAGGGTGTCGCGGTGGATCGTCGTGGCCGTCGGCGTCAAGGCGGCAGCCTCTCCTTCTTCGGTTCCCGTCCTCACGATGACCATGGAACAGCGCCGGGCCCGTCCTGACCAGGGTTTTCGCCGGTTACGTTTCCGCCAAGGTTTTCCCGGTCACCGTCGCGCCGCCCCGGGCCCCTCCGTACCGGCCGGTCACCGGCGTCCCGTCCCGGCCGGTCGGCTCCGTCAGCCCCGGGCCGTGGGGAAGGCGTCCACCACCAGGTCGGTGAGCAGGGCGCCCGCGGTGCCGTCGGGGTCGAGGTCGGGGTCGTAGATGGTGATGTTGATGCCGGCGCAGCGCGGTGAGGCGAGCAACGGCCGCAGCAGGTCGGTCACCTCGTGGGGCAGCAGTCCGTCCGGGTCGGGGCTGTCGACGGCGGGCATCACGGACGGGTCGAGGACGTCCGCGTCGAGGTGGACCCAGAACCCCCGGTGGGTGTCGGAGGCGAAGCTGCGCTCGGCGGCCCGGGCGAGGTCGGCCGCGCCCCACTGCCGGACCTCACCGACGGTGGTCACCGGGATGTGCAGCGCGGCGAGTTCCGCACGGTCCTCGTCGACGTCCCGGATGCCGAAGAGGCGGACGTCCTCGTCCTGGAGGTAGGGCTTCAGGCCCTCCAGGTCGGCGAGGGCGTCCGGGCCGCGGCCGGTGGCGATCGCCAGTTCCTCGCCGGCCGCCGCGCCGATCCGGTCGGAGTTCCCGGGGTGCCGGAAGTCGGCGGAGGCGTCGACGGCGACCAGCCCGTAGCGGCCGGCCCGGCGCAGGGCGAGCGAGGCGCCGAGTTGGACGGAGCAGTCGCCGCCGAGGACGACGGGCAGGTCACCGGCGGCGACATGGGTGCCGATCCGGTCGGCGAGCCGCACGGTGTACGCGGCGATGGCGTCGGCATGGAAGACCCCGTCCCCCTCCTGCCAGTCCCCCCGGTCGTAGCGGGGCGCCACCACGACCCCGCCGTCGACCGCCCCCAGCCGCTGGACGATCCGCTGGTCCCGCAGGGCGCCGGCGAGTTTGTGGCAGCCGGGGACCGTTCCGGGGGCGGGCGGGCGAAGGCCCAGGTTGGAGGGCGCGTCAAGAACCACGATCCGTCGCATCGGGCCATCCTGGACGGCTTCGGCGCCGATGACAACGCCGTTGTTCCGTCGGCCCGGTGGTGCCCGGGGTCAGTGGCCTGCCCCCGTGGTGCCCGGGGTCGGTCGGCCCGCTGCTGGCGTACGGGGTCAGCGGCGTCCGCGGCGACGCATGAAGTACGCCCCGCACACCGCGCCGATGATCCACATGGCGAGCAGTGCCAGCCACAGCGGCATGGTGACTTCGGGGATCAGCAGCCTGATCTTCGTGTCCTGGGTGTTCTCGAAGATGAAGATCAGGGCGAGGATCGCGAGGACGATGACGACGATGCGGCCCGGGGTGGCCAGCTCGCCGACCGAGCTCTTGGACTTGGTGCTCGTGGTGGTTCTGGGGCTCATGGTGCATGCCCTTCCGCTGGTCCGGCCCGCCCCTCCCCCACCAGCATGGGCAGCGTAGGACCGCCCTGCACGGCGGGGACGGGATCGGTCACCGGCCGTCCCGGGTCCCCTACGCGTGGCGACCGGACGTGCCGGTCAGCGCAGGGCGGGCTCCGCGAGGGTGAGGGTGCCCGCATCGGCGTCGAGGACCGCGCGGGCGCCCAGCGCAACGGTGCGGGCACCGGGGGCGTGGCCGAAGCCGCACTCTTCGAGGACCGGGACCCGCAGCGGACCGAGCCGGTCGAGCAGCACGGCGCGCACCGCCTCGTAGGGGCCGCAGTCGCACCAGGAGCCGAGGAGCATGCCCGCGACGCCGTCCAGCCAGCCGGAGCGCAGCAGTTGCGTCAGATAGCGGTCGAGCCGGTACGGCTCCTCCCCGACGTCCTCCAGGCAGAGCAGTCCCCCGGCGGCCGAGGGGCGGGCGTGCGGGGTGCCGAGCTCGGCGGCGAGCACCGACAGGCAGCCGCCGAGGGTGACGCCTTCGGCCCGGCCCGGGAGCAGGGGTCGGCCCAGGGCGAGGGTGCGGACGGTCTCCGGGGCGAAGAGGGTGGCCCGCAGGTGGTCCCGGGCCAGGGTGCCGTCCGGTGCGGCCGTGCGGTCGGGGTCCTCGGGGGCCTCGGGCGGGGACAGGGCGAGGAAGTCGGCCGTCGCCGTCATCGGTGCGTGCAGGGTGGCGAACCCGGCGCGCACGGCGAACGCTTCGTGCAGTGCGGTGACGTCGCTGAACCCGGCGAACGCCTTGGGCCCGGCGGCCCTGACCGCCGTCCAGTCGAGGAGGTCGACGACCCGCTGCGCGCCGTAGCCCCCGCGGGCGCAGAGCACCGCGTCCACGGACGGGTCGCACCAGGCGCTCTGGAGGTCGGCGGCCCGTTCGGCGTCGGTGGCCGCGAGGTGGCCGAGGCGCGGACGGCCGTCGAGGACGTGGCGGGTGGCGTAGGCGTCGAGCCCCCAGCCGCGCAGCACGTCCAGCCCGGCGGCGAGCCGGTCGGCGGGGACGGGCCCGCTGGGCGCGACGACCGCGACCCGGGCACCCGGTCGCAGTCGGGCGGGGCGGGCCGCCGCCGGGCGCGGGGGGCGGCGGGAGGTCACGCGGTGCGCAGGAAGCGGTCGAGGACCTTGACGCCGAAGTGGAGGGCGTCGACGGGGACCCGTTCGTCCACGCCGTGGAACATGGCGCCGTAGTCGTACCCCGGGGGCAGCCGCAGCGGGGTGAAGCCGTATCCGGTGATGCCGAGCCGGGAGAAGTGCTTGGCGTCGGTGCCGCCCGACATCATGAACGGCACCACCCGGGCCTCGGGCGCGGCCTCCTCCAGGGCGGCCCGCATCCGTGCGTAGACGGGGGTGTCCACGGGGGATTGCAGCGGGATCTCCCGGTGGTGGAACTCCCAGCTGACATCGGGTCCGGTGAGGGTGTCGAGGGTGTCGCGGAACTCCTCCTCGGTGCCCGGCAGACAGCGTCCGTCGACCAGGGCGGTGGCCTCGCCGGGGATGACGTTGACCTTGTAGCCGGCGTTCAGCACCGTCGGGTTGGTGCTGTTGCGGACGACCGGGGCCACCAGGGCGGCGGCGGGGCCGAGGGCGTCGAGGTAGGCGTCGACGTCGAAGTCGGGTGCGCTCGGGTCGGCGTCCAGGCCGTACAACGCGCCGAGGGCGGTGAGGGAGGCGCGGACGGTCGGGGTGAGGCGGACGGGCCAGGCGTGGTCGCCGATGCGGGTGATCGCGGCGGCGAGCCGGGTGACGGCGTTGGCGTGGTTGATCTTCGAGCCGTGTCCGGCCCGGCCGCGTGCGGTGAGCCGTACCCAGGCGGTGCCGCGTTCACCGGCGCCGATCGGGTAGATCTGGGTGCCGCGCCCGTCGTGGAAGGTGTAGGCGCCGCATTCGCTGACGCCTTCGGTGCAGCCCTCGAACAGGTCGGCGTGCCGGTCGGCGAGGAACCCCGCCCCGTCGGCGGCGCTGGCCTCCTCGTCGGCGGTGAAGGCGATCACCACGTCGCGCCGGGGTCGGACGCCGTCGCGCGCCCACCGTCGCACGGTCGCGAGGATCATCGCGTCCATGTCCTTCATGTCGACCGCGCCCCGCCCCCAGACCACGCCGTCGCGGACCTCCCCGGAAAAGGGGTGCACGGACCAGTCGGCGGGCCGGGCGGGAACGACGTCGAGGTGGCCGTGGAGCAGCAGTGCCGGCGCGGACGGGTCGCTGCCCGGGTAGCGGGCGACGACGTTGGTGCGGCCCGGGGTCCGTTCGAGGAGGGTCGGTTCGATGCCCGCATCGGCGAGCAGTGCCGCGGCGTACTCGGCGGCGGGCCGCTCGCGGCAGTCCCCGTCGCCCCCGTTGCTGGTGTCGATGCGGATGAGGTCGGAGGTGAACCGCACCACCTCGTCCAGTGCCTGCCCGTCGACGCCGTCGCGGGCGCCGGCGGCGCCTTCCACGAGGGCGGACCGGTCCGCGTCAGCCATAACACTCCTCCACCGCCGCCGAGACGACCGTCGTCACCGTCTTGAAGGTCCTGATGCCCTCGTACATGGTGTCGCTGGTGTAGGCGACCCGGCGCTCGCCGGTGCGGGCCACCCCCGGGACCACGGTGGCCGCGAGGCTCAGGTGTTCCGCGTCGAACTCCATCTCCACGGTGAACGGCCCGTCGGACACGGGTGCGTGCCGTTCCGACAGGGCCGCCGCCTCCTTGGCGGCCGAGCGGATCGCGGCGGCGGTGCGGGTGGGGGTGCGGCACACGGCGGCGTACCGCGAGACGTGGTCCTTGACGGCGACCTTCAGTGCGCCGGGTGCGTAGCCGAGGGCGTCCTCGCAGGTCAGATCGTCGCCGGTGATGAGGACGACGGGCACTCCGTACTCGGCGACCACCCGGGCGTTGAGCAGTCCCTCGCTGGCGCGTTCGCCGTTCAGCCAGACGCCGGTGAAGGAGTTGGCGAGGTAGGTGTGGGCGAGGACGCCCTCCATGCCGGCGCCGGTGTGGTAACCGACGAAGGCGATGCCGTCGATGTCCCCGTGTTGGACGCCTTCGACCATGGACAGCGACTTGTGCCGGCCGGTGAGCATCTCGACCCGGTCGTCGAGGTGTTCGAGCAGCAGGTTGCGCATGGTCCAGTGGGCCTCGTTGACGAGGACCGCATCGGCTCCCCCGTCGAAGAAGCCGAGCACCGCGGCGTTCACGTCGGAGGTGAACATCGACCGGCAGCGCTCCCACTGCGGGGTGCCCGGCAGGACGTCGGCGGGCCAGGTCACTCCGGTCGCGCCCTCCATGTCGGCGCTGATGAGGATCTTCAAGGGGGCTCCCCTCTTCCTTGCCGTCACGGTACGCGCCGGGGCGGGGTCGAGCCAGGAGCCCGGGGCCCGGTTCACCGGTCCGGGTCTGCACCCGGGGACGGGCCCGCGCGGACGCCGCGACGGGTGCTCAGCGGGCGCGGGCCGTGACCAGCATCCAGCGGGACGGCAGCACGATCGGGCCGTCCGCGGTGACCTCCGTGGTGGCCAGCGGGAGTTCCCCGCGGGCGAGGATGTCCAGCCCGGCGGCCCGCACGTACGCGGGTACGGACTCGTCGGAGACCTCACCCGGCGCGATGCCGTGGGCGAGGACCGGCGCGAGCTTCGCCGGGGGGCCGGCCGGGGAGCCGGCGAGACCCCGGAGCACGCTTCCGGCGGCCTCACCCAGCTCGACGAGGAACCCGCGGCCCCGGGCACCGAGCAGGGTCGCGATCCCGTCCAGCAGCGGTTGCCGGTCCTCGGGCGCGCACTGGTGGAGGACCCCGCGCATGTAGACGTGGGTGTCACCGAGTTCGTCGTGCAGCCGCCCGGTCTCGACGGGGTCCGTCATGTCGGCCGTGCGGAAGTCGACGGTGCCCCGGGGGTCGGCGCGCCGGGCGTGCGCGATCGCGGCGGGCGCGAGGTCCGTCCCGATGACCCGGGGGAAGCGGTGGGCGAGGTACCGGGTCTGGGTGCCGTTGCCGCACCCGACGTCCACGAGCGGCAGACCGCCGACGAAGTGGGACTCGAACAGGGTCAGATGGACCTCGACGGTGGTCGCCGGCTCGGCGTCCCAGAAGACTCCGCCCGCTTCCCCGGGTGCGCCCTCCCAGAACCCCTGCCACGCCGCCCTGTGCGCTGGTTCCACGCTCATCCGCGCCCCCCTCCACCGTTCGTACGAGCCCTCACCGAACACCGGTACGACCGGTCTACCGTCCTGGGGGACCCGTCGGCAAGGGTCCGGAGCCGGGACGGGGACCGCTCGTGGGTGGTTCGGGCAGCCAGTCGCGGGTCGGGGCGTACTCCAACCACCGGCTCCGCCCGGCCTCCTCGGCACAGGCCGCGGCGAGGCGGTTCAGCCCCGGGTGTCCGGGTCCGGAGCGCCACAGCAGCGACCAGGCGTACAGCGGCGTGGGGTCGACGAGGGGCACCGAGCGCAACCCGGGCACCTCCGGCAACGGCACGTCGGCCGGCACCAGCGAGAAGCGTCGCGGCCCTGCCACCACCTCGGCGAGGAAGTGGGCGAGGCCCAGGTTGACGCTCGTGGCCGTGTTCCGGATGCCGAACCGGTCGGCGAACCGGTGCAGGAAGTCGAGCCGGTCCAGCGAGCCGGGGGCCCACAGCACGCTGTCGCCCAGTTGCTCCGGTCGCAGGGCCGGTTCGGCCGCGAGCGGATGGTCCGCGCCCAGTACGGCGTCCACCGGTTCGAGGCGGACGAGACGGTGGGTCAGCCCGGCGGGCAGCGGGGGGTGGACCCGGCCGAGCGCCGCGTCGATGTCTCCGTGCAGCAGCGCGGTGGTCACCGACGGCAGATCGCGCCCGTGTCCCGAGGTCAGTTCCCCGGCCCGGCCGGCGACCCGGGCCAGCGTCCGCATCGGCGCGTAGAGGTGCCCCCAGACGTCCACGCGCAGCGGACGCCGCGGCCCGAGCACCGCTGCGACGGCGGTGTCGGCGGCGGCGACGGCCTGTCGGGCCGGGGTGAGGAAACGCCGTCCGGCCTCGGTGAGGCGCACCCCGTTGCCGTCGCGGTGGAACAGTGGGGTGCCGAGCAGGGATTCCAACCGCGCGACCCGCTTGGACAGCGCCTGCTGGGAGATCGCGAGGGTCCCGGCCGCCCGGCCGAAGTGCAGTTCCTCGGCGGTGCGCACGAAGGCGCGTGCCTGCGCCACGTCGAGATCCATGGCCCCACCCTAGGGCGACAACCGATGGTTGTCGGCGGTGCTCGGTCGTTGTTGGCTCGCGGGGCGTCCGCCGGGGTTGCATCCCCTCCATGCGCAGACTGATTCCCACGGGAGAGGCGGAGCGCCCGGTCGCCTTCGCCGAGGTCCCCCCGCCCCTGCCGGAGCCCTCCGAGGTACTGATCAAGGTCGAGGCGTTCGCCCCGAACCGGGGCGAGACGTTCCTCCTCGAACGCCCCCGGCCGGGGCTGCTGCCCGGCAAGGACGTCGCGGGGCTCGTCGTCCAGGCGGCGGCCGACGGCTCCGGTCCCGGCATCGGCACCCGGGTCGTCGGGCACCCGGCGCAGGGCGGCTGGGCCGAGTACGCGGCCGTGCCCACGGACTCGCTCGCGGTGCTCCCGGACGGCGTCGACAGCGAACGGGCGGCGGCGCTGCCCCTGGCCGGGATCACCGCCCTGCGGCTGCTGCGCGCGGCCGGCCCCCTGCCCGGCCGGCGGGTGCTGCTGACGGGCGCGTCGGGGGGCGTCGGCCACTACGTCACCGAACTCGCCGTGGGGGCCGGGGCGGAGCTGACCGCGGTGACGGCGACCCCGGCGCGCGGCGCGCGGCTCGTGGACCTGGGTGCGGAGCTGGTGCACCGGGTCGCGGACGCCCGGGGGCCGTTCGACGTGGTGCTGGAGTCCACGGGCGGGCCGGATCTGCCGCTCGCGCTGTCGAAGGTGCGCCCGGGCGGTGTGGTGGTCTGGTTCGGCCAGGCGAGCCGCACCCCGGTGACCCTCGACTTCTTCGACCTGCTCGAAGGGCCCGAGCGGGTCACGCTCCAGCACTTCCACTACGCCGGCGCCCCGTACGGTCCCGATCTCGCGGCGTTGGTGCGCCTGGTGGAGCAGGGCCGGTTGCATCCGGAGATCGGCCGCACCGCCGACTGGGCGGAGACCGCCGACACCCTGGTCGACCTGCGGGAGCGCCGGATACGCGGCAAGGCCGTGCTGCTGACCGGAGGAACACCGTGAGCACCACCGAGTTCGCCGCCGCCCTGTGGACCCGGGCCCTCGGCACGGGCGTGGACCCCGACGAGTACCGGCGGGTCACCGATGGCCTCGCCTCCGTCGCCGACTGGGGGCCGGCCTTCCTGCGCACCGGGCACGACCACCTCCGGCACGCGCAGGACGCGGGATCGCCCCACTCGGCCGGTGAACACCTGCTGAGGGCGGCCCGGTGGTTCCACCTGGCCACCCTGGGCCCGGGTGCCGAAGCACCCCGGGCCGCCGCCGAGGCGGATCACGCCTTGGGCAGGGCGCTCGCGCTGCTGGAGCCCGGGGCCCGGCGGGTGAGCGGCGAGGGGTTCACCGGCTGGCTGCGCGGCCCCCGTGACGCGCCGGGGACCGTGGTGGTCGTCCCCGGCCTGGACTCCGCCAAGGAGGAGTTCCTCGATCTGGTGTCCGCGCTGACGGCCAGGGGACTGGCGGTGTTCGCGATGGACGGCCCCGGGCAGGGCGTGCTCGCGGCCCGCACGACCCTCGTACCGGACTACGAGCGGGTCGTGGGGCGGGTCGTCGACGCGCTCGGCGCCGCACGCATCGGGCTCGTCGGCCTGAGCCTGGGCGGCTACTTCGCGGCCCGGGCCGCGGCGCTCGAACCGCGCGTGGCGGCCGTCGCCACGGTCAGCGGCCCCTTCCGCCTCGACTGGGAGGAACTGCCCCCGTCGGTACGGGACGTCATGGCCCGACGCGCCGGAGGAGCCGACGCCGCCCGGGCGTTCGCCCGCCGGGTGGACCTCGCCGCCCTGGCGCCCCGCATCACGGCCCCGCTGCTGGTCGTGGACGGCGGTCAGGACGTGATCCCCGGCGTGACGAACGGTGCGCCGCTGGCCCGTCTGGCACCGCGCGGCAGCTATCTGTCCGTCCCGCACGGCGACCACCTCCTCGGCAACGCACGGTCGGAGTGGCTGCCCCGCCTCGGCGACCACTTCGCACGCGCCCTGACCGGCGCGCCGGCGTGAACCGCTGCACCCGGGCGGGCGCGGGCCGTCGTCAGTCGGCGACGACGGTGAAGCGGGTCCGGTGGTGGCGGGGGCGCTCCACCTCGTCCAGCAGGGCGATCGCCAGGTCCTCCATGGAGATCCGCGACAGCCCATCGGGCCCGGTCAGCACCTCGTCGCGACCGGTGCGGTAGCGGCCGGTGCGTTCCCCGGGCTCCAGGATCGCGGGCGGGCTGACGTAGGCCCAGTCGACGTCGCCGCCGGTGACGTCGGTGGCGGCCCGGAAGACCTCCAGTTGCCGCTGGCTGCCGAGGGCGACGTCCCGCCAGGCGGGCGGCACGTAAGCGGGGTCGTCCACCAGCAGCCGCCCGCCGGAGCCGGGCACGACGAGGCTTCCGGCGCCGCCGACCACCAGGAGCCGCACCCCGGTGCCCGTGAGCCCCGCGAGCAGCCCGCGGGCCGCCGCGGCGAGTTCGTCCTCCTGGCCCTGCGGCGGGCGGGTCGCGCCGATCACCACGTCCTGCCCTGCGGCGAGGGCGCGCACCTGGGCGGCCCGGGAGGCGTCACCCACGCGGGGGGTGACCCGGGCGGGCAGCTGGGCGAAGCGGGCGGAGTCGCGGACGACCGCGGTGACCTCGTGCCCCCGGCCCAGGGCCTCGCTGACGATCCGGCTGCCGGCGTTCCCGGCGGCTCCGAAGACGGTGACGCGCATGACGGTCCCTCCCCTTCCGGGACCCCGCCCGGATTGTTTGACGTGGAACTGTTCGACATGAAGCAGACTACGGATCTGCTACCTTCACGTCAAACAGTTCGACGTAAAGCAATCTACAGCGGCCAGGGAGCGGGGACAGCACATGGGCGACAACGTGGACCGGGTACTCGCCCAGTGGCGGGCCGAGAAGCCCGGGCTCGACGCGACCCCGATGGGGGTGATCGGCCGCATCCAGCGCGCCGCCCGACTGCTCGAACGCGAACTGTCCGAGCAGTTCGCGACCCACGGCCTCCAGTTGGGCGAGTTCGACATCCTGGCGACCCTGCTGCGGTCCGGCGCTCCGTACCGCCTCACCGCGGGGGCGCTCAGCGAGGCGTCGATGATCTCCTCGGGGGCGATGACCAACCGTCTGAACCGACTGGTCGCCAAGGAACTGGTGACCCGGGAGACCGACCCCGACAACCGGCGCAGCCTGTTGATCACCCTCACCTCCGAGGGCCACCGCACGGTGGAGGCCGCACTCCTCGGGCACCTCGCCGCCGAGTCGCAGCTCCTCACCCCGCTCGACGAGGACAAGCAGCAGCAACTGGCCGGCCTGTTGAGGGAGTTGCTGACCGGGCTCGGCGACGTACCGCGGGGTCCGGAGTAGCGCACGCGCGGCGGCGGTCCTAGCGGGTCGGGCGCCTCGCCGGCAGCGGCAGTTCGCACCAGACCGTCTTGCCGGTGGCCGTGCGACCGGAGCCCCAGGCGCGGGCGAGCGCACTGACGACCCGCAGTCCTCGCCCGGCCTCGGCCGTCGGTCCGGCGCTGAGCAGGGTGGGCAGGTGGTGGTCGTCGTCCGTCACCTCGCACAGCAGGGCGCCCCCGCCGCGCACCAGCCGCACCCCGACCCGACCGCCCCCGGCGTGCCGCACCGCGTTGGCGACCAGCTCGCCGACGAGCAACCGGGCCGTGTCGACGAGCGGCCCGAGGCCCCAGGCGGTGAGTTGCTCCCCGACGAACGTCCGGGCCTCACCGACCCGAGCGGGGTCGGCGGGCAGCCGGTGGTGGGCCACGTCCTCGGGGGCGATGCCGTTCAGCCGGGCCATCAGCAGCGCCACGTCGTCCTTGCGTCCGCCGCGGCGGGCCAGCGTCCGGATGATGGTGTCGCAGGCGAGGTCCATGGAGGCCGCCGGGTGGGCCGCCGACTCGCACAGGGTGGCCAGACCCACGCCGATGTCCTCGCCGCGCATCTCGACCAGGCCGTCGGTGCACATCACCAGCCGGTCACCGGGTGACACCGGCACCCGCACCGTTTCGAACGGCACCCCGCCGACCCCGATGGGGGCACCCGTGGGCAGGTCGAGGAGTTCGCTGCGCCCGTCGGCGGCCCGGACCACCACGGGCGGGATGTGGCCGGCGTTGGCGATCTCCAGATGGCCCCGGACCGGGTCGTACACGGCGTACAGACAGGTCGCCAGATAGTGCTCGCCGAGGCGCTGCGCCAGGTCGTCCAGATTGCGCAGCAGTTGGGCCGGCGGCAGGTCGAGTGCCGCCATCGTCTGCACGGACGTCCGCAACTGCCCCATCATCGCGGCGGAGTTCAGCCCGTGCCCCATCACGTCGCCGACGACGAGGGCGGTACGGGAGCCGGGCAGCTTCACCGCGTCGAACCAGTCGCCGCCGATCCGGCCGAGCAGGGTGCCGGGAAGGTAGCGGGTGGCGATGTCACAGCCCGGCATGCGGGGCGCGATGTGCGGCAGCATGCTGTCCTGGAGCGTCTCCGCCACGTTCTCCTGGTACGTGTACATCCGGGCGTTGTCGAGCACGAGCCCCGCACGGGCGGCGAGTTCGGCGCCGGTGACCCGGTCCATGTCGTTGAAGACCGGGCGCTCGCGGTGGCGCAGCAGGATCATGAAGCCGAGCACCACGTTGCGGGCCTTCAGCGGGACGACCAGCATCGAGCGGTGGTTGATCAGCGGGCGGATGTCCCGCTTCTCGAACTGCGCGGCGATGGCGTTGCCCATCTCCTCGCTGATCCTGGGGACGAGCACCGGGTCTCCGGTGGTCATGCACTGGAAGAACGGGGTGTGCACGGGGAACGGCATCGACTCGCCGACGGGCACCACGTCGTCCCAGCGCCCGGGCTCGTCGGTGTGTTCCACGGCCACCCGGTGCCACATCGTGGTCGCGTCCGGCGGGCCCTCGGGGAACCCCTCGCCCGCGACGACCTGCTCCCGCAGATAGGTGCCGGCGACATCGGTGAACCGGGGCACGACGGCCCGGCTCACCTCGATGATGGTGCGCGACAGGTCGAGCGAGGAGCCGATCCGCCCGCTCACCTCGTTGAGGAACTCCAGGCGTTCACGGACGGCCGCGTACTCCAGGTCGACCCCGCCGTCGGGGTCGTCGACGCCGGGCCCGTCCTGCGGCGGGGGCTCACCCGTGGCGGCGGCCCGGGCCGCGCGCTCCCGGCGGGCGATCCGCTCGGCCCGCCGGGCCACTCCCCAGTCCGGGGTGACGGGAACCCGGTCGTGCTGGCTGAACTCCATTACGGGGTAGCCGAGTTCGAGGACCTGGGCGGCGATCCGGGCGCTCTCCGCGACGCTCATGCTGGGCAGGATCTCGGGCAACCGCCGGGCCAGGTCGTCGGCGCCGGTGAAGTCGGTGTGCCGGGCGAAGCCGGGGACGACCCGTCGGGTCCCGTCCGCGCCCGACCCCGGGTCCTCGGCAGCGAGGACGAGCAGCCGCTCCGGGCCCGGGCCGACCAGCGGGTAGGCCCACCACAGCACGTCGATCCGCGTGCCGGCCGGGGTGTCGTCGCCCTCGGCCGGGGGACGGTCGTGGGAGGAGCGGGGGCGCGGGACCCGGTCGTCGGCGGGCCCGGCCGCACCGTTGGAGAGGTAGGCGGGCGGTTCCGGCTCGACGGAGAGCCGGGCGCGGCCGGCAGTGGCGTACGCGGTCCGGCCGAGCAGCGGGCCGGCGAGATCCGGATCGTGGGCCTCGCGCGCGCCGGGCGACCCGTCGGGGTCATCCGGGTCACCGGGGTCGTCGGGAGCACCCGGGTCTTCGAGGTGGTCCGGGTCGCGCAGCACGCCGGAGACCGGGAGCAGATCGGTGGCCCGACACCCGACGGCCGTCTCCCGCGGGTACCCGAAGAGGCGGCGCGCCCCGGTGCTCCAGTGGGTGACGAGGCCACCGCCGTCCACGACGACGACGGCCAGCGGGACCCGTCCGGCGGCCGGGCGCGGGGAGCCGGGCCCCGAGCCCTCGGGGCGTACCGGTCCCGTGCCGTGCTCCATGACCGAGGCTCCTTCCGGGCGGTGCCACAAGATCTGGTCGCTGCGACCACGGTACGTCCGGCCCGTGTTGCGGTGTGCGACAACGCAGGAACTCGCGCCGTCCCACGCCGCCTTCCACTACCGTGCGCCCCCCTACTCCGGCGCCCCTGAGGACCCGGACTCCCGCGGTGCGCCCCGGAGCACACCGCGGGAGAGTCCGGGCGCGCCCCTGGGGGCACCCCGGACCGGACGTGCTACTTCTCCATCTCCGCGGCGAGGCGGGCGAGGATCGCGTCGTAGATCTTGGCGAGGCCCTTGGGGGCGAAGGTCCGCTCGAAGAAGCCGCCGATGCCGGTGGCGCCCTGCCAGCGGCTGGTGACCACGACCCGGGCCCTGCCCTCGCCGGCGGGGGTGACGACCCAGGTGGTGACCATCGAGGAGTTGCGGTCCTTCTCGACGAGCTCGCCCTCGTTCGGCTCGGTGACGTCCAGCAGACAGTCGCGCACCCGCTTGCTGGTGGCCTGGAGCCTCCAGTGGACGACGGTGCCCCGACCGTCGCCGCCCTCGCGGACCTCGTACTCGCTGAAGTGCTCCGGCAGCAGCTTCCCGCGCATACCGCTGTAGTCGGCCAGCGCGTCGAAGACGTCGTCGGGGTTCGCCGCGATGGTCCGCTCCGTGGTGGCCTCGACCTGCGCCATTGCACTCCTCCAGGGCTTGTTCTTCCAACGGTCCGCGGAAAGCCAACCACCCCGGTGGCCGGCCCCCCAAATCGGGGTCGGCCTTCGCGCCGCACCGTGACGCGAAGGCGCCCTCCCGACTACCGACGGAGACGACCCGCCGACGCCCTCCCCACCCGAAGGGAACATGTGTTCTATTCTATGGACGAGTGCTACCGAGGGAGGCACCATGCGCTGGGAGAACCTGAGCGACGGGCCCGGGAACCGTCCGGACCGCTCCCCCGCCCTGTTCGACGCGGACGCGGTCGTCACCAGGACGTTCGACACCCCGGAGTTCCGCGGGGTCACCTTCCACGAGGTGCGGGCCCGCTCGATCCTGAACCGGGTGCCCGGGGCGTCCCGGATGCCGTTCGAATGGACGGTGAACCCGTACCGCGGGTGCACCCACGCCTGCGTCTACTGCTTCGCGCGCAAGTCGCACGGATACCTCGACCTGGACACCGGCATCGGCTTCGACACCCAGATCGTCGTCAAGGTCAACGCACCCGAGCTGCTGCGGCGCCAACTCGCCTCGCCCCGCTGGCAGGGCGAACACATCGCCATGGGCACCAACGTGGATTGTTACCAGCGGGCGGAGGGACGGTACGGACTCATGCCGGGCATCCTCACGGCGCTGCGCGACCGCGCCAACCCGTTCTCGATCCTCACCAAGGGCACGCTGATCCTGCGGGACCTGGACCTGTTGCAGCAGGCCGCCGAGGTCACCGAGGTCGGCGTCTCCGTCTCCGTCGGCTTCACCGACCCGGCGCTGTGGCGGAGCATCGAGCCGGGGACGCCCGCTCCCCGGCGCCGCCTCGACGTCGTCCGGGCGCTCGCCGAACGGGGCATCGGGTGCGGGGTGCTGATGGCTCCGGTGGTGCCGTTCCTCGGCGACCGCCACGAACAGCTGCGCGACACGGTCCGGGCGATCGCGGCGGCCGGGGCCAGCTCCGTCACCCCGTTGGTGCTGCACCTGCGGCCCGGCGCCCGGGAGTGGTTCATGTCCTGGCTCGCCCGCCACCACCCGGAGCTGGTGCCGCGCTACGAACGGCTGTACGCGCACGGGGCGTACGCACCGAACTGGTACCAGCGCGGCATCACCCGCCAGGTGCACCAACTGGCCGAGGAGTACGGGATCGGCCCGGCGGGCCCGGGGCGCCCCGGCCGCACGCCCGACCACGACGCGCCCCGTCCGTCGCCCCCGGCTCCCGGAGCCACCCAGCTGTCGCTGCTGTGACCCCGGCGCGACGGCGGGCCGCCCGGACCCGGACACCGGCGCGGACGCCCGGGCGGTCACCCCTTCGGGTCAACGGTCGGCAACACCCCGCCGGCCGGGGCCGATCCGGCGCCCCCGTCCGGAAGCATGCCCCGGGGGTCGTGGGCCCACGGCCCCGCACCCTCAGCCCTTGAAGGCCCCATGAAGAAACGTGCAGCCGCGCTCTGCGGCATCGCCGTGGCGCTGACCGGGACGCTCACGGCCCTCCCCCACTCCGCGACCGCCACCCCCTCGGCCACCGCTGCGGACGTCCCGACCGCCACCACCCTGCGGTGGAAGGCGTGCGGCACCGGACGGTACCCGGAACTCCAGTGCGCCTCCCTCGACGTGCCGCTCGACCACGCCGATCCGGACGGCAGACGGATCACCCTCGCCCTGTCCCGGGTCCCGCACACCGCGAAGTCCTCCCAGGGCCCGCTGCTGGTGAACCCCGGCGGCCCCGGCGGCAGCGGTCTCTCCCTCGCCGGACACGTCGCCCGGGAGCTGCCCGCCGAGGTGGCCGCCCAGTACGACGTCATCGGCTTCGACCCGCGCGGCGTCGGCAAGAGCGAACCCGCCCTGGACTGCCTCCCCGGCCACTTCGACCCGGTACGACCGCCCAGCGTGCCGGACACCCCCGCCGTCGAAGAGGCGAACACCGAACGGGCCAGGGCCTTCGCACGGGCGTGCGGCGAGAAGCACGGGGACGTGCTCCCGTACATCGACACCCTCAGCACGGTGCGGGACGTGGAGGCCGTCCGCGCCGCGCTCGGCGCCCCGCAGATCAGCTACCTCGGCTACTCGTACGGCACCTACCTGGGATCGGTGTACGCCACGCTGTACCCGCAGCGGGTGCGTCGGATGGCCCTGGACTCGGTGGTGGACCCGGACGAGGTCTGGTACGAGGCGAACCTCGGCCAGGACACCGCCTTCCAGGCCCGGCACCAGGCGTTCCTCGCCTGGATCGCCCGGCACGACGCCGTCTACGGGCTCGGCACCGACCCGGCCCGGATCGAGGAGGCGTGGTACGCGATGCGCACCGCCGTGACCCGCGAACCGGCGGGCGGCACGGTGGGCGGCGCCGAACTGGAGGACACCTTCCTGCCCGGCGCCTACTTCGACGGCTACTGGCCGTACCTGGCCGAGGCGTTCGCCGCGTACACCGAGCGGCAGGACCCGGACGTGCTCGTCGCGGCCTACGAGGCGTTCGGCACGGTCGACGCGGAGGGCGACAACGGCTACAGCGCCTACACCGCTGTGCAGTGCCGTGACGCCTGGTGGACCCGCGACTGGGACGACTGGCGGGCGGACAACCGTCGGACCCACACCAAGGCGCCCTTCTCCACCTGGAACAACGCCTGGTACAACGCACCGTGCGCCCACTGGCCGACCGCACCGCTGGCACCGCCGAACGTCGGCACCGACGACCTGCCGCCCGTGCTGCTCCTCCAGGCGTCGGACGACGGGGCCACCCCCGTGGCGGGCGCCTACGCGCTGCGCCGCGCCCTGGGCGGCTCCCGACTGGTCGTGGAGGAGGGCGGCGGCAACCACGGGGTCACCCTGAGCGGGAACACCTGCCTCGACCGCCATCTGTCCGACTACCTGGCCACCGGGCGGGTGCCGGACGGCCCGGGCACCGGGGCCGGGGCGGACGCGGTGTGCGCACGTCTGCCGGAGCCCGAGCCGCGGGCCCCGCGCGGCTCCGCCGCAGCCCGGGGCGCCGCCCTGCACGGACTGCTCGGATTCCGGGGCTGACCGGGGGCGCCCGTCGGGCCGGGGAACGGGTGGGTGAGGATGGCGCCATGACCAGCCATCTCACCCGTCTGCCCGCGCCCGACGGGGTCTTCCCCGCCACCGCCTACACCCATGTCGTCCTGGGAACCGGACGGTTCGTGGCGATCTCCGGCCAACTGGCCCTCGACGAAGGGGGAGGACTGGTCGGCGCGGACGACCCGGTCGCCCAGGCCCGTCAGGTCTTCACCAACCTCGGCCGCTGCCTGGCCGCCGCGGGCGCCACCTTCGACGACGTCGTGAAGCTCACGTACTTCCTGGTGGACATCGCCCACCTGGACGCGGTCCGCACGGTGCGCGGCGAGTTCCTCGACCCGACCCGCCTGCCCGCGAGTTCCGCCGTCCAGGTCGGCGCGCTGGTCGCCCCGCAGTTCCTGATGGAGATCGAGGCGTACGCCGTCGTCGCCGAGCCCGCCGCGCCCGCCACCGACGGCTGACGGCCCCGGCACGGGTCAGCGGGTCAGTTCCAGCGCCCGTTGCGCAGCCCCGGTCAACGCCGGACGCGCACGGGCCGCCCGCAGTACCGGGCGGGCCCGCGGGTCCGCCAGCTCGCCCAGCCCCTCCACGCAGGCGAGGGCCACCGCACGGTACGGGTCGCCCGGGGTCAACCGGCGCTCCAGCGCGGTGATCAGCGCGGGCACCGACTCGGGGGCGCGCAGGGCGACCAACAGGCGCACGGGGTGCAGTGCGTACGCCACGCGCAGCTCGTTGGTGGCGAGCGCCGCCGCCGCCCGGGCCGTGCGCGGGTCGGCGAGCCGGGCCAGTGCGGTGGCGGCACTCGCGCACCGCGCGGGATCACGGTGGTTGAGCAGCAGCACCAGGGACTCGAAGGCGCGTCGGTCGCCGGCGCCGCCGAGCCGGAAGGCGGCCAGCTCACGGGCCCACAGCGGCTGGCCCGGCGCGGTCAGCACCGCAGCCAGCACCTCGGGGTCACCGGTTGCGGTGAGCGGCCCGAACGGGTCCGCCCCGCCGGACTCCTTGCGCAGACGTTCCGTGAGCGCTCGCAACTCTTGGTCCATGCCGACGAGCCTATCGGCGCCGTGGGTGAGCGCACAGTCGCCGTGGGTGAGCGGAAATGCCGCGCCCCCGAGGGCTGGTGCGCTCGTTACTCGCGAGTTAAGCTCATTCGAGCGGGATGAACTCCCGTGTACGGCTCCCGATGGCCTGGTGACGCAGCCGGCGGGAGTGCGGTCGGTTCGGCGACCGGTGGCACCGTGACGGCACGTCGTCCGCCGCTGGACGTCTCCTCACGGCGCGGCTCGGGACAGGGCGCGCCGCTCTCCTCCCGGGCCCGCCCCGCGTGGCCCGGGGAGGCACGTCACCCCTTCCCTCCCTGGAGTCCCCTCGATGGCAACTCCCGTGTCCCCCCTGTCCCCCGCTCCCCTCCCGTCCCCGTCTTCCGGCGTCCCCGGTTCCCGTCCGCTGCGCAAGGTGGCCGTCATCGGCCTCGGCACCATGGGCACCGGAATCGCCGAGGTGCTGACGCGCGCCGGACGCGAGGTCGTCGGCGTGGACCTCACCGACGAGCTGACGGCCCGGGCCGTCAGCACCCTGGCGGCGTCCACCGCCCGCGCGGTGCGCCGCGGGCGGCTCAGCGACCCCGAACGCTCCGACGCCCTCGCCCGGTTCCGAGCCACCACCGATCTGCGGGCCGCCGCCGAAGCGGACCTCGTCATCGAGGTCACCCCGGAGTCCTACGAGACCAAACAGCAGGTGATCCGGGCACTCGACGCGGTCGTGGCCCCCGATGCCGTCCTCGCGACGGGCACCAACGCGCTGTCGGTGACGCGGCTCGCCGCCGGGTCCGCCCGCCCCGAACGCCTCCTCGGACTGCACTTCTTCAACCCCGCGCCCGCGATGCGCCTGGTCGAGGTGGTCTCCTCGGTGCTCACCGCGCCCGCCGCCGTGGCCGCCGTCACGGACCTCGTGGTGGAACTCGGCAAGGAACCGGTCGCGGTGGGCGACCGACCGGGGTTCGTCGCCGACGGGCTGCTGTTCGGCTACCTCAACCGGGCAGCCGCCATGTACGAGTCGAAGTACGCGAGCCGCGAGGACATCGACGCGGCGATGCGGCTCGGCTGCGGACTTCCCATGGGGCCGCTCGCCCTGCTCGACCTGATCGGCGTCGACACCGCGCGCACCGTCCTGGAGGCCCTGTACGCGGCATCCGCCGACCGGCTGTACGCGCCCGCCCCGGTCCTCGGACAGCTCGGCGCGGCGGGTCTGACGGGGCGCAAGGCGGGCCGCGGCTTCTACACGTACGCGGAGCGCGGTGGCGCCGCGGTGGCGCCCGACGCCCTCACTCCCGGGCTGCCGGGTCCGCGTACCGCCGCCGGGCGGCCCGTGCGGACGGTGGGGGTGGCCGGGTCGGGGACCATGGCCTCCGGGATCGCCGAGGTCTTCGCCGGGGCCGGGTACGAGGTGGTGCTCGCCGCCCGGAGCCGGTCGAAGGCCGAGGCCGCCCGGACCCGGATCGGCGCCGCCCTGGACCGCTCCGTCGCCCGGGGCAGGACCTCCGCCGAGGCCGCCGCCCTGGCGCTGGACCGGATCGCGCCCGCCGGCGGGTACGAGGCGTTCGCCCCGGTGGACCTCGTGGTCGAGGCCGTCGCCGAGGACCTGGGGGTCAAACAGCGGCTGTTCGGCGTGCTGGACGGGGTGTGCCGGCCGGGTGCGGTGCTCGCCACCACCACCTCGTCGCTGCCCGTCATCGCCTGCGCCCGGGCCACCGACCGGCCCGAGGACGTCATCGGGATGCACTTCTTCAACCCGGCACCGGCGATGAAGCTGGTCGAGGTCGTGCGGACGGTGCTGACCGCGGACGACGTGCACGCGACCGTCCGGGAGGTCTGCGGCGGCATCCGCAAGCATCCCGTGGACTGCGGTGACCGCGCCGGGTTCATCGTGAACGCGCTGCTGTTCCCGTACCTCAACGACGCGGTGAAGATGGTGCAGGAGCACTATGCGACCCCCGACGACGTCGATGCCGCGATGAAGCTGGGCGGGGGGTATCCGATGGGGCCGTTCGAGTTGCTGGACGTGGTCGGGCTCGACGTCTCGTTGGCCATCGAGAAGGTGCTGCACGCCGAGTTCCGGGACCCGGGCCTCGCCCCGGCGCCGTTGCTGGAGCACCTGGTGGCCGCGGGCTGCCTGGGCCGCAAGTCGGGGCGCGGCTTCCGCGAGCACGCCCCTCGCTGAGCCGTCGGGCGGCGACCCGAACGCCCACGGGAGCCGGCCGGTTCGGGCGGGGCGGGCGCGGGCGGCGGGCGGGGTCGCGTCCGCCCCGCCCGCTGCCCCGTCCACCGCCGCGTCCGGCTCCCGCGCCCGCGTTCCGCGGGGAGCGGGGACGTGCGCGCCCGTGCGGGGGGATGGAGTACGTTCGTGGCATGTCCCAGTCCGCGGATTCCGCCCGCCGTGCACCCCGTTCGTCCACGTCCGAAGCACCCGAGAGCGCGGCCGGGAGCCGTGCCGCCGCCCAGCGGCTCAAGATGCGCCGGGAGCTGGCGGCGGCAGCCATGGAGCTGTTCGCGACGAAGGGGTACGAGGCCACGACGGTCGACGAGATCGCGGCGGCGGCGGGGGTCGCGCGGCGGACCTTCTTCCGGCACTTCCGGTCCAAGGAAGAGGCGATCTTCCCCGACCACGACGACACCCTGATCCGGGCCGAGGCCGTGCTCAACGCGGCCCCGCCGCACGAGCATCCGCTCGACACGGTGTGCCGCGGGATCAAAGAGGTCATGAAGATGTACGCCGCCTCGCCCGCGGTGTCCGTGGAGCGCTACCGGCTCACCCGGGAGGTGCCCACCCTGCGGGAGCGGGAGATCGCCTCCGTGGCCCGCTACGAGCGGTTGTTCACGCGCTATCTGCTGGCCCACTTCGACGAGCAGGCGCACCACCACGGCAATGACGACCCGCTGCTCGCCGAGGTGGCCGCGTCCGCGGTGGTGACCGCGCACAACCACGTTCTGCGTCGGTGGCTGCGGGCCGGCGGCGAGGGGGACGTCGAGGGGCAGTTGGACCACGCCTTCGCCATCGTCCGCCGGACGTTCGGCACCGGGATCGGCTCGGGTCGCAGCACGGCGGTGTCGACCGCCGAGGGCACCGAGGGCCAGGTACTGGTGGCCGTCGCCCGCACCGACGCGCCGCTGGACGAGGTCATGCGGACCATCGAGCACGCGCTGCGCCATCCCGCGGGCGACTGAGTACGCGTCCCCAGGAGGGACCCGCACGGCCCTGGCGACACCCCGACGAGGGGCGTCACCAGGGCCGTGTGCGTGTGCCGTGCGCGTGTGCCGTGCCCGTGCGCACCCGACGAGCGGGCTGCGCGGGGACAACGATCGATCATCGCTCATCTGAGGGAAACATTAGCCAGATGAGACCAATTCTTGGCACGCAGTGTCTTGCGATATGGCACGGGGTGCCAATACCGTGAAGTGGTCCGGGCGGCCGACGACACGGGACTCCCCGTACGTCGACTGTCCCCACGAGCACCCGCCCGTGCGCCCGGACGCCTGCGTCACAGGCAGCACCTTCGGCGCCACCCGCGCCCCACGCACCTCCGCCGGACCGACGGCAGCCCCACCCACCTCACCCTCCCCGCCCCGTCCCGGGGCCCCCGAGCGTTCCCCGCATTCCCTCTCGTGTTTCTCCCGTCCCGCGGGGAACACCACTTCGCCGGAGGCAACACCGTGAAGGAAATCCTGGACGCGATCCAGTCGCCGGACAGCACGGCCGCCGACTTCGCCGCCCTGCGCATCCCGGACTCGTACCGCGCGGTCACCGTGCACAAGGACGAGACCGAGATGTTCGCGGGCCTCGGCACCCGGCAGAAGGACCCGCGCGACTCGCTCCACCTGGACGAGGTGCCGGTGCCCGAACTGGGCCCGGGCGAGGCCCTGGTGGCCGTGATGGCCTCCTCGGTGAACTACAACACCGTGTGGACGTCGATCTTCGAACCGCTGTCCACCTTCGGCTTCCTGGAGCGGTACGGCAGGCTGTCCGAGCTGACCCGGCGCCACGACCTGCCCTACCACGTCATCGGCTCGGACCTCGCGGGCGTGGTGCTGCGCACCGGGCCCGGGGTCAACGCCTGGCGCCCCGGGGACGAGGTCGTCGCGCACTGCCTCTCGGTGGAACTGGAGAGTTCCGACGGGCACAACGACACCATGCTCGACCCCGAACAGCGCATCTGGGGCTTCGAGACGAACTTCGGGGGGCTCGCCGAGATCGCCCTCGTCAAGTCCAACCAGCTGATGCCCAAGCCCGCCCACCTCAGCTGGGAGGAGGCGGCGGCCCCCGGCCTGGTCAACTCCACCGCCTACCGGCAGTTGGTGTCCCGCAACGGGGCGGGCATGAAACAGGGCGACAACGTCCTCGTCTGGGGCGCCAGCGGAGGGCTCGGTTCCTATGCGACCCAGTTCGCGCTGGCCGGGGGCGCCACCCCGATCTGCGTCGTCAGCAGTCCGGCGAAGGCGGAGATCTGCCGCGCCATGGGCGCCGAGGCGATCATCGACCGGGACGCCGAGGACTACCGCTTCTGGCGCGACGAGCACGAGCAGGACCCGCGCGAGTGGAAGCGCTTCGGCCAGCGCATCCGTGAGCTGACCGGGGGCGAGGACGTCGACATCGTCTTCGAACACCCCGGCCGGGAGACCTTCGGCGCCTCCGTCTACGTCACCCGCAAGGGCGGCACGGTCGTGACCTGCGCATCGACCTCCGGCTACCAACACGCCTACGACAACCGCTACCTGTGGATGTCGCTGAAGCGGATCATCGGCTCGCACTTCGCCAACTACCGCGAGGCGTGGGAGGCCAACCGGCTCGTCGCCAAGGCGAAGATCCACCCCACGCTGTCCCGGGTGTACGCGCTGGAGGACACCGGGCAGGCCGCGTACGACGTGCACCGCAACCTCCACCAGGGCAAGGTCGGCGTGCTGTGCCTGGCGCCCGAGGAAGGGCTCGGCGTGCGCGACGGGGAGACCCGCGCCCGGCACCTCGACGCCATCAACCGCTTCCGGAACGTCTGAGCGCGGGAAGGGAGCGCACGCATGACCGAGCGATCCAAGGACCGGCCGTGGCTGATGCGGACGTACGCGGGCCACTCCACCGCCGAGGCGTCCAACGAGCTGTACCGGCTGGGCCTCGCCAAGGGCCAGACCGGACTTTCGGTGGCGTTCGACCTGCCGACGCAGACCGGCTACGACCCCGACCACGTGCTCGCCCGCGGCGAGGTCGGGCGGGTCGGGGTGCCGGTGTCCCACCTCGGGGACCTGCGGCGGCTGTTCCGGGACATCCCGCTGGAGCGGATGAACACCTCGATGACGATCAACGCCACGGCCATGTGGCTGTTGGCGCTCTACCAGGTGGTCGCCGAGGAACAGGGCGCCGACCTCACCGCGCTCCAGGGCACCACGCAGAACGACATCGTCAAGGAGTACCTGTCGCGCGGGACGCACGTCTTCCCGCCCGGCCCCTCGCTCCGGCTGACCACCGACATGATCGCGTACACCGTCCGGCACCTGCCCCGGTGGAACCCCATCAACATCTGCTCGTACCACCTCCAGGAGGCGGGGGCGACGCCCGTCCAGGAGATCGCGTACGCCATGAGCACCGCGATCGCCGTGCTGGACGCGGTGCGCGCCGGCGGGCAGGTGCCCGAGGAGGAGTTCGGCGACGTCGTGGCACGGATCTCGTTCTTCGTGAACGCGGGGGTCCGCTTCGTCGAGGAGATGTGCAAGATGCGCGCCTTCGGCCGGATCTGGGACCGGGTGGCCCGGGACCGGTACGGCGTCACGGACCCCAAGAAGCGCCGGTTCCGCTACGGCGTGCAGGTCAACTCGCTCGGTCTGACGGAGGCGCAGCCCGAGAACAACGTGCAGCGGATCGTCCTGGAGATGCTGGCCGTGACGCTGTCGAAGGACGCCCGGGCCCGGGCGGTGCAACTGCCCGCGTGGAACGAAGCCCTGGGGCTGCCCCGGCCCTGGGACCAGCAGTGGAGCCTGCGCATCCAACAGGTGCTGGCCCACGAGTCGGACCTGCTGGAGTACGAGGACCTGTTCGCCGGTTCCCACGTGGTCGAGGAGAAGGTGATCGCCCTGACCGCCGAGGCGCTGGCGGAGATGGACCGCATCGAGGAGATGGGCGGGGCGATGGCCGCCGTCGAGTCCGGCTATCTGAAGGGGTGCCTGGTGGCCTCGCACGCCGAGCGGCGGGCCCGGATCGAAGCGGGCACCGAGAAGATCGTCGGGGTCAACGTCTTCGCGACGAGCGAGCCGAGCCCGCTGACGGCCGATCTGGACACGGCCGTCCAGTCGGTCGACCCGGCGGTGGAGGCCCGGGTGGTGGCCGCACTGCGCGGCTGGCGGGACACCCGCTACCAGCCGCCCTTCAACCATCCGAGGCCCTGCAAGGCGCTGGAACGGCTCAAGACGGCCGCGGCCGGCACGGACAACCTCATGGAGGCCACCTTGGAGTGCGCCCGCGCCGGGGTGACCACCGGCGAGTGGGCCGGGGCGCTGCGGGAGGTGTTCGGGGAGTTCCGGGCGCCCACCGGCGTGTCGTCGGCCCCGGTCGCGGTGACCGCCGAGGCGGGCACCCCGCTGGCCCTGGTCCGCACCCGGGTCGCCCGGACCGCCGCGGACCTGGGGGCGGGCAAACTGCGGCTGCTGGTCGGCAAGCCGGGCCTGGACGGGCACTCCAACGGCGCCGAGCAGATCGCCGTACGCGCCCGGGACGCCGGTTTCGAGGTGGTCTACCAGGGCATCCGGCTCACCCCGGAACAGATCGTGGCCGCGGCGCTCGCCGAGGACGTGCACTGCGTGGGCCTGTCGATCCTGTCCGGGTCGCACACCGCGCTGGTCCCCGACGTACTGGAGCGGATGCGGGCGGCCGGGGCCGCCGAGGTGCCGGTGATCGTCGGCGGGATCATCCCGAACGGCGACGCCGAGCAGCTGCGGCGGGCCGGAGTGGCCGCCGTGTTCACCCCGAAGGACTTCGGCATCACCGAGATCATCGGCCGTATCGTCGACGAGATCCGCACAGCGAACGAGCTAGCACCCCTGGAGGTCCCCGCATGACCGCCCCCGCCAACCGACTGCGTCCGCGCCGCTCCTGCCTGGCGGTGCCGGGTTCCAATCCGCGGTTCCTGGAGAAGGCCCAGCAGCTCCCCGCCGACCAGGTGTTCCTGGACCTGGAGGACGCCTGCGCACCGCTCGCCAAGCCGGCCGCCCGGGACACGATCGTCACGTTCCTCAACGAGGGCGACTGGAGCGGCAAGACCCGGGTGGTGCGGGTCAACGACTGGACGACCGAGTGGACCTACCGCGACGTGGTGACGGTGGTCGAGGGCGCCGGCCGGAACCTCGACTGCATCATGCTGCCGAAGGTGCAGGACGCCCAGCAGATCGTGGCGCTGGACCTGCTGCTGACGCAGATCGAGAAGACCATGGGCTTCGAGGTCGGACGGATCGGCATCGAGGCGCAGATCGAGAACGCCCGGGGCCTGCTGAACGTCGACGCCATCGCCGCGGCCTCGCCCCGACTGGAGACGATCGTCTTCGGCCCCGCGGACTTCATGGCCTCCATCAACATGCGGACGCTGGTCGTCGGCGAGCAGCCGCCCGGGTACCCGGCGGACGCCTACCACTACATCCTGATGCGCATCCTGATGGCCGCCCGGGCGCACGACCTCCAGGCGATCGACGGCCCCTACCTCCAGATCCGCAACGTGGACGGCTTCCGGGAGGTCGCGGGCCGGGCCGCGGCGCTCGGCTTCGACGGCAAGTGGGTGCTGCACCCCGGGCAGGTGGAGGCCGCGAACGAGGTGTTCTCGCCCGCGCAGGAGGACTACGACCACGCCGAGCTGATCCTCGACGCCTACGCCCACCACACCTCGGAGGCGGGCGGCATGAAGGGGTCGGCGATGCTCGGCGACGAGATGATCGACGAGGCGTCCCGCAAGATGGCCCTGGTGATCGCGGGCAAGGGGCGGGCCGCCGGACTGTCCCGCACCTCCGCCTTCGAAGCGCCCCGGGGGTGAGCGCGATGCAGTTCGGCCGCACCTACGAGGAGTTCGAGGTCGGCGCCGTGTACAAGCACTGGCCCGGCAAGACGGTCACGGAGTACGACGACCACCTGTTCTGTCTGCTCACCATGAACCACCACCCGCTGCACCTGGACGCGCACTACGCCGAGCGGGCGACCGACTTCGGTCGGAACGTGGTCGTGGGCAACTACGTCTACTCCCTCCTGCTGGGCATGTCGGTGCCGGACGTGTCGGGCAAGGCGATCGCGAACCTGGAGGTCGAGTCGCTGCGGCACGTCGCGCCGACGTTCCACGGGGACACGATCTACGGGGAGACGACCGTCCTCGGCAAGACCCCGTCACGGTCGAAGGCCGACCGGGGCGTGGTCCAGGTGGAGACCCGGGGGCACAAGCAGGACGGCACGCTGGTGTGCGTGTTCCGCCGCAAGGTCATGGTGCCCACGCGCGCCCACGTCGCGGAGCGCGGCGGTGAACAGCCGGGCCGTCCCGTACCGCTCGACCCGACCCAGCAGCCGCAGGAGAAGTGACGCCATGAGCCGACTCGCCCAGACCCACGGCCTCACCGAGGTCCAGCAGGAGATCCTGGCGACCGTCCGGGAGTTCGTCGACAAGGAGATCATCCCGGTCGCGACGGAACTGGAGCACCGCGACGCCTACCCGCAGGAGATCGTCGACGGCCTACGGGAACTGGGCCTCTTCGGGCTCATGATCCCCGAGGAGTACGGAGGTCTGGGCGAGTCACTGCTGACGTACGCGTTGTGCGTGGAGGAGGTCGCCCGCGGTTGGATGTCCGTCTCGGGGATCGTCAACACCCACTTCATCGTGGCGTACATGATCAAGCAGCACGGCACGCCGGAGCAGCGGGAGCACTTCCTCCCCAGGATGGCGACCGGCGAGGTGCGCGGGGCCTTCTCCATGTCGGAGCCGGGGCTCGGCTCGGACGTCTCGGCGATCACCTCCCGGGCGGTGCGGGACGGCGCGGAGTACGTCCTGGACGGTCAGAAGATGTGGCTCACCAACGGGGGCACCGCGAACCTGGTGGCCGTGCTGGTGCGCAGTGACGAGGGACACCCGGAGGGCACCGCTCCGCACCGTTCGATGACGACCTTCCTCATCGAGAAGGAACCCGGGTTCGGGGAGGTCAGGCCGGGCCTCACCATCCCCGGGAAGATCGAGAAGATGGGGTACAAGGGCGTCGACACCACCGAGCTGATCATGGATGGCCTGCGCATTCCGGCCAATCGCGTCCTGGGGGGTGACACCGGCCGCGGCTTCTACCAGATGATGGACGGCGTCGAAGTGGGGCGGGTGAACGTCGCCGCGCGTGGCTGCGGGGTCGCGCACCGTGCTTTCGAGTTGGGCGTTTCTTACGCACAGCAACGGCACGCCTTCGGAAAGCCGATCGCCGAGCACCAGGCCATCCAGTTCAAGCTGGCCGAGATGGCTACCAAGGTCGAGGCCGCCCATGCGATGATGGTGAACGCAGCGCGCAAAAAGGACTCCGGGGAACGAAACGACCTTGAGGCAGGGATGGCGAAGTACCTCGCCTCCGAGTACTGCAAAGAGGTCGTGGAGGACGCCTTCCGGATCCACGGCGGCTACGGCTTCTCCAAGGAGTACGAGATCGAGCGCCTCTACCGTGAGGCCCCGATGCTGCTGATCGGCGAAGGAACCGCGGAAATCCAGAAGATGATCATCGGGCGCAGACTGCTTGAGGAGTATCGACTTCACGGGTGAGCATCGGGTCGGTTGCCCCGATAAGGGTGGTTTCTTCGAGAAGAACGTCACATCCTGTCCACCTTGTTCGGGCTCCGACTCGGCTTCCTGGCTTGCCCAGTTGCGGCCCGCAACCGATACGATCGCGGTACAGCCGCCGTCCCCCGTACAGCGCGGCAATCATCCGCTACGAAGGTCATCCATGCCCGACAGCCAAATCTCTGCACCTCGCGGCCGGGTCCGCCTCGCTCGCGGAGCGTCGCCGTGGCTCCTGCCGACCGTCGCCACCGCTGCCCTCAGCCTGGCCCGGTCGCGTCGCTCCTCGAAGGCGGCCGTCATCGCCGTGCCGGCCGCCGCGCTCGCGGCCGGCATGCTCTGGTTCTTCCGCGACCCCGAGCGCGAGATCGCGCAGGGCCGGGTCATCTCCCCCGCCGACGGAGTGGTGCAGAGCATCATGCCGTGGAAGGACGGACGGACCCGGGTCGCGATCTTCATGAGCCCGCTCAACGTCCACGTCAACCGTGCCCCCCTCTCCGGCACGGTGACGTCGGTCGAGCACGTCCCCGGCGGGTTCGTTCCGGCGTTCAACAAGGAGAGCGAGAACAACGAGCGCGTCGTCTGGCACTTCGACACCGAGCTGGGCGACATCGAGATGGTGCAGATCGCCGGAGCGGTCGCGCGCCGCATCGTGCCTTACGTGCCGCAGGGCACCAAGGTCGAGCAGGGTGACCGGATCGGACTGATCCGCTTCGGCTCGCGCGTCGACATCTACCTGCCCGAGGGCGTGGACGTGGATGTCGAGGTCGGACAGAAGACAACCGCGGGGGTGACTCGCATTGACCGTGATTGATCCCGAGACCTCGCCTCCGGCCTCACCCGGCTGGGTGCCGGAGGCCGAGGCGTCCGAGGGGCCCGACGGCGCCGAGGACGATGCGGAGGACATGCCGCTGTCCCTGCGGCTGTCGATAGCGGACACCCTCACCCTCGGTAACGCCACCTGTGGCTTCATGGCGGTGTACTTCACCACCACGGGCATCCTGATCCCGCACCTCACCGGCAGCGACGAGTCCGGCATGGCCCGGCACTCCGCCGCCACCGCGGTGATCCTGATGCTGTGCGCGGCGGTCTTCGACCTCTTCGACGGTCTCGTGGCCCGCAAGCTGCGGTCGTCGCCGATGGGGGCGGAGCTGGACAACCTCTCCGACCTGATCAGCTTCGGCCTCGCCCCCGCGTACTTCGTGCTCGTCTACGGCATGGTCGCCGACGACGCGTACCAGAAGGTCGCCGCGGTCGGGGCGATCGTGGTGTTGCTGGCGGTGGTGCTGAGACTCGCCCGGTTCTCGTGCGTGACCGTGCGGGAGGGCGTGTTCCAGGGCATGCCCAGCCCCTTCGGGGCGCTGACCGTGGTGTCCATCGTGCTGCTCGGCCTGCCCTTCTTCGCGACGCTGCTCGCGATCGTGGGCACCGCGTGGCTGATGGTGAGCCGGGTCGAGTACCCGAAGCCGCGGGGGTGGCTCGCGGTGGCGATGCTGTCCTGGATCGTGCTGAGCATGGGGTTGCTGGCGGCCTGGGCGTTCGACGCGCCGGAGGGCCTGCTGCTGCTCCAGACCGGCTGCGCGCTCCAGCTCGTGATGGGGGCGGTGATCCCGCTCTTCGCGACGGCTCGTCGAGTGAACAACTTCCGTGACAATCGGCGTGAGGCTCGTGCGCACATGCCGTAGCGGCGGCCAGTAGGTAACGGGTGTGGCTCCCCGGTCCGCGGGTCCGGGGGGGCACACCCCGGTTAGGGTGGCCGGGCCGGGGGGGGGGGCGAAGGGGCCCC
>NZ_JBHXEN010000033.1:0-38514 GCF_042724695.1 Streptomyces sp. NPDC127068 | reverse complement strand
TTTTTTATGTGGTGGGCCCCCGGGCACCTCTGCACGGGGGAGCCACACCCGTTTTCGCGTGCCCGGTCCGGTGCGGGTCGCGACGGGGCCCCCTCGGCCGAACCCTTCCCTGCGGGTCCGTGGGGGTTGCCCGCGCCGTTCCCCGCGCCCCTGACGGGGCCCACCGGCCGGGCCTTCCTGCGGGTCCGTGGGGGTTGCTCGCGCAGTTCCTCGCGCCCCTGATGGGGCCCACCGGCCCGGCCTTCCCTGCGGGACAGTGAGGGTTGCTCGCGCAGTTCCTCGCGCCCCTGATGGGGCGCCACCGGCCCGGCCTTCCCTGCGGGACAGTGAGGGTTGCTCGCGCAGTTCCTCGCGCCCCTGATGGGGCGCCACCGGTCGGGCCTTCCCTGCGCGGGTGGGGCCGCGTCTCCGGGGAGGGGCTGCGGGCCCGATAAGGGGCGCGGGGAACTGCGCGAAACCACAGCGCACGCCGGCCGAGCCTCGCACCCGCACAGGAACGCACCCTCAAGGGGCGCGGGGAACTGCGCAACACGCCAGCGCACGCCGGCCGGGCAGCGCACCCGCACGGGAACGCACCCCGAAGGGGCGCGGGGAACTGCGCAGCGCACCAGGAGCGGAACGCCCCCGAAGGGGGCGCGGGGAACTGCGCGGGCGACCACCATCGCGGCGCGGCTCACGAGCTACAGGGACGATTCCCACCATAGTGGGGCACGATGAGCGTAGAGACACAGGCCCCCGCCCCACCGGACGACGAGAACACCGCACCCGACGCCGTAGTGGTCGGAGTAGGAGTGCTCGTCGTCCTCGGCGTCGTCGGCTGGGCCGCGATCGGCAAGCACTCCTTCGACACCGTTTCGCGCACCGCACTGGACTGGGTCCTCGCCAACTTCGCCTGGCTGTTCGTGATCGCCGCGGACGTCTTCCTCGTGCTGTGCGTGGTGCTCGCCCTCTCCCGGTTCGGGCGCGTCAAACTGGGGGCCGACGACAGCGAACCCGAGTTCACCAGCCTGGCGTGGATCGCGATGATGTTCAGCGCGGGCATGGGCATCGGGCTGATGTTCTACGGCGTGGGGGAACCGCTCACCCACTACCTCAACCCGCCGCCGGCCAGCGGGGTGGAACCGCGGACGGGGGCGGCGGCACGGGTCGCGCTGGAGTACTCGTTCTTCCACTGGACGCTGACGCCCTGGGCCATCTACGGGATCGCCGGCCTCGCCCTCGCCTACGCGGGCTTCCGCAAGGGCCGCGGCAACCGCCTCAGTTCGGTGTTCGTGCCGTTGCTCGGCGAGCGCCGGGCGGACGGCTGGCCGGGCCGGGTGATCGACCTGCTCGCGGTGTTCGCGACGGTGTTCGGCACGGCGACGAGCCTCGGCGTCGGCACGCTCCAAGTCGCGACGGGCCTCGGGCTGACCGCGGGGATCAAGGACTCGACGACCCTGCAACTGCTCATCGTGGTGGTGCTGTCGGCGGCATTCGTGATCTCGGCGTTCTCGGGGCTCCACAAGGGAGTGAAGTGGCTGAGCACCCTCAACATCGTGCTCGCCGCCTGTCTGATGGTCTTCGTCTTCCTGTTCGGGCCGACGGTCTACATCCTGGACGCCATCCCCGCGAGCCTCGGCGGCTACCTGCACGAGCTGCTGCCCATGGCGACCCGCACCGGTGCCTTCACGGACAGTGCGTGGCTGGGTGCCTGGACCATCTTCTACTGGGCGTGGTGGCTGTCCTGGGCGCCCTTCGTGGGGACGTTCATCGCCCGGATCTCGCACGGCCGCACGATCCGTGAGTTCCTGGTGGGGGTGCTGCTGGTGCCCAGCGGGGCCACCGTCATCTGGTTCTGCGTCATGGGCGGGACGGGCATCCGGCTGGACGAGACCGGCCGGGTCGACATGGCGGCGAAGGTCGAGGAGGGCGCGGAGGCGTCGCTGTTCGCGATGCTCGAAGCGCTGCCGCTCGGTTCGATCACCGCCTGGGTGGCGATGCTGCTGGTCATGACGTACTTCGTCACCAGCGCGGATTCCGCCTCGCTGGTGATGGGGTCGCTGACCAGCCGGGGAACGCTGCACCCGCGGACCTGGCTGGTCGTGACGTGGGGGGTGCTGATGGCCGCGGTGGCGGCGGTGCTGCTCGTCGCCGGCGGACTCGAATCGCTCCAGACCGCGACCATCCTGGTGGCGGTGCCGTTCGTGGTGGTGATGCTGGTGCTGTGCTGGGCCCTGGTGACGGAACTGCGGACGGACCCGGGGGCCGGGTTCCCCCGACAACAGCGGTTGCACGGCTTGCGGGACGCGGTGCGGGCGATGGTCGGGGAGGCGATCTCCGAGGCGGGGCCCGAACGGCACCGGCGGTTGCGGCGGCTGGCCCGCCGGGACCCGGGGCCGGACGAGCCCGGTCCGGACGCCTGAGCCCCGCGGGTCGCTCCGTCAGAACAGGGCGGCCGTGCCCGTGCCCCGTTCGAAGTCGAGCAGGCGCTGCTTGCGGGGCAGGCCGCCGCCGTAGCCGGTGAGGTTGCCGTTCGCCCCGATGACCCGGTGGCAGGGGACGATCACGCTGATCGGGTTCTTGCCGTTGGCGAGGCCCACCGCGCGCGACGCCGAGGGATTGCCGAGCGCCTCGGCCAACTCCCCGTAGGTGCGGGTCTCGCCGTACGGGATCGTGAGGAGTCGTGCCCAGACGGACCGCTGGAAGGGCGTGCCGTCGAGTCGTAGGGGCAGGTCGAACTCGGTCAGGTCGGCCGCGAAGTACGCGTCGAGTTGGCGGGTCGCCTCGGCGAAGGGTCCGGGGTCGCGGTCGCCGAAGGACTCCTGGGGCGGGCGGTGCCGCTGGTCGGTCATGTACACCCCGCTGAGGACGCCTCCGGTGGCGACCAGGGTCAGCGTGCCGTACGGGCTGTCGATGTGGCTGTGGTGCTTGGTGGCGCTCATGGCCGGTGCTCCTGGTCGTGGCGGGTGCGGCGGTACGGAACGGGCCGTCACCCGGGGAGGACGTTGATCGGGTGGTCGTCGGTCGCCCAGAGGTACTGCACCGCGTACGCGCGCCAGGGGCGCCAGGCGGCGGCCCGGGAGGTGAGGGCGGCGGGGGTGGACGGCAGGCCGAGTCCTGCGGCGGCCCGGCGCACCCCCAGGTCGGTGGCGAGGAAGGCGTCGGGGTCGCCCAGCGCCCGCATGGCGATGACCTCGACGGTCCACGGCCCGAAGCCGGGCAGCGCGCCGAGCTGGGTGCGTGCCTTCGCCCAGTCGGACTCGGCGCCCAGGCGCAGCGAACCCCCGGCCAGCCGCGCGACGAGGGTCGTCAGGGTCGCCCGCCGGCTGCGCGGCAGGGCCAACGCCTCGGGGTCCAGGGCGGCCAGCGCCTCGGGGGTGGGGAAGAGGTGGGTGAGTCCGCCCGCGGGGTCCTCGATCGGTTCGCCGTGCGCGAGGACCAGCCGGGCCGCGTGGGTCCGGGCCGCCGCCGTCGAGACCTGCTGGCCGAGCACCGCCCGGACGGCGAACTCGACCTCGTCCACGGTCCTCGGCACCCTACGGCCGGGGGCCCGGTCGACCAAGGGCGCGAGCAGCGGATCGGTGCGGAGTTGGGCGTCCACGGCGACCGGGTCGGCGTCGAGGTCCAGCAGTCGGCGGCAGCGGCTGATGGCGACGGTGAGGTCCCGCGGGTCGGTGAGGGTCAGTCGGCAGCCGATGTGGTCCGGGTTCGGGGTGAGGGCGACCGTGCCGTGCCCGTAGGGCAGTCGCAGGGTGCGGCGGTAGGCGCCCTCGTGCCACTCCTCCACCCCGGGCACCGCCGTCGCCGCCAGGTGGCCGAAGAGGTTGTCGGGGGTGAGGGGTGCCCGGAACGGCAACCGCAGGGACAGCGTGCCGGGCGCTCCGGTGACGGCCGGGCCGCGGCGTCCGGCCGCCTTGGCCCGCAGTTCGCTCGGCGCCAGCGCGAAGACCTCGCGGACGGTGTCGTTGAAGGTGCGGATGGAGGCGAAACCCGCGGCGAAGGCGATCTCGGCCATGGGCAGCGCGGTCGTCTCGATCAGCAGCCGGGCGGTCTGGGCCCGCTGCGCCCGGGCGAGGGCGAGGGGCCCCGCGCCCAGTTCGGCCAGGAGCTGGCGCTCGACCTGGCGGGTGCTGTAGCCGAGGTGCGCGGCGAGTCCCGGTACGCCCTCGCGGTCCACCAGGCCGTCGGCGATCAGCCGCATGGCCCGCGCGACGAGGTCCGCCCGCTGGTTCCACTCGGGTGATCCGGGGCTGGTGTCGGGACGGCACCGCTTGCACGCCCGGAAGCCCTCCTGTTGGCAGGCCGCCGCACTCGGGTAGAACACCATGTTTTCCGGCTTGGGCGGCACCACGGGGCAGCTCGGGCGGCAGTAGATCCGGGTGGTGAGCACGGCCGTGTAGAACCAGCCGTCGAAGCGGCCGTCCTTGGACTGGACCGCTCTCACGCACCGCTCGGTGTCGGCGTGCATCGCGCTGTGCATGCCTCCAGCATCCGGGAGGCGCACCCACGGCGGCTAGCGAGAATTCGACATGGACGTTGCGCGGGGTGCCCGCCCCGGGGTGGGCCTATCCGTCGCCGCTCACCCGTCTGCCGGGCAGACCGCCGCGGACCGCGAGGTACAGGGTGAACAGGAGCGCCAGCACCGCTCCGGCCCCGGTGAGCAGGCCGAAGCCGCCGGCGGCGACCAGGGCCCCGGAGGCCAGTCCGCCGGAGGCACCGGCGATCAGCACCCCGACGTCCATGAGGCCCTGGTAGGCGGCCCGGCGTTCGGGCGGGGCGGCGTCGGTGACCATCGTCGTTCCACTGACGAAGCCGAGGTTCCAGCCGATGCCGAGCAGGACCAGGGCGAGCGCCAGGACCGGCGCCGAACCCGGCGGGGCGGCGTGAGCGAGGAGTGCGGCCCCGCACAGCACGACGGCGCCGAGGGCCGCGGTGGGGGTCCGGCCGGTCCGGTCGACCAGGTACCCGGAGAGCGGCGAGGAGAGGTACATCGCCCCCATGTGCAGTCCGATGACGAGCCCCGCGGTGCCGGTGGCGTGACCGTGGTCGGCCATGTGGACGGGGGTCATCGTCATGATCGCGATCATCACGACCTGGCTGAGCACCATCACCGCCGCTCCGGCCGCCATCCGCCGCAGGTCCTCGCGCGGGAGCGCCCCGAGCATCGTCCGGCCGCCGCGGGGCCCGGTGGTGGTGTCCGGGGTCGGGCCGCCGGCCGCCGCACGGGCCAGGAGCAGTGGATCGGGGCGCAGCAGGGCCCAGAGCACCAGCGCGGCGGCCAGGAAGGCGACGAACGCCAGCAGGAAGGGTCCGGAGAGGCGTGGCAGGTCCCAGGAGCGGGCGAGGTCTCCCGTCACTCCGACGAGTCCCGGGCCGGCGATCGCCCCGGCGGCGGTGGCGAACAGTACGGTGCTGACCGCACGGCCGCGCCGGGCCGGCGCGGCGAGGTCGGCGCCCGCGTACCGGGCGAGCATGACCGAGGCGGTGCCGGCTCCGTAGACGAGCAGTCCCAGGAAGAGCAGCGGCACGCTGTCCCAGGCGGTGGCGGCGACCACGACGAGGCTCCCGAGGGCGCCTATGCCGTAGCCGAGGGTGAGGCCGGGCCGTCTGCCCCAGCGCTGACAGGCCCGGCCGATCCCCGCGGCCCCCACTGCCGCGCCTATGGTGAACAGCGCGCTCGGCACCCCGGCGAGGCCGGTGGAGCCGAGCATCTCCTCGGCGAGCAGTGCGCCGACGGTGATTCCGGCCGCGAGGGCCGCGCCGTTCAGGATCTGGGTGGTCACCAGGACCGCGAGGACCCGCCGTTGCGCGGGGTGCTCGTCGTGGTCCGTGGTGACGTTCGCTGTGGTGGGGGACGCCACTGGCTCGCTCCTCGTCCGGTGCGGGAGGGCGGTGGGCGCGCCCCGGTCCTGATCGGCTACGCGGCGCGCGCCGAGCGCAACGCGGCGATGTCGGTCAGCGACAGGTCCATGCGGTCACGGAGGAAGCGGACGATGGTCCAGTGGGCGACGGCCTCCTCCTCGAAGGGGCCGAACTCCGCGCAGTACAGCGGGATCCAGCGGAGCGCTTCCTCGATGGTCCGCTCGCGCCCGGGTTCCTCGGCGTACTCCTCGTAGCCGATGCTGCGGTGGTCGATGAAGACCCGGCCCGGTAGACGCTCCTCGCACAGCGCCCGGTACTCCCGGGTCTGGAGGATGAGGTAGTGCCATATCTCGTCGATGTGCTGTTCCACGGGCAGGAAGAGACCGGCGAGTTCCGAGCGGTAGCGGGAAACGAGGAACAGGTACCGCAGGCATTCGGTGACCTGCCGTTCGACGTCCTGCCGGGTCGCTCCCGTTTCCTTCACGAAATAGGTGACGACTTCTTTGTGCAGGGGCTCGCCGAGCAGGCTTATGAGATTGGATTCCGTGATGCGCTGCTGCGTCTTCATCGTTCTCCAGTACGGGTGAGGGGTTCCGTCACCAGCCAGGCGTACTTTCCCGAGGGGCCCACCGGAATGTGGGTGCGGTGCACGGCGTTGCAGCGCATTCCGGTCAGGTCTCCTATGAGTTTTTCCAGCGCCGACGTTTCGGACGGTTCGAGGGGGGCGTCGTCGAACGTGGTGAAGAGGAGTTGTGTGCCTTCCGGTCCCTTGGTGCGCAACTGGTAGAGGAAGACACGGGATGACGCAGCGGCCACGCATTCGTCCAGGTCGCCTTGGGCCACCAGACCGGTCGGGGAATGCAGGAGCTCCTTTTCCCGGCCGCAGATGCGGACGACCTTCGCCGGGTCCGGGGTCCCGTCGAGGGTGCGCACGCAGTCGCCCGAGCGGTAGCGGACCAGCGGCATGTACGGATTGCGCACGCTCGTGACGATGAGGCTGAACAGGGTGCTCCCGGGGGCGACCGGGAGCAGTTCGAGGCTCATCCGGTCGAGGTACGGGTGGTACCGCCCGGCCTGGTCGCTGTAGTAGAGGTAGCCGAGTTCGGTGCTGCCGAAGAGGTCGATCACCGGGCGTCCGAGGCGGCCTTCGAGGAAGCGCCGGACGTTCAGCGGGGTGTACTCGTAGGCCGTGATCACGGTTTCCGGCCGGGGGAACGCGTCCATGAGGTCCCACCGGGCGGCTTTGCGCACCAGGTGGGCGAGGTGGTAGCCGGAGCAGTCCAGGTGGTACCAGCCCTCGGGGTGGGTGCTGCGCTCGTCCTGGATCTCGCCGACCATGCGCTCGACGTCGGCGCGCTCCCACAGGTCGGGGTCGAGCCGCTGGTTCAGGTAGACCGTGCGGTCGTCGAGGCGGCGGTCGTCGAGGCCGGGCGCGGGATCGGGTGGCGTGCCGCGCTTCCTGGCGTTGACCCGGGCCACGTGTTCCGTGGCGAGCACGGTCGTCAGGGACACCCGACGGCAACCCTCGCGCCAGGTCCTGGCGAGGTCGGGGTGGTCGCTCCACAGCCGGTAGTAGCTCTTGAGCAGGAAGTACGGCGGCCGGATGAGCTGCATGCGGGCGTGGTTGGTGCCCGTCGACAGGACGAACTCGGCTTCGCCGCGGTCCAGTGCGGTGGCCAGCCGGGGGGTCATCCAGTTCTCCGGGAACCCCTGGGCTATTTCTGGTTTCTCCAGAACGGGGAAGTGGCCTCGCGCAAAGGATTCCTGATAGATCGGAATGTCCCTGATGCAGTCGATCACCTCAGGGGCGAGCTGGCTGTCCATGTTCACCTTCGTGGGGTGCGGAACAGGGCAACAGAATGTGGCTGTCGAATGGGCGGTAGCCGAAGACACCCGGACGACGACCGGCTGCTGCCGCCCGGATGCTCGGTGTTCAGGTCAGCGCCCGAAGCGGATCGACTTCAGGAAATACAGCCCGTCTTGGGCGCCGCGCTGATGCAGCCGCTCTTCGGCGTGGCGCTGATGCAACCGGTCTTGTCACCGGCCGTCGCGGAGTTGAGTGCGTTCCACGCCTGCCAGTTGTCGTCCTGGGCCATCTTCTTGATGAGCTGTTCCATATTCGACCTCCCGTGAGGGGGCGGGCACGGCCATGGAGCCGCGCTTTCGATGACTGGAAGCTAGAAGTCCGCGGCTATGCGTGTCAATGGAAACAAGAATGAGAAAACACTCATGGTCATCCGGCCCGAGAAGGGGAATGTGACCTGCCCCGGCAGCTTTCGGCCAGCACCGTCGGCCGGGGCGGGCACGGGCTCATCCGGTCGCGTTCAGTCGCCGCCAGACGGCCTTGGCGGCGTTGTGTCCGGACATGCCGTGCACGCCCGGCCCGGGCGGGGTCGCGGACGAGCAGAGGAACACGGCGGGGTGGGGGGTGCGGTACGGTCGCAGACCGGGCCGGGGGCGCAGCAGCAGTTGCAGCCCGTCGGCCGCGCCGCAGGCGATGTCCCCGCCGATGTAGTTGGCGTTGCGGGCGGCGAGTTGCGGCGGTCCCGCCGTGGCGCGGGCGAGGATCCGGTCACGGAACCCGGGGGCGAACCGCTCCAACTGCCGTTCGACGGCGTCGGTGAGGTCGCCGTCCCAGCCGCCGGGGACGTGGCCGTACGCCCAGAAGACGTGTTTGCCCTCGGGCGCCCGGCTCGGGTCGACGAGGGACGGCTGTGCGGTGATCAGGAAGGGCGCCTCGGGGGCGCGGCCCTCCCGGGACGCGGCGCGCAGGGCGGCACCGACCTCCGCGCTGCTCGCACCGATCTGGACGGTCCCGGCGCGGCGCGGCGCCTCGGCGGTCCACGGCACCGGTCCGTCCAGCGCGTAGTCGATCTTGAAGACGGAGGCGCCGTACCGGTAGCCGTCGTAGTGACGGCCGAGGCCGGCGATCCGGGCCAGGGCGAGCGGGGAGGTGTCGAAGACGTAGGCGCGGGCGGGCGGCAGGTCGTCCAGCCGCTTCACCTCGAAGTCGGTGTGGATCTGCCCGCCGAGGTCCTTCAGATAGGCCGCGAGGGCGTCCGAGATGCTCTGGGAGCCGCCCCGGGCGACCGGCCAGCCGCCGGTGTGCGCGGCGAGCGCGAAGACCAGGCCGACGGCACTGGTGGCGAGGCCCTCCAGCGGGGCGATGACATGGGCGACGAGCCCGGCGAACAGGGCCTTGGCCCGGTCGTCCTTGAAGCGCCGCATCAGCCAGGTGGAGGGCGGCAGTCCGGCGAGTCCGAACCGGGCCAGGGTGACCGGATCGCGGGGCAGTGCGGTCAGCGGCAGCGCCATGAAGTCCCGGAGGAGGGTGTCCCAGCGGGCTGCGAACGGGGTGACCAGACGCCGGTAGGCGCCGGCGTCCCGGGGGCCGAAGGAGGCGGCGGTCTCGGCGATGGAGCGGGACAGCACGGCCGCCGTGCCGTCGAGGAAGGGGTGGGCCATGGGCAGCGGCGGGTGCAGCCACTCCAGCCCGTACCGCGCCAGGGGCATCGCTCCGAAGGCCGGGGAGGCGATCCCCAGGGGGTGCACGGCCGAACAGGGGTCGTGCCGGAAGCCGGGGAGCGTCAACTCCTCGGTACGGGCACCGCCGCCCACCGTGTCCCGGGCCTCGAACACGGCTACGGAGTAGCCGCGCCGGGCCAGTTCGACGGCCGCGGTCAACCCGTTCGGCCCCGCACCCACGACGACCACGTCGAGCACCGACGGCATCTGGGGACTCCTTCGTCAGCCGATGGCCAGGGAGGACCAGGATAGGCCCGGCCGTGCGGGCCGGACGGTGCTCAGGCACCCGCCCGCAGCAACTCCAGGACCCGGGTGACGGTGGCGGCGTCACGAGCCGCCGTGAAGGGCAGGGCGTTGCCGCCGGCCAGCCGGAACGGGGTGCCGTCCAGCGTGGCGTGGCCGCCGCCGGCCTCCGCGACCAGCAGGAGGCCCGCCGCGTGGTCCCACGCGTTCTCCCAGGAGAACGCGACGGCGTCCAGCGCGCCCCGGGCGATCCGGAGGTACTCCAACCCCGCGGAGCCGCAGTCGCGCGAGGCCACGCCCTCGGTGTCCAGGCCGAGCAGGGCCCGCTTCTCCTCCGGGGTGGTGTAGTCGGGGTGCGACTTGGCGATCCGGAGGTCCGCGCCGGGCTCGGGGGCACCGGCGGTCAGTCGGGCGCCGTTGAGGTGGGCGCCGCCGCCGCGGACCGCGACCGCCAGCTCTCCGGCGATCGGCGCGTAGGTCCAGGAGGCGAGCAGTTCGCCGTGGTGCGCCAGGGCCACCAGGGTGCAGAAGCCGGGGTCGCCGTGGACGAACTGTTGGGTGCCGTCGACCGGGTCCACTATCCAGACCGGGGCGTCGCCCTGGAGCGCCTCGTACGTCGAGGGGTCTTCCGCGACGGCCTCCTCGCCGACCACCACGGAGCCCGGGAGCAGGGCGGTGAGCGCGGCCGTCAGGTGCTTCTCGGCGAGCCGGTCGGCGACCGTGACCAGATCGTGCGGGCCCGCCTTCTCCACGATCTCGTCGAGGGCGAGGCGGCGGAACCGGGGGACGATCTCCACCGCGGCGGCCTCGCGGACCGCGGCTTCCACCTGGGGCAGGTCATGGGCGAGGAATTCGTTGATCATGTGTCCATCGAAACACGCGCCGCTGACATTCCGTACCCCGTTTCCGCACGCTGGGTGGATGCCCGGTGAACTCCGGGTGCCCGGGCGACCGACGGTTTCCGGTCACGGCGGGGCGCCGGGGAGGGTGCGGGACCGCCGGGGCAGCGGATTCCGGGCTCAGCGGGGGCGCCACGGGGAGGTGCCGACCACGTTGCGCGGGCCCACGTCCAGGGGGTCGTCGGGGGTCACCACCACCTCGGGCGCGTCGGGCCTGGCCCGGATGCGCAGGGAGGGGACGTGCTCGGCGTTGGTGCGCCACATCACGTCGGCCACCGCGCTCTCGCCGCGCTTCAGCGTGAACGCGGTGGCGGGCGCGGCCGAGGGCGCCATGGGCACGACGTCCAGGTCGCCTACGACCCGGATGCCCGGGGGCTGCACGCCGTGCTCGTCGACCAGCCGGACGCGGGGGTGGCCGTCGAGCGCGTACGGCTCGGAGTCGCAGTTGGTGAGGGTCACCGACATGGCCCGCAGCCCCATGGCCGCGCCCGTGTGCTCGGCCCGCAGGCGGATGCCCGGGCTGTCGCAGGGGGCGCCGCCCGGTGCCCCGTCCGGCGCTGCGGAGACGTCGGCGGAGGCACCGGAGGTGGTGCCGGTACCGGGTGGCCGGCTCCCCGGGAGGGGCGCGAGGGTGCTGGGCGGAGCCTGCGATGCGACCCCGAACGCGGGCTTCGTGGGGCGTCCGCCCGGGTGGCGCTCCCGCTCCAGCTCCGCCGACAGCCCGCAGCCGGACAGTCCGGCCAATCCGGCCAGGGTCAGCAGGGTGACGGCCGGGCACCGGGGGGCGGGTCGCCCTCGTATCGCGCTCATCCGCCCGATCATGGCACGCGCCGTGTCTGGAACGTGTCACCGCACAGCGCGGTCGCCGGCACCGGGCCGCGGCCCGGGAGCAGCGGCCGGGCGGTGCGTCAACTCTCCCTGGCCGTAGATCCGTTCGACGCCACGCCTTACCCTTGCCGGGTGGATTGGTCCTCAGCCGTGCACGTCACCGCGCTGTACTCCCTGATCGCTTCCGGACTGTTCTGTGCCGTGCTGATCGGCGGGGCGGCGATCGCGCCGGACTCCCTGGAGCACGACTATCCCCCCGCGATCAGGGACCGCTTCCGTGCCGAGCACGGAGGGAAGTCCGTCCGCGGGGCCCGCACCTCCACGGCGATGGGTGTGCTGATCGCCCTGCTGCTGGGGACGACACCCGTGGTCGCACTCACCGGATTGCACCAGGAACAGGGCTCCGACCTGGGGTTCTGGCCGGGATTCGGCTTCGGCACCGCACTGTTCGCATGGATCAACCTGGTCGATCTGCTGATCGTCGACTGGTGGCTCTTCTGCACCCTGCGCCCCGCGTTCTTCACCCTCCCCGGGACCGGGGGCATGCCGGAGTACCGCGACAAGGCGTTCCACTGGCGGGTCCTGGTGCCCCTCCCCCTGCTGATGATCCCCGGCTACGGGGTGTTGGTGGGCCTGGGCACCCTCGCCGTCGAAGCGCTCACCGGCTGAGCCCGGCCCGTCCGCTCACGGCCCGGCGGCGGGGCGGCGCTCGACCGGCGGCAACAGCAGGACCTCCAGGGCGGCGGCGCAGGCCCGTGCCTGGTCGGCGAACCAGGGCAGCCGGTCATCGGTCAGCACGGCCGGGGTCGCCCGGAGCGCGAGGGCGAAGCGGGCGCGTTCGGTGTGGTCGAACACCGGCACGGCCACCGTGCGGATGCCGAGCGCCGACTCGCCGTCGTTGACGGCGTGGCCCCGCTCGCGCACCCGGGCGAGTTCGGTGCGCAGGGCGTCCGGGTCGACGATGGTGCGTTCCGTGAAGGCGGCCAGCCCGGGGAGCGCGCCGACCGGGTCGGGATCGTCGCCCGACCAGGCGAGCAGCACCTTGCCGAGCGCGGTGGAGTGCAGCGGTCGGCGCAGCCCGATGCCGGTGTCGTGGCGCACCGAACCGCCGACGAGGATCAGCGCGTGGACGCCGTCCCGCAGGGCGAGGTCGGCGGTGGCCCCGGTGCGCGCCGCGAGGTCGGCGAGTTCGGGGACCGTGAGGTGCAGTCCTCTTTGGTGGTACGAGAGTTGGCCGAGTTCGGTGACGGCGGGACCCAGCCGGTAGCGGGCGGTGTGGGCGTCCTGTTCGAGGAACCCGGCGGCCACCAGGGTCCGGGCCAGTCGGTGGGCCGTCGAGACCGACAGGGAGGTGCGGCGCGCGAGGTCCGATGCGCTCAGCGGGGTGCCGTTGTCGCGGAAACAGTGCAGGACGCCCAGGGCCCGGCTCACGGCCTGCGATCCGGTGGGGGCGGCCGGGTTCGTCGCGGCCGGACGTCGGGGCCCGCGGACGGGGTCCGACGGCGGCACGGTGGTCCCGGGCCGCCGGGGGGAGCGCGGGACGGTCGGGACGTCATCGATTGAGCTTCCCATGATGTGGCAGCCTTCCCTGACTTGCGCGTCGGGTCAACTCGCCCTGCCCGTGCGGTCGTCGTGCCCATCGGGCCGGCGACGCGTTCACGGGAGACGTCAACGAGACCGGACATCCCACATTGTGGGAAGCAACTTGTCCGTGGGGCAAAGCCCGTGGCAGAGTCTGCGCACCGACCCCGTCGCTCGTCGAGAGGAGTGCCACCATGACCGTCCGCCGGACCTCCCTCGCGCTGGCGCCCTCGGTCACGCCTGCACTCAGCAGCCGTCGCCACATCGACCTGGTCCGGGTCGCCAGTTCCGGCTGTCGCTGACCCCGGACGACGGCCGCGCGCCGTAACCCCGCCCCGTTCGTCCGCCCGTGACGCTCGCGCCCGCGACGTTCGTCCCCCTGGCGTTCGTCCCGTGCCGTTCGCCGAACCGGCGTGCGCACCGGGCCGGGTGGCAGTCGGCTGACCCGCGCCCCCTGATGCGCGCCCCGCCGGCCCCCGCCTCTCACTCCCCCGGCACCCGCAACCCCTCCGGACGCCCCGGCTCCCGGGTGCACATCCGTCGCCCCTGCCTGCAACCCCTCCCGCGCCTCCGCCGGCGATCCGTCCAGCGATCTCCGGGGTGGTCGCCCCCGTTCCTCCGGCCGAGAAGGGCCCATGACGCACTCCACGCCGCCCGCCACCCTGTGGTTCACCCGCTGCCCGGTGCCCACCGCCACCGGGATCGCCGCCGATCTCGGCTGGTTGGACGACGAGTTCTCCCCCGACGGGATCACCGTCTCCTCCCTCCAGACCGCGTCCGCCGCCACCGCCAGGGACCACCACTACACCCACGCGCTGGAGGGCCTGTTCCGCGAGGGCGGCAACGTCCCCGCCCTGTGGACCCGGTCGCACGGCGAACCCACCCGACTCATCGGCCTCACCTGGATCGAGGAACGCCAAGTCGTCCTGGTCGCGGCCGACTCCCCGGTGCACGAGGCCGGGGACCTGAAGGGCAGGCGCCTCGCCGTGCCCCGACATCCGCTGCCGATCGACTTCTGGCGGGCGATGGCGCTGCGCGGTTTCGAGGGTGCGCTGTCCGGCGCGGGGCTCACCCTCGCCGACGCCGTCCCGGTCGACGTGCCGGTGGACGCCGGGGCCGACCAGTGGGCCACCGAACTGGCCGCCCTGCGCGCCGGAACCGTCGACGCGGTGTACGCCAAGGGGGCCACCGCCGTCGAGGCCGCCGCACGGTACGGGGCACGGATCGCCGTCGAACTCGACGACCACCCCGACCGGCGCACCCGGGTCAACAACGGCACCCCGCGCCCGATCACCGTCCGGGAGAGCCTGTTGGAGGACCACCCCGAGCTGGTCGACCGCTTCCTCGCCGTCCTGGTCCGGGCCGCCGGCTGGGCCGCTGACCACCCCGATGCACTCTCCCGGGTGCTGAGTCGGGAGACCGGCGCCGGCGCCACCGGCGTGGCCGGCGCCTACCGCGCCCGGGGCCACGACGACCTGCGCATCGACCTGTCCGAGGACCGTCTCGACCTGCTCGCCCAGCAGGAACACGCCCTGCGGGCGCGGGGGTTCCTCGCCGCCCCCGTCGACGTACGGGACTGGGCGGCCCCCGAACCCCTCCGCCGGGCGACCGCCCGCACCCACCGACCCACCACCACCGCAGAGGACCACCAGTGAACCCCCTGAACCGCCGGGCCGTGCGCACCGCCGCCGCCCTCGCCGCCACCGCCGCCCTGCTCCCGCTCGCCGCCTGCGGTGCCGCCGAGGGCGACTCGGCGGGCGACGGGGACACCGTCGTCGTCCGCATCCCCGACCCGAAGAACTCGGGCGTCCTCGCCCTCGGCAAGAAGGACGGCAGCCTCGACAAGGCACTCGCGAAGGTCGGGGCCAGAGTCGAGTGGACCGGCAGCAGCGGCCCGTTCGCCCCCGCCGCGCAGGCCCTCAACGCCGGACAACTCGACGTGGCCACCGGGTCCATCACCTCCGGAGTCACCGCCCTCACCCAGAAACCCGGGTTCAAGCTCTTCAGCGCCACCACCCCGGACGGCTCCGGCGAGGGCATCCTGGTCCGCAAGGACTCCGGGATCAAGACCGTCAAGGACCTCGCCGGCCGGAAGGTCGCCGTCAACCAGGGCGGCACCGGCGAGTACCTGCTCCTCAAGGCGTTGGCCCGGCACGGCGTCCCGGCGCAGGACGTCGAACGCGTCTATCTGCGCCCCGACCAGACCGCCTCCGTCTACAAGACGGGCCAGGTCGACGCCTGGGCGTCCTGGGCCGCCTACTCCGTCGCGGAACTGGGCAGCGGCGACTCCCGCTTCGTCGCCGACGGGGCGGCAGTCGGCTCGGACAACTACAGCTTCCACGCCGTGCGCACCGGCTTCGCCGAACGGCACCCGGAGGTGGTGAAGGCCCTCTACGCGTACCTGCGCACCGGCAGCGCCGCCCAGAAGGCCGACCCGGAGAAGTACGTCAACGTCTTCACCGACCGCGGCCCGACCGCCGTGACCGGCGCGGCCAAGGAGCTGCAACTCCGCATTCTGCGCGAGGGCGGGACCGTCGAGCCGATCGGGGCCGAGGACATCGAGCGCTTCGAGTCCGTGGCCCGTTTCTACCTCGACCAGAAGGTGCTCAGGCAGCCGGTCGACATCAAGCCCCACGTGCTCGACGTCGAGGCCCTGGGATGAGCACCACGACCCCGCCGTCCGGCAAGCTGGTCGCCCCGCGGCCCCGACTGCCCCGCGAGCGACCGCGGGCCGTCTCCCTCACCGTGCGCGCCCTCGGCCCGCTGCTGCTGATCGGCGGCTGGTGGACCGCGTCCGCCACCGGGGTGCTCACCCCCGACGTGCTCGCCGGACCGCCCGACGTGGTGCGCGCGGTCGGCGAACTGTGGGGCAACGGCGAACTGCCCGACGCGCTCGCCGCCTCGCTGACCCGCTCCGGCACCGGACTGCTCCTGGGACTGGTCGCCGGCGTCGTCCTCGGAGTCGTCACCGGATTCAGCCGACCCGGCGACGAACTGCTCGACTCCTCCCTCCAGGCCATGCGCACGATCCCCTTCCTCGCCCTGGTCCCGCTGTTCATGGTCTGGTTCGGGATCACCGAGACGGCCAAGATCCTGCTGATCGCCTTCGCGACGACGTTCCCCATGTACGTCAGCACCGCCGGCGGGGTGCGGGGCGTCGACCGCAAACTCCTGGAGGCGATGCGGTCCTTCGGGATGGGCCGACTGGCCCTCGTCCGTGAGGTCGTGCTGCCCGGCGCGCTGCCGTCGCTGCTGTCCGGACTGCGGCTGTCCATGACCCTCAGCGTGATCGCCCTGGTCGCCGCCGAGGAGATCAACGCCACCGCGGGCATCGGCTACTTGATGGCCCAGGCCCAGGCGTACGCCCGTACCGACGTCCTCGCGGTGTGCATCCTCGTGTACGCCGTGCTCGGGCTCACCGCCGACGGCGTCGTCCGGTTGCTGGAGCGGTTCCTGATGCCGTGGCGCACGCTGGGGGCGGTCCGATGACCGACACCGCCGTCCGGGTCCGCGGACTGCGCCGGGTGTTCGGCGAACGGGCCGTGCTCGACGGACTCGACCTGGACATCGCCCGCGGGGAGTTCGTGGCCCTGCTCGGTGCCAGTGGCAGCGGCAAGACCACCCTGCTGCGCATCCTCGGCGCCCTCGACCGCTCCGACGGCGGACAGGTCCTGGTGCCCGAGGCGCGCACCATCGTCTTCCAGGAACCCCGGCTGGTCCCGTCCAAGAAGGTGCTCGCCAACACCGTCGTGGCCATGCCGCGGGGCGCCGCCACCCGGGAGACCGGGCTGCGGGCCCTGCGCGAGGTCGGACTCGCCTCCCACGCCGACGCCTGGCCCGGCACCCTCTCCGGCGGCGAGGCCCAGCGCGTCGCCCTCGCCCGCGCCCTGGTGCGCCAACCGGAACTCCTGCTGCTGGACGAACCGTTCGCCGCGCTCGACGCGTTGACCCGGCTGCGCATGCAGGACCTCGTGGGGGAGCTGTGCCGCCGGCACCGGCCGGCGGTGCTGCTGGTCACCCATGACGTCGACGAGGCGGTCCGGCTCGCGGACCGGGTCGCGGTGCTGCGCGACGGGCGCCTCGTCACCGATGCGCCGGTCGGCATCGACCACCCCCGGGACCCCGCGCACCCCGCGTTCGCGGCACTGCGCCGCCGACTCCTCGGCGACCTCGGGGTGCACCAGGACGCACCGTCCCCCCAACCCCAACCCCACAGCGAAGCACCCGCACCCACTGGAGCGAGCCTGTCATGACCGTCACCATCGGCGTCCACGCCAACAACCCGACCCTGACCTACCTCTCCCGGCTCGACCACGCCAAGCGGGCCCTCGCGCCCCTGGGCGAGACCGTCGTCTTCCACCACTACACCAACGGGGTCACCACGGGGGCCCTGCTGAGCGCCGGGACCTTCGACTTCGGCGGCACCGGCTCCACCCCGCCGATCAGCGCCCAGGCCGACGGCCACGACATCGTCTACACCGCCGTCTCCGCGCCCCGCCCCGAGCACGGCGCCCTGCTCGTCGCCGCCGACGGTCCGGTCCACGACCTCGCGGACCTGAAGGGCGGCACCGTCCACCTCGGCATCGGCTCCTGGCAGACGCATCTGCTCGCCAAGGCGCTGCACTCCGTCGGGCTCTCCTACGGCACGGACGTCACCCCCGCCGCCGCCGGAGCGGACAGTGCACGGCTCCTCGCCGACGGCACGATCACCGGCTGGATCACCCAGGGCGCCGACCTCGCCGCCGCACTGCGCAGCGGCCGGGCCAGGATCCTGCGGCGCTCCGGCGACGTGATCACCGACCGCTCCGTGTTCTTCGCCCGTCGCGACTTCGCCGAGCAGCGCCCCGAGGTCGTCGCCGCCCTGGTCACCGCGCTCCAGCAAGCCGACGACTGGGCCGCCGAGCACCCCCGTGAGGCGGCCCTGATCGCCGCCGAGGAGCTGGGCGGCACCGCCGAGGACTGGGAGACCGCCCTGACCGCCCTGCCCTGGCGCGTCGAGCCGGTCACCGGGGCGTTCCTCGCGGAGCAGCAGGAGGCCGCCGACATCCTGCACGGCGCCGGGTTCCTGTCCCGCCCGGTGACCACCGCGCACGCCGTAGCGCGTACGGCGGGCTGAGCCGTGGCCTCCGAGTTCCTCTGGTACGTCATCCCCCGGGAGGGGGCCTATCCCTGGGAGCCCGCGGGGCGTCGCCCCGTGGACCTGGGTTACCTCCAGCAACTCGCGGGGACGGTGGACCGCCTCGGGTACAGCGGCGCGTTGCTGGCCACCGACCTGTACGACGTGTGGCCGCTGGGCAGTGCGCTCGCCGCGTCGACCGGCCCCGGGTTCAAGCCGTTGCTGGCCGTGCACCCCGGGCTGATCGCCCCGACCCTGCTGGCCAAGATGGCGCTGACGTTCGACCACCTGTTCGGCGGTCGGCTGCGGTTCAACGTGGTCAACGGTTCCACCGCGTCCCTGCGGGAGTTCGGCCTCCACGTGGAGCACGACGAGCGCTACGCGCTGAGCGCCGAGTACTGGTCGATCGTGAAGCGGCTGACCGCGGGCGAGGTGTTCGACCACCGGGGGCAGTACTACGACCTGCGGGACGCGGGGGCGTCGCTGCGCGAGCTGCCCCCCGTCCAGGAACCGCACGTCCCGCTGTGGTTCGGCGGTTCGTCCGCGGCCGGCATCGAGATGGCCGCCAAGCACGTGGACGTGTACCTCACCTGGGCCGAGCCGCCGCACCTGCTGAAGGAGAAGCTGGACCGGGTACGGGAGCGGGCCGCGGCGCACGGGCGGGTGCTGCGGATCGGGCTGCGGGTCCATCTGATCGTCCGGGACACCGAGGACGCGGCGTGGGCGGCGGCCGACCGGCTGCTGGACGTCACCAGCGAGGCCACCTACGCCCGGCAGCTCGGGGTGAAGGCGACGGAGGACGGTGTCGGCTGGCAGCGCCAGTTCCGGCACGGCGGCCGGGTTCCGGCCCGCGCCCGCGACCTGGAGGAGCACCGCAACATCTGGCCGGGCATGAGCCTCTTCCGGCCGGGCCCCGGTACGGCGGTCGTGGGCTCCACGGCCCAGGTCGTGGAACGGCTCGCGGAGTACGAGTCCCTCGGCGTCGACACGTTCATCCTGTCGGGCAACCCCCTGCTGGAGGAGGCGTACCGGGTGGCGGAGACGGTCCTGCCGGCGCTGGGGGTGCGCGGCTGACGCCCGGGCCGGCGAGGTCAGCCGTTGACCGCCGGGATGATCCGCTGGCCGTAGGTGTCGATGACGTGTTCCCGGGCGTCGTGCATCGCGTAGACGGCGAACTGGTCCACGCCGAGGTCGCGCAGGGTGCGGAGCTTCGCGATGTGGGCCTCCGCGGGGCCCAGCAGGCAGAAGCGGTCGACGATCTCGTCCGGGACGAAGTCGGCGGACGGGTTCCCGGCCCGGCCGTGGTGCCCGTAGTCGTAGCCGTGGCGGGACTCGACGTACGAGGTCAGTTCCTCGGGGACCAGCGAGGAGTGTGCGCCGTAGCGGGCGACCAGGTCGGCGACGTGGTTGCCGACCATCCCGCCGAACCACCGGCACTGGTCGCGCGCGTGGGCGAGGTCGTCGCCCACGTAGGCCGGGGCCGCGACGCAGATGGTGATGGCGTCCGGGTCGCGTCCGGCGGTCGCGGCGGCCTCGCGGACCGACTTGACCATCCACTCGGTGAGGTAGGGGTCCGCGAGCTGGAGGATGAACCCGTCCGCCTTCCGGCCGGCCAGGGCCAGGGCCTTGGGGCCGTAGGCGGCCATCCAGACCGGCAGCTCGCCGTCGCGGATCCAGGGGATGCGGATCGGGTGGCCGTCGATCCGCGCCTCGCGTCCCTCGGCGAGGTCGCGGATGACGTCGATGGCCTCGCCGAGGCGGGCGAGGGTGTTGGGGGCCCGGCCGACCACCCGCATCGCGGAGTCCCCGCGGCCGATCCCGCACACCGTGCGGTTGCCGTACATGTCGTTGAGGGTGGCGAAGGTGGAGGCGGTCACCTCCCAGGTGCGGGTGGACGGGTTGGTGACCATCGGGCCCACGCGCAGTTGCTGCGTGTGGGCCAGGACGCGGCTGTGGATGACGAAGGGCTCCTGCCAGAGCACCGCCGAGTCGAAGGTCCAGCCGTAGCGGAAGCCGTTGCGCTCCGCGCGCTGCATGAGGCTGACGACCCGGGAGGCGGGCGGGTCGGTCTGGAGGACGAGGCCGAAGTCCACGGGGCGGCTCCTTGCTGCGTGCGGGGCTTACAGGTACTGGCAGGTGGCGCGGGGGACGAAGGTCCCGTGCCCGGCCCGGCCGGTGTACCGGCGCCGGTCGAGGACGAGGTGGCCGCGCGAGAGCACGGTGTCGACGCGCCCGGTGATCCGTCGGCCCTCGTACGCCGAGTAGTCCACGTTCATGTGGTGCGTCCCGGCGGAGACGATCTGCTCGGCGTGCGGGTCGTAGAGCACGATGTCGGCGTCCGAGCCCGGCGCGATCGTGCCCTTCTGGGGGTAGAGGCCGAACATCCGGGCCGGGCTCGCGCAGGCGATCTCGATCCAGCGGCGGCGGCTGAGGTGCCCGTCCAGCACGGCCTGGTGGAGCAGGTCCATCCGGTTCTCCACCCCCGGCAGCCCGTTGGGGATCTTGGAGAAGTCCCCGCGGCCCAGCTCCTTCTGGCCCCGGAAGCAGAACGGGCAGTGGTCGGTGGAGACCACTTGGAGGGCGTTGGTCCGCAGTCCCCGCCACAGCGCCGCCTGGTGCTCCGCGGGCCGCAGCGGGGTGGAGCAGACGTACTTGGCGCCCTGGAAGTGCGGCCGCGCCAGGTCGTCGGTGGACAGGAACAGGTACTGCGGGCAGGTCTCGCCGAAGACCGGCAGGTCCCGGGCCCGGGCGGCGGCCACTTCGGCCAGCGCCTCCTGCGCCGAGACGTGCACGACGTACAGCGGGGCGCCGGCGACCCGCGCGAGCTGGATCGCCCGATGGGTGGCCTCGGCCTCCAACAGCACCTTGCGGACCTCGCCGTGGTACCGGGGCTCGGTGTGCCCGCGGGCCAGGGCCTGTTCGACCAGGACGTCGATCGCGAGGCCGTTCTCCGCGTGCATCATGATCAGCCCGCCGTTGCCGGACGCCCGTTGCATGGCGCGCAGGATCTGCCCGTCGTCCGAGTAGAAGACCCCCGGGTACGCCATGAACAACTTGAACGAGCTGACCCCCTCCGCGACGAGTCGGTCCATCTCCCGCAGGGTGTGCGCGTTGACGTCCGAGACGATCAGGTGGAACGCGTAGTCGATCGCGCAGTTCCCGTCGGCCTTCGCGAACCAGGCGTCCAGGCCCGCCCGCAGCGACCGTCCGGGGGACTGCACCGCGAAGTCGATGATCGTCGTCGTCCCGCCCCAGGCGGCGGCCCGCGTCCCGGTCTCGAAGGTGTCGGAGGCGGCGGTGCCGCCGAACGGCAGTTCCATGTGGGTGTGGGCGTCGACGCCGCCCGGGATCACGTACCGGTCGCGGGCGTCGATGACCCGGTCGGCGGTCCAGGAGCGGGCGGTGTCCGTGCGGTGGCCGGCGAGCGCGGCGACCTGGCCGTTCTCGATCAGGACGTCCGCGTGAACCTCGTCGGTCGCGGTGACGACCAGTCCGCCCTGGATCAGGGTGCGGTGGCTCAAGGTGCGCTCCGTTTCAGCGGGCGTGCAGGGCGGCTTCCAGGATCGCGGCGCCCTCTTGGGCCTCGGCCACCGTCAGGGACAGCGGCGGCGCGATCCGCAGCACGCTGGTGGCGTGGCCGCCGCCCTTGCCGATCAGCAGGCCGCCTTCCCTGGCCGCTTCGAGGACCCTGGAGGTGGCGTCCGGGTCGGCCTCGTCGGTGCCCGGCCGGACCAGCTCCACCCCGATCATCAGCCCCCGCCCCCGCACCTCCCGGACCGCGGGCACCCGGCTGGCTGCGGCCCGCAGCCGTTCGATCAGCAGTCCGCCGACCCGGCGGGCGTTTCCCGGGAGGTCGTGGTCGAGGAGGTGGCCCAGGTTGGCGAGGCCCGCCGCCATGGTGACGGGCGAACCGCCGAAGGTGGAGATGGAGTGCGCGTCGAGACAGTTCATGACCTCCGCACGGGCGACGACACCGCCGATCGACATGCCGTTGCCGATGCCCTTGGCGAAGGTGAGCAGGTCCGGCGGGCCGTTGGCGCCGTGGGCCTGCCAGCCCCAGAAGTGGTCACCGGTGCGGCCCCAGCCCGTCTGCACCTCGTCGCTGATCCACAGGATGCCGTGCCGGTCCAGCACCTCGCGGAAGGCCGCGTACAGCCCGTCGGGGGGCGAGGTGAAGCCGCCGACGCCCTGCACGGGTTCGGCGATGAGCGCGGCGACGGACCCGGAGACCTGACCGAGCAGGTCCTCCAGGTCGGCGACGCACGCCGCGGTGAACTCGACGTCGGACAGGTGCGCGTACGGACCGCGGGTGCGGACGCCGCCGTGCACGTAGAGGGTCCGGAGGGGGGACAGGTCCGTCGGGGACCAGGCGCGGTTGCCCGTGACGCCGACCGTGCTGAACGAACGGCCGTGGTAGCCGTTGCGCATGGCCAGGACCTGGGGGGACCGCCGGTACGCGGTGGCCAGCAGCAGGGCCGTGTCGTTGGCCTCCGTGCCGGAGGTGGTGAAGAACACCCGTGCGTCGGGGATGCCGGAGAGCACCGCCACGCGTTCGGCGAGTTCGACCATCGGCCGGTCGAGGTACAGGGTCGACGAGTGCAGGAGCCGCCCGGCCTGTTCCACGACGGCCCGGGTGACCTCGGGCAGTGCGTGCGCGGTCATCGTGGTCAGGATGCCGCCGAAGAAGTCGAGGTACCGCGTGCCGTCGGCGTCCCAGACGTGCCGGCCCTCGCCCCGCACCAGCTCGATCGGCTGACGGTAGTAGAGGGCCAGCCAGTCCGGCAGGACGGCCCGGTGCCGGGCGAGCAGACCGCTCACGGCCGCACCAGCCCCCCGTACGCGTCGGGCCGGCGGTCCCGGTAGAACGCCCACTGCGTGCGGACCTCGTCGATGAGTCCGAAGTCGAGGTCCCGCACGAGCAGTTCCTCCGCGTCGTCCGCCGCGGGTTCGCCGACGAACTGACCGCGCGGATCGACGAAGTAGCTGGTCCCGTAGAAGTCGTTGGTGCCGTACTCCTCGCGGCCGACGCGGTTGATCGCGGCGACGAAGTACTCGTTGGCGACGGCCGCGGCGGGCTGTTCCAGCTGCCACAGGTAGGCCGACAGTCCGCGCGAGGTGGCGGACGGGTTGTACACGAGCTGCGCCCCGTTCAGCCCGAGTTCGCGCCAGCCCTCCGGGAAGTGCCGGTCGTAGCAGATGTACACGCCGATCCGACCGGCGGCCGTGTCGAAGACGGGCCAGCCCAGGTTGCCCGGCTTGAAGTAGTACTTCTCCCAGAACCCCTTGACCTGCGGGATGTGGTGCTTGCGGTACTTGCCGAGGTAGCTGCCGTCGGCGTCGATCACGGCGGCGGTGTTGTAGTAGAGGCCGGGCCCCTCGCTCTCGAAGACCGGGACGACGACCACCAGGCCCAGCTCGGCGGCGAGCGCCGTCATCCGGGTGACCGTGGGCCCGTCCGGCACCGGTTCCGCCCACCGGTAGTGCTCGGGCTCCTGGACCTGGCAGAAGTACGGAGCGTTGAAGACCTCCTGGAAGCCGATGACCTGCGCTCCCTGCCGGGCGGCGGCGCGGGCGTGCTCCTCGTGCTTGGCGATCATGGATTCGGTGTCGCCGGTCCAGGTGGCCTGGACGAGTGCGGCGCGGACGACGGCGGCCATGGGCTGCTCCTTCGACGGGACGTCAGAGAGCCTCTACGCCTGCGCATACGGGACGTAGGGGGACGAACGTAAGCCCGTCGATCGGGTGGAGCAAGGTCATCGCCGCGAACCGGCCGAGTCGCTCGCGATTCGCACCCGGGTGGGCGAGACCCCCGCGCCGCGACCCGGTACCTGTCCGGCCGCACCGCTGTGGTCGTACCGCCGTGGTCGTACCGGGCCGGCGGTGCCGGGAGGGGCGGCACCGCCGTGTCCGCGGGCAGGGCCGCGCGGACGGGTGGATCAGGTGTCGAGGCCGGCCACGCGCAAGGCGTGGACCAGGTCCCAGCGCCGCTGCTCGGACACCCGGCCCGCGGCGTCGAGCAGCAACGGCACCAGCCGGCCGGGGTCGGTCCCCGCGCACCGGGCGATCTCCTCGGGGGTGCGCACCCGTACGTACGCGTCGACCAGGGCCCGCGCCTCGCGCCGCCGCCCCTCCCCGATCAGGTCGGTGATCACCTCGCCGATCTCGGCCGGCGGACGCCCGACGCCCTGCCGCAGCAGCAGCGCGCCGTCGTCGGTGCGCCCGGCCGTGGCGAGGATGTCCGCGATCGAGACCAGCCGCTCGACCGGCAGGGAGGCCGCCTCCCACAGCAGGGTGGCCCAGTCCGCGGCGAGTCCGGCCCGGTGGAGCTCCACGGCGAGCAGCGGGAAGCGGTCGGCGGGCCCGTAGGCGGCTTCCACCAGCACCCCGTGCGCCTCTCCGCCGCGCCCCTCGGCCCGCAGTCGCACCAGGGACTCGACGGCCGCGACGGTGGCCTGCCGGGCCTCCGCCTCGGGGTCGGGCGCCGCGTCGGACGCCCTTCGGGGCGTGGCGCCGGCGAACCGCGCACCGCGCGGCGCCTTGCCACCACCCTGCGGAAGGGCCATTCCGCCGGTGGGCTCGCCGGTGTCGTCGACCCCGGCCGAGCGGGCGCCGCGCAGCCGGCGGGAGCGCTGGAGCAGCCCTCGCCGGGGGCTCGGAGCGGGGGGCGGCTCGTCGGCGGTCGGCTCGTCGACTCCCGGTGCGTCGGCTCCCGGTGCGTCGACTCCGGGCGCGTCGGCTGCGGGACCGGGGTCGGCGGGGCTTCCGGGTGGCTCGGGCGCCGGAAGGGCCGCGGCGTGGCGGGGCGCCGGGGCTTGCGGGGCGGGCGCGGCTCGTTGGGCGGGCGGGTCGCTCGGGCTGCCGTACGGGCCGGCGTTCGAGCCGAGGTGGGGACCGCCGTTCGGGTCGCCGTTCGCGCTCCCGGGTGCGGTGTACGGGCCGCCGGGGGCCGGGACCGTGTGGCCCCGGGGGTCGTACAGGGGGGTGCCCCCCGGCGTCCCCGGCGCGTAGGGGCCGGGGACGGGACGCGCCCCGGACCGCAGTTGACGCCCGGAATCCGCGTCGGCGGGCGTGCGCTCGCCGTCCGGCCCGGAACGGTACGCACGGGCCGGCCGCGCGGCGTACGGGTGCTCCGGGACACCGCCGGGCGCTCCGGTCGGGGCCGTCGCGGCGTGTTCCCGACCCTGGCGACCGACCCGGGCGGCGCGCGCGTCGGGAGCGGGCGGTTCGCCCGCTCCCCCGGGCCCCCGCTGACCGTCGCGGGGCGCGGGGCGTCCGGGGGCGGGTCGACCGAGCTGCCCCGGTCTGCCGCCCGAGGACATCCGGCCGCCCTCCCACCCGGAGGGGGCGGTGCGCACCGGGCCCGCCAGTCGGTCGTAGGCCACCATCCGCGCCCGTAGCTCCGCGCAGCGCGCGGTGGCCCGTTCGTGGTCGTCCTGGGCCCAGGCGAGGTCGCGACGGTACCCCTCGGCCTCCTCGGGGACCTCGGTGGCGTCCAGCAGCCGACTCAGTTCGAGTCTCCGATCGGCCGCGTAGCGCTGTTCGCCGAGCATGGCGTCGAGCCGGTCGCCGAGGATCTCGCGCCCGCCGGGGCGCGCGTCGAAGGCGGCCAGCGCGGCGGCGTGCAGCGCACGGGCACGGGCGACCTCCATCCGGGCCACCCGGGCGCCCTGGTCGGCCGCCAGGTCCTGGAGGAGGGCCTCCAGGACGTCCCAGGGCGGCACCTCCCGCCCGTCCAGGCAGGCGCGCATCCCTTCGGGGTCCCGTTGCCAGAACACCCCGCACCAACCGGCGCCCTGGTCCACGCGCGCCAGAAGGCCCTTGAAATATGAAGCGAACTCCCTTATGTGTTCCGGGAGTTGATGCAATGTCATCGAAGCCCGCCCCCGTACGACTGGAGTCCCCCAGTCCGGTAGCCAACACCCACGGTGTTACAGCATGACTACGCGTGGTTTTCGCGCCAGACCCGAAACTCCAGACGAAGCACTACAGAGCGGACAGCACCCATGACTCCGTCCGGGTGCGGGAGCGCTCCCGCACCACCGGACGCGCACAGAAAACACGCCTCTACCTTTTGCACACACACATCATCCGTCGCACCCCACCTACGCATGGAGAGGGATACGCGACTACGCGAGAGAGACGACACGAAAGGGAAGATGCCCAGGCCAACGATCTGCGGAGCACTCCGAGCGCACGAACCGCACGTCACGGAGGGCCGGGAGAGTACCGCCCGGCCACCTCCGCAACACACCGACCGGCCCAGCCGTCAAACCGGCACCAATGCGCAGCGGAGCACCAATTCGTCCAGCGAGAGGCCGAGCACCCGCGCCAGCGCGGCCACGGTGAACAGGGCCGGGGTGGGGGCCCGACCGGTCTCGATCTTGCGCAGCGTCTCGGCGGAGACACCCGCCTCGGCGGCCACCTCCGCCATGCTGCGCGCGCCACGCGCCTCGCGCAGCAGACGGCCGAGCCGCTCACCGCGCTCGCGCTCTTCGGGGGTCAGAGGAGTTCGCACCATGACCCCATTCTAATACCGGTATAGTAATTGGCGTGATGGAACTCAAGACCGATGCGTCCATGGACGCGATGCGGCTGCCCGGACGGGTGGTGGCCGAGGCCCTGGCGGCGGTGCGCGAGGCGGCGGAACCGGGCCTCACTCCGCAGGACCTCGACGCGGTGGCCCACGCGGTGCTGCGCGAGGCGGGGGCCACCTCCCCGTTCCTCGGGTACCGCCCCTCGTTCGCCCCGGTGCCGTTCCCGGCGGTGCTCTGCGTCTCCGTGAACCACGCGATCGTGCACGGCATCCCCACCGACCAGCCGCTACGGGACGGGGACCTCGTCTCCGCGGACTTCGGCGCCCTGCTCGGCGGCTGGGCGGGGGACGCGGCCGTCAGCTTCACCGTGGGCACGCCCCGGCCGGCCGACCTCCGCCTCATCGCGACCGCCGAACGCGCGCTCGCCGCCGGCATCGAGGCGGCCGTCGTCGGCAACCGGATCGGCGACATCGCCCACGCGATCGGCACGGTGTGCCGGGACGCCGGGTACGGCATCCCGCACGGCTTCGGCGGTCACGGCATCGGCCGCCGGATGCACGAGGACCCCGCGGTGCCCAACGAGGGCCGCCCGCGCCGCGGGGTGCCCCTGCGGCACGGCATGGTCCTCGCGATCGAACCCATGGTGATCGGCGGCGGCACGGACGACTACGTCACCACGGCCGACGGATGGACCCTGTGCACCACCGACGGCAGCCGCGCCGCCCACGCCGAACACACGGTGGCCATCACCCACGACGGCCCCCGGGTCCTGACGAGCCTGTAGGCCGCATTCGGGGTGGCCCGGCCGGTGCGCGCCGTCCGGTGGGACGGACTATCCGGCGGGACGGACCACCATCGCCGCACCGCCGCCCCGGCGGACCCGTTCCGCCGCTGCGAGCACCCGCCCGTCCGGCAACAGCTGGACGGCGGTCGCCGCACCGATCTCGGCGTTCTGCCGGAACCCGTGGCCGATGGCCTCCAGCTCCGCCCGCAGCGGGCTGTTCCACAGGCCCGGTTCCAGCTCGGTGGTGGTCTGGTTGCGCTGGCTGGCGCGCGGCGCGGCGATCGCGTCGACGAGTGGCAGCCCCCGGTCGATGACTCCGGTCAGGGTCTGGAGGACGGTGGTGATGATCGTCGCGCCACCCGGCGAGCCCAGGGCGAGCACCGGCCGCGACTTGCCGTCCAGAACGATCGTCGGGGCCATGGAGGACCGCGGACGCTTGCCCGGCCCCGGCAGGTTCGGGTCGTGCACGGCCGGGTCGGCGGGGGCGAACGAGAAGTCGGTGAGTTCGTTGTTCAGCAGGAAGCCCCGACCCGGCACGGTGATCGCGCTGCCGCCGGTCTGTTCGATGGTGAGGGTGTAGGCGACGACGTTGCCCCACTTGTCAGCCGTCGTCAGATGGGTGGTGCTCTCGCCCTCGTACGTCGTCGGGGCCGCCTTGTCGCCCGCCGCGCACGGCACCGGGCGCCGCGGGTCACCGGGCGCCAGCGGACTGCGCAGCACGGCGTCGTCCTTGATCAGGCAGGCGCGCGAGTCGGCGTACCGCTGGGAGAGCAGTTCGCGCTGCGGCACGTCCTCGAAGGCGGGGTCACCGACCCAGCGGCCCCGGTCCGCGAAGGCGATCCGGCTCGCCTCGATGTACCGGTGCAGGTAGGCGGCCCGGTCGGCGCCGGTCAGGTCCGTGTTCTCCAGGATGTTGAGGGCCTCCCCGACCGTCGTCCCGCCGGAGGACGAGGGTGCCATGGAGTAGACGCCGAGGCCCCGGTACGAGGTCCGCGTCGGCGCCTGGAACTCGGCCCGGTAGGAGCGCAGGTCGCGCCCGGTCAGGTCACCGGGGCGCACCACCCGTGCGGAGGCCGGGTCGACGGGCGGTTCGTTGACCGTGCGCAGGACGTCCTTCGCGAGGTCGCCCCGGTACAGGGTGCCGACGCCCTTGCGCGCCAACTCCGCGTAGGTGCGGGCGAGGTCGGGGTTCTTGAGGGTGGAGCCGACGACGGGCAGCTCGCCGCCCGGCAGGAACAGTTCGGCGGAGTCCGGGAAGTCCCGGAACCGGGCCTCGTTGGCCGCGGTCTGGGCGCGGAACGTCTCGTCGACGGTGAAGCCGTCCCTGGCCAGCCGCTCGGCGGGCCGCAGCAGCGTGGCGAGGCTGCGGCTGCCCCAGGCGTCGAGGGCGGAGCGCCAGGTGGCGGGGGTCCCGGGCACCCCGACGGCGAGCCCGCTGGTGACCGCCTCGGCGAAGGGGATCGGCTGCCCGTCCTCCCCCAGGAACAGTCCGGAGTCCGCGGAGCGCGGGGCGGTCTCCCGGCCGTCCAGGGTGCGCACGGAACGGGACTCGGCGTCGTAGTAGACGAAGTAGCCGCCTCCGCCGATGCCCGCCGAGTACGGTTCGGTGACTCCGAGGGCCGCCGCCGTGGCGACGGCCGCGTCCACCGCGTTGCCCCCCTTGCGCAGGACCTCGATCCCGGCCGCGGACGCGTCCGCGTCGACGCTGGAGACCGCGCCGCCGTAGCCGACGGCCACCGGGACCTTCGCCGCGGTGCCGGCGCCCCGGGCGGCCCCGGTGGTGGCTGCTTCCGTGGAGGTCGGGGCCGCGGCACCGGCGCTGACCACGGTGGCGACGGCCACGGCCAGCGAGAACAGGTTCCGCCTGACGGAACGGCGCATGCGTACCTCCGGTCAACGGGCGTCCGCGCAGCGTAGCTTCGCCACCGGCCCCCCGACAGGACCTCTTCTCGCCACCTGCGCGGGAACCAGCCGTACGGCCCGACTCGAACTTCCGTGCGGACGCCCGCTAACATGCGCGCCCATGACCGATGTCGTACCCCTGATCGTGTTCGGTTCGGCCGCCACCGTGCTCGGCTTCGCGCTCGGCTGGACCGCCCGCACCCAGTCGTGGCGGCGCAAGCTCCGCCGCAAGCAGGCGTTCTTCGGGCTGCCCGAGCACGCGGAGTCGCTGCTCGTCGTCAGCCGCGACCCGGGTGGGCCCGATCTGTCGGTGAACCGGTACGACATGTCCGCGCTGCTGGAACTCTCCGCGCTCGTCCAGGAGTGCGGGGCGCACGCCCAGGTCGTCGCGCACGACGCGGCCCGTCAGGGGTTCGGCGAGCGGACCGAGTTCTGCGTGGGCAATCCGGCCGTCAACCGCCGGATGGCCGCCCACATGGCGAGCCTGCTGCCCGGGGTGCGGGTCAATGCCGATCCGGAGGCCGGACCGGACCGGGGCGCCTTCCAGGTCGGCAGCGAACGGTACCGGTTGGAGGCCGGCCGCACCGAGTACGTGCTGCTGGCGCGGCTGACGGCGGGGCAGGGGCAGGACGCCCGGCCGGTGTTCCTGTTCTGCGGACAGCGGGCCATCACCAACCAGGCGGCGACCCGTTACCTGGCCCGCCACCACGAACGGCTGGCCCGCAAGCACGGCGCGGGGTCGTCCCTGGTGCTGCTGCTGAAGGTGGTCAACTCCCAGGCGTACGGGCCGGACGTCGTGGAACTGGTGGCGGACGTGACCGCCGCGGCGCAGGAACCGGTGCCCACCGCGGTGACCCGCACCTCGCACCGGGCGTCCTGAGGTTCGCCTCGCCCCCGTCACGGTGGCCCGCTGCCCCCGGCGGCTCCGCGCCGTGCGCCCGGGTGATGGTGTCCCCTTCCTGCCGCCACCCCGGGAGCGCCGCGCTTGAGGCCGCCGCGCTCAGCTCCGTTCGTGCAGGGCGAGGACCATCACGTCGTGGAGGGCGGCTCCCGCCCAGGGATGCGCTTCCCCCACCTTGCGGTATCCCCATGAACGGTAGGCGGCTTGCGCGGCCTCGACGTCCGGCCGCGCGTTCAGCAGTACGCGTTCCTCGACGGCGCCTACGAGGACCGCCTCGTGCAGCCTCCGGGCCACGCCACGACGACGCCAAGGTGCCCGGACGGCCAGTTCGATCAGCCCGAACGTACGTGTCCCGTCCTCGCGCCGAAGCTCCGTCGATGCGGGCGCGGTGAGCCGGTCCCACCAGCCCGTGCCGGCGCTGAGGGGGTACCCGTAGGCGATGCCCACGGGAGTGCCGTCAGCCGTGCGGGCCAGGGCTGCGCGGAAGGTGGGTTTGCGTACCTGGGACAGGAGCCGCCTGCTGTTGGCGCTCACTTCGTCGGCGGTCTTCCGGTAGGGCGGTTCCGCGAACGCCTCGTGGGTGTTGCCGAGGGCGTCTCACTCGGGCGGCCGGTTGTACTTGTTGAGGGTCGCCTTGGTGGTCGACGCCTCCATCAGGCGCAGTTCCCACGGGCCCGTGTTCACGTCGAACTCCTTGCCGAACCCGACCCACTTCCCCGCCATCCGTCTGCCGGTGGGCTCCGCCAGCATCTGTACCGCACCGAAGTACCGAGCCCCCCGGTAGTACCCCTCGGTCGCCGTTCGTTCCGTCCACGTCCCCGTGACGGTGCTTCCGTCGCGTTGGAGATCGAGGGTGAGCGGACTGTCCGGGTTGAGGGAGGCGCCCGGCAGACTGCGGCCGGTGATCCGGTTGCCGTGCTGGAGGAGCAGGACGTAGTGCTTACCGGGGAAGACCTCGTTGCCCCGGCCGCTGGAGACGTACTCGTAACTGGACAGCCACACGCCGGAGTAGTTGCCTTGCGGCGCTGGCTGCGCGGCCGGCTGCGTGCCGGGTGTGCGAACCGCTACGGGCGGGTCCTTGAGGTCGTGGCCGCCGTGACCGTCATCGGCGATGCGGGCCAGGACGGGAGACGGGAATCCGAGGGACTCGATCGGCAGGCCGGTGACGGCCTCCAGGGCGCGCGCGTACAGCGGCCGGGGAGCGCTCGTCGTGCCGCTCTCCCAGCGCTGCACCAGCCGCTTGTTGGCGTCGTTGGGACTGCCCGCGTGATTCCCCGCGTCGTGGAGGGCGCGGGCGAACTCGTCCTGGCTCATGAGCAGCCCCATACGGACCGCCCGGAGGGTGCTGTTCGGAGTCGTCATGCGCTCACGGTATTCCTGCGGGCCCGCCAATGACACCGGATTGTCGCCCTGTGGTGCCATCGGGATGACCTCGCGTTCACCTGACGTGAGCCTCACCCGCACGGTCGGCTCCCGACGACCAGATCCACCAGGCCGCCCGTGTCCTCCAGCCCGGGCAGGACGACGTCGGCACCGGCGCGTTGCAGGGTCGCTGCATCGGAGCGCCCCGTGGTGACGCCGATGACTCGCACGCCGTTGGCCCGGGCTCCCTCCACGTCGGCGGGCGTGTCACCGATCACCACCGCTTCCGCCGGATCGGCCTCCGCCCGCTCCAACGCGGTGCGTACGAGTTCGGGACGCAGGTCCGCGTCCTCTCCGTACGCCCCGGAATCCCGGTCGATGTGTCGGTCGAGTCCGAACACGGCGAGCTTGATCTCTGCCACCGCTCGCACGTTCCCCGTCGCCACCGTCTGGCGGACTCTTGCCGCGGCCAGTGCCGCAAGGGCTGCGGCAGCCCCGGGGAGGGCGTGCCCTCGTTCACGGAGGCCGGCGACGCTACGGAGGTGCGCGTGCGCGAGGGCCGCCGCGAAGCGCTCGAACGCCGCACGGTCGGTCGTGACACCGTGCAGGAGGGCGGTTTCCCGGAAGATGACGGGCTCGGTGCTGCCGTCGACCCTCGCCTGCTCGCGCATCGGAACGCCCAGCACCTGCTCGAAGGCCGCGGCCGACAGCTCCCGGCCGACACCACGGGTGGCGAGCAGCGTGTGGTCGATGTCCCACAACACCAGGTGCGGCACGGACGCCCCCTAGACGGGTCTGAAGTGCTCTGTTCCGGGGTCGGGACGGAGCCCGACGACTACTCTGAGCGCGTTCCCACTCACCAGGAGGCTGCCGTGGGCCGTCTGCCGATCGGGGCCCGAGTGCGCCACTTCCGTGAGAAGGCCCAGCGTACTCAGGCTGCTGTGGCGGGGCTGTGCGGTATCAGTGACCGGTACCTGTCTCTGATCGAGAACGGGAAGAAGACACCGTCCCCCGAGGTTCTGGGTCGCCTCGCCTCAGAGTTGGGCGTGTCGGTGGCCGCGTTGCTGAGTGACGACCCGGTGCCCAGGACCACGGCGGTCCCGGTGGCTGCGCCGGATGTCGAACGGGCGCTCATGGGGTACGGCCTGCCGCTGTCCACTCCACCGGCCGATCCGGTCGAGCTACGGAAGCGCGTCGAGGCTGCCTGGCGCATCTGGCAGACCAGCAGGACGCGGTTCACCGAGGCCGAAGCGCTCCTCCCCGCCCTGATCACCGACACCGAGCACGCCGCGAGAGTGCTCCGGCGCGGCACCGATCCCGTCGCACGCCGCGCGGTCATGCGTACGGTGGCAGACCTCTACGGGCTGTTGCGTTCCTACTGCCGCCGCGCCGGACGGCTCGACCTGTCGCTGATGGTGGCCGACCGTGCCCTGCGTGCCGCCGAGGACGCCGATGACCCGCTACGCATCGCCGGCGCCCAGTGGAACCTCGGGCACGCCCTGCTCTCCCGCCCCGAGGGCGCCTCTGCCGCCGCCGAGGTCGCGTTGGGCGCCGCCGACGCACTCGCGCGGAGCATCGAGACGACGGAGTCCGTTGCCGTGCGCGGCGCCCTCGAACTGGTCGCCGTCGTCGCCGACGCGAGCGCCCGACGCCCGTGGCCGGCCCGCGACCGGTTGGAGAAGCGGGCACGCCCGTTGGCAAAGAGGTCAGGCGAACTCAACCCGATGTGGACAGTGTTCGGCCCGACGAACGTGGACCTCCACGCCCTGTCCATCGAGATGCTCGCGGGCCAGGCTTCCGACGCGTTGCACCTGGCGGACCGGATCGACGTGAGCGGACTACCCAGTCGGGAGCGGCGGTTCACGTTCGGACTGGAGATCGCGCGCTGCTACGACCTCCGCAAGGACGACGCGGCTGTTCTCGTACACCTTCTGAGCCTGGAGGAGCTGGCACCGGAAGACCTCGCCCGGAGTCCGGTGGCCCGGGAGATGGTCGCAGGCCTGGTGCAACGGGTCCGCCCCACGTTCCGGCACCAGACCACCGGCCTGGCCGGGCGCCTCGGCATGTTGTGACCGTCCCGAACCCGGAGCACACCCGAACTCACCGTTCGGGTTCCCTCTGCGCTGCGCGCCTACGGTCACGCCATGGACAGACGTGAAGCGTCCACGCCGGGTCCCGCGGGCATCAGCATCGTGGCGGCCGGTGTGCACTGGGACGCAGTGAAGGTCAGTCGGTCGTTCGCCCTCCAGTCGCTGGAGCACTTGCCGGTTCACGGTGCGATCGCGGTCGACCCCACGCCCGCCGGCCCCTTCCTGTACTTCCTCGTACCGCCGAAGAGCACGGCGGGTTGGAGCGTCCCGCAGTCCACGGCACTGAGCGAGACGGCCCATGTGGCGCTCCCCCCTCCGGGCCGCCTCACCCCACCGGGGCCGTACTGGCTCACCCGGCCGGACCACCGTCCGCGCCTCACTCGCACTGACGTCCTGCGCGCCGCGCTGGAAGCAGTGCTCGGGCCGCGGCACCCCTGAGCCACTCCCCCGCCACGAGGACACCGATGACCCGTACCCGCCCACGCACCGCCCGCGCGTACTGCGCGCGCTGCACCGAGCCCATCCGGTGGTGGCAACGCCAAGTCAGCAAGCTGCGCTTCTCCCCGTCCGGACCCGGCACGACCGTGCACCTCCACCGCCGCTGCCTCCCTGAAACCATGCCCTGCGCGCCGTGCGTCAAGGCCCGCATCTTCGGCACCGACCACCACGACTGCCGGTCGTGGGCCGCGGGCACCCACCAGGTCCACCGCCGGCGGGCGACGCTGAAGCTGAGCCTCCGCGACCGGCCGCGGCCCTGCCCGTGCACCTGCCGGTCGCGGGTGCGGGCCTGAGCTGACGGGCGGGGGCGGGGGCCTCGGGGAATGTGTCCGTCCCAAGACGTATGTCCCGATTCTGTGACAACGGTGGAACGGGGCCGTTGCGCAGGAACCCCGGGGCCGTACGCACCCTCTCTCCGGTCGATTCCGATCGCACGGAGGTACGACCCCATGTTCAGTTCCCCGCTCCCGTCCGCACCGCGTCCGAGCACGCACGCCGGCGTGGCGCCCGTCCGTGGCCGCCGCGGACGACACCTGACCGTCGGGGCCGGAGCCCTCGGACTCACCGTCCTGCTCACCGCCTGCTCCGGCGGGTCGGACGACGACGGCAAGGGCGGCGGGAGCACCGCGGCCGGTGCGCCCGCGCGGGCCGAGATATCGGTGAACCTGAAGGGCGAACGCGCCGCCGCGGGCAAGCCCGTGACGGTGCGCCTCGCCGAAGGGGAGCTGCGCGGGGTGACGGTCACCTCGAAGAAGGAGGCGAAGGCGGGCGCCCCGCTGACGGGCAAGGTCTCCGCGGACGGCCGCACCTGGACCTCGGAGCGGGTCGCCGCGCCGGGCACCGCGTACCAGGTGCGCGCGACGACCAAGGAGGGCGGCTCGGCGACGGCCGCGTTCACGACGGTCGCCGCCGACAAGGTCAACAAGCTGACCCTCGCCCCCGGCAAGGGCACCACCGTGGGCATCGCCCAGCCCCTCTCGATCACCTTCGACCACCCGGTGAAGAACAAGGCGGCCGTCGAGCGCGCGCTGAAGGTCACCACCTCCAACGACACCACCGGGTCCTGGGGCTGGATCGAGCACTACGACGGGAAGGACCGCATCGACTGGCGGCCCGAGGAGTACTGGAAGCCGGGCACCAAGGTGCAGCTGCGGGCGAACCTCAACGGCATCGACTCGGGCACCGCGGGCGGCTTCTTCGTCCGGGACTACGACACCTCCTTCACCATCGGCGCGGCGCAGATCGTCAAGGTGGACCTCAACACCAAGCAGCTGCGGCTGGAGCGGGACGGCAAGACGGTGCGGACCCTGCCGATGTCGGCGGGCACGCCCGGCGGCAAGAAGCGGTCGTGGGGCGGCACGACCGTGCTGATGTCGAAGGAGGGCACCATCCGGATGAACTCCGAGACCGTGGGCCTCGGCGACGCCTACGACAAGATGGTCGACTACTCGATGCGGCTGACCTGGTCGGGGATGTACGCGCACGCCGCTCCGTGGAACGCGGCGTACTTCGGCAACGCCAACCGCAGCTCGGGGTGCATCGGCATGAGCGACGCCAATGCCGGCTGGCTGTACGGGCAGGTCCGCGCCGGTGACCCCTTCGAGGTCTCCGGCGAGGGGCACAAGGGCGTTCCCGCGCCGGGCAACGGGTACGGCGAGTGGAACCTGTCGTGGGCCGACTGGCAGCAGCGGAGCGCGCTGCGCTGATCCGGCCGTCGGAAGGGGTGCGGGACGCGTGGTCGGGCTCCGGGTGCGGAGCCCGATTGCGGGGCGGGTCACGCGGTGTTTGTGTGGGTGTGTTCCCTTACGCACACCTTCGGAGCGTGCCATGTCGCTGTCCTCCTTCGGGTCGCCCGGCGGCCCGGACCCCTTCTCCGAACTGTTGAACCGGTTCTTCGGGATGTCCCCGGGAACGGCGCCGCCGGCCGTGCAGCGGGTGCCGATCGGGCGGCTGCTCAGCGAGTCGGCACGGGAACTGTTGGCCACCGCCTCGGCCCGGGCCGAGAAGGACGGCAGCGCCGACCTGGACACCGAGCACCTGCTCTGGGCGGCCACCCGGACGGAGCCCACCCGTGCGCTGATCGCCGAGGCGGGAGCCGATCCGGACGAGCTGGGGCAGGAGATCGCCGACGCCCTGCCGGGCGAGTCGGCCTCGCCCTCCGCCGAGCCGGGTCTCACGCCCGCCGCCAAACGGGTGCTGATCGGTGCGCACACCCGATCGCAGGCGGCGGGCTCCTCGTACATCGGTCCGGAGCACGTCCTCGGGGCCCTGCTGGACGATCGGAGCTCCGGCGCCGCCCGGGCCCTGGCCCGGCACGTCCCGGACGCCGCCCGGTTGCGGCGGGCCGCGGACGCGCCGGCCCGCCGGGGCACCGCACCCGAGCAGGAGAGCGGCACCCCCACTCTGGACGAGTACGGCCATGACCTCACCGAGGAGGCGCGGGCGGGCCGGCTCGACCCGGTGGTGGGCCGCGCCGACGAGATCGAGCAGACCATCGAGGTGCTCTCGCGTCGGACGAAGAACAACCCCGTGCTGATCGGTGATCCGGGGGTGGGGAAGACGGCGATCGTGGAGGGGTTGGCGCAGCGGATCGTCGCCGGGGAGGTTCCGGACACCCTCAAGGACCGCCGGGTGGTGGCCCTGGACCTGTCGGGGCTGGTCGCGGGTTCGAAGTACCGGGGCGAGTTCGAGGAACGGCTGAAGAACGTGATCGACGAGGTGCGGGGCGCCTCGGAGTCGACGGTGTTGTTCATCGACGAGTTGCACACGGTGGTGGGTGCGGGCTCGGGCGGCGAGGGCGCGATGGACGCGGGCAACATCCTGAAGCCGGCGCTGGCCCGAGGTGAGCTGCACGTCGTGGGTGCGACGACGATCGACGAGTACCGCAAGCACATCGAGAAGGACGCGGCGTTGGAGCGGCGCTTCCAACCGGTGACCGTGCCGGAGCCGACGGTGGCCGAGACCGTGGAGATCCTCCAGGGGCTACGGGACTCCTACGAGGCGCACCATCAGGTCCGCTTCACCGACGTGGCCTTGGTGGCCGCCGCCGAGCTGTCCGACCGTTACCTCACCGACCGGTTCCTGCCGGACAAGGCGATCGACCTGATGGACACGGCGGGGGCCCGGGTCCGGCTGCGTTCGCTGGGCCGCTCGACGGAGGTGGTGGAGCGGGAGGACCTGATCGCCCGGCTCCAGCGGGAGAAGGACCAGGCGATCGCGGCGGAGGACTTCGAGCGGGCGTCCGAGGTGAAGCGGCGGATCGCGGCGGCGCAGGACGAGATCGCGGGCGTCGCGGAGCGCCGTGAGGGGGTCATGCGGGTCACCGAGGACGACATCGCGGACGTGCTGTCCCGGCGTACCGGCATCCCGGTCTCGCAGCTGACGCAGAGCGAGAAGGAGAAGCTGCTGAAGCTGGAGGACGCCCTGCACTCACGGGTGGTGGGGCAGGACGAGGCGGTGGTCGCGGTGGCGGAGGCGGTGCGCCGCAACCGGGCGGGCATGGGCGACCCGGACCGGCCGGTCGGCTCGTTCCTGTTCCTCGGTCCGACGGGGGTGGGCAAGACGGAGTTGGCGAAGGCGTTGGCCGAGTTGCTGTTCGGGGACGAGGGTCGGATGACCCGGTTCGACATGAGCGAGTTCCAGGAACGGCACACGGTGTCCCGGCTGGTCGGGGCGCCGCCCGGTTACGTGGGTCACGAGGACGCGGGTCAGCTCACCGAGAAGGTGCGCAGGCAGCCGTACAGCGTGCTGCTCTTCGACGAGATCGAGAAGGCGCACCGGGACGTCTTCAACGCGCTGCTCCAGGTGTTGGACGACGGGCGGCTGACGGATGCGCGGGGCCGGACGGTGGACTTCCGGCACACGGTGGTCATCATGACCAGCAACATCGGCGCCCAGCGCATCCTGGCCCGGCGCGGGGAGGTGGACGACGGCAGCGGGGTGCTGAGCGGTCAGCTGAAGGACGAGCTGATGGAGGACCTGCGGGAGCGTTTCCTGCCGGAGTTCCTGAACCGGATCGACGAGATCATCGTGTTCCACGGTCTGGGTCCGGACGATCTGACGCGCATCCTGGACCTGTTGTTGGACCGCAGCGAGCGCCGGGTGCGGGCCCAGGGGCTGCATCTGGAGGTCACGGACGCGGCGAAGCGCCTGTTGGTGGCGCACGGGACGAAGCCGGAGTTCGGGGCGCGGCCGTTGCGTCGGACGATCCAGTCCGAGTTGGACAACCGGTTGGCGTCGCTGTTGCTCAGCGGGGAGGCGGACCCGGGTGACACCGTCGTCGCCGATGTCGTCGACGACTCGCTGGTGTGTTCGGTGCGCAAGCCGGCCGAGGACCCGGCGGAGGCCGCCGCCGAGGCGTAGCGGTGGCGCGGGGTCCGGGTACGGAACCGGGCGGCCTCCGTGGTGGGT
>NZ_JBHXEN010000032.1:21358-97111 GCF_042724695.1 Streptomyces sp. NPDC127068 | reverse complement strand
CCCACATTTTCCCCCCCTTCCCCCCCCCCCCCCTACGCCCCGGTCGGGGGGCGCGCCGGGGCGGCCCCCCCCCTCTCGCTCGCTCACCCCCGTACGGGGGGTGCGAAACTCAGCCGGCCAGGCAGGACGGGCCGAGCAGCACCTTCAGGTCGCCGAAGAGCGCCGGGTCGGGCTGCACCCGGTGCCGGTCCAGCCGCAGGACGGTGGTCTTGCGGGGACCCTCAAGCCTGATCCGCACCTCGCTGTTGCCCTTGTGGTGCCCGAGGATCTCCCCGAGGCGGCTGATCATCGGCGGGGTGACCTTCACCGCCGGGATGGTGATCACCACGGCGGCGTCGGTGCCCGCGTTCGACAGGTCAGGGACCATCAGCTCCATCGCGACCAGCCGGGGCACGTCCTCCCGCTTGTCGAGACGGCCCTTGACGAAGACCACGGCGTCCTCGACCAGCTGCGTGGACACCAGTTGGTAGGTGGCCGGGAAGAACATGCACTCGAGGGAGCCGGCCAGGTCCTCCACGGTGGCGATGGCCCAGGCGTTGCCCTGCTTGGTCATCTTGCGCTGGAGGCCGGAGATGATCCCGCCGATGGTGACGACCGCGCCGTCCGCGTGTTCCCCGCCGGTGAGCTGGGAGATGGAGGCGTCCGCCTTGTCCGACAGGACGTGCTCGATGCCGAACAGGGGGTGGTCGGAGACGTACAGGCCGAGCATCTCGCGCTCCTGGGCCAGCAGGTACGTCTTCTCCCACTCGTCGGGCGAGAACTCCACGTCCAGTCCGAAGCCCGGCTCGTCGGCGGCCTCGTCACCCATCCCGCCGAAGAGGTCGAACTGCCCCTCGGCCTCCTTGCGCTTCACCTGGACGACGTTGTCGATCATGGGTTCGTACTGGGCGGTGAGGCCCTTGCGGGTGTGCCCCATGGTGTCGAAGGCGCCGGCCTTGATCAGGGACTCGGTGGTGCGCTTGTTGCAGACGACCGCCTCGACCTTGTCCAGGTAGTCAGGGAACGACCCGTACTTCCCCTTGGCCTTGCGGCTGCGGATGATCGAGTCCACGACGTTCGTGCCGACGTTGCGCACCGCGGAGAGCCCGAAGAGGATCACGTCGTCACCCTGCGCGGCGAAGTTCGCCATCGACTCGTTGACGTTGGGCGGCAGCACCTTGATGCCCATCCGACGGCACTCGTTGAGGTAGACGGCCGACTTGTCCTTGTCGTCCTTGACCGAGGTGAGCAGCCCCGCCATGTACTCGGCCGGGTAGTTCGCCTTGAGGTACGCCGTCCAGTACGAGACCAGTCCGTACGCCGCCGAGTGGGCCTTGTTGAACGCGTACCCGGCGAACGGCACCAGCACGTCCCACAGGGACTGGATGGCCTCGTCGCTGTACTCGTTGCGCCGGGCGCCGGCCTGGAAGATCGCGAAGTTCTTCTCCAGTTCCTCCGGCTTCTTCTTGCCCATCACCCGGCGCAGGATGTCGGCCTCGCCGAGCGAGTAGCCGGCGACGATCTGGGCGGCCTTCTGCACCTGCTCCTGGTAGACGATCAGGCCGTAGGTGACGTCCAGGACCTCCTTCAGGGGCTCTTCCAGCTCCTTGTGGATGGGCGTGATCTCCTGCTGGCCGTTCTTGCGCAGGGCGTAGTTCGTGTGCGAGTTCATGCCCATCGGGCCCGGCCGGTACAGGGCGGACACGGCGGAGATGTCTTCGAAGTTGTCGGGCTTCATCAGCCGCAGCAGGGACCGCATGGGTCCGCCGTCGAACTGGAAGACGCCGAGGGTGTCACCGCGCTGGAGGAGTTCGAAGGTCGTCGGGTCGTCCAGCGGCAGTCCCAGGAGGTCGATGTCGACGTCCTTGTTGGACTTCACCATCTTGACGGCGTCGTCCATGATCGTCAGGTTGCGCAGCCCGAGGAAGTCCATCTTCAGCAGGCCGAGCGACTCACAACTCGGGTAGTCCCACTGGGTGATGGTGACCTGGTCGGAGTGGCGCACCCAGACCGGCACGTGGTCGGTGATCCGCTCGCTGGACATGATCACGCCGGCGGCGTGCACGCCCATCTGCCGGACCAGGCCCTCCACGCCGCGCGCGGTGTCGATGACCTTCTTGACGTCCGGCTCGTTCTCGTACATCCCCCGTACTTCGCCCGCCTCCGAGTAGCGCGGGTGGGTGGGGTCGATGATGCCGGACAGCGGGATGCCCTTGCCGAGGACGTCGGCGGGCATGGCCTTGGTGATGCGGTCGCCCATGGCGTACGGGTAGCCGAGGACGCGGGCGGAGTCCTTGATCGCGTTCTTGGCCTTGATGGTGCCGTAGGTGCCGATCATGGCGACCTTGTCGGCGCCGTACTTCTCCGTCACGTACCGGATCACCTCAACGCGCCGGCGCTCGTCGAAGTCGATGTCGACGTCGGGCATCGAGATGCGCTCGGGGTTGAGGAAGCGCTCGAAGATCAGACCGTGCGGGATCGGGTCGAGGTCGGTGATGCCGAGCGCGTACGCGACGATCGAGCCGGCCGCGGAACCCCGGCCGGGGCCCACCGCGATGCCCTGGTTCTTGGCCCACATGATGAAGTCGGCGACCACCAGGAAGTATCCCGGGAACCCCATCGAGATGATCGTGTCCATCTCGTACTCGACCTGCTTGATCCGGTCGTCCGGGATGCCGCCCGGGAAGCGGCGCTCCATGCCGCGCATGGTCTCCTCGCGGAACCAGGAGACCTCGGTGTAGCCCTCGGGGATGTCGAACTTCGGCATCAGGTCGCGCTTGCCGAACATCCCTTCGGTGTCGACCTGCTCCGCCACCAGCAGCGTGTTGCGGCACCCCTCCTGCCAGGCGTCGGAGGAGTCGATGGCGTACATCTCCTCCGTCGACTTCAGGTAGTAGCCGGTGCCGTCGAACCGGAACCGGTCCGGGTCGGAGAGGTTCTTGCCGGTCTGGATGCACAGCAGCGCGTCGTGCGCCACCGACTCCGACGCGTACGTGTAGTGCGAGTCGTTGGTGACGATCGGGGGGATGCCCAGCTTCTTGCCGATCTCCAGCAGCCCGTCGCGCACCCGGCGCTCGATCTCGATGCCGTGGTCCATCAACTCCAGGAAGTACCGGCCCTTGCCGAAGATGTCCTGGTAGTCGGAGGCGGCCTTGAGCGCCTCGTCGAACTGGCCGAGCCGCAGCCGCGTCTGGAGTTCGCCCGAGGGGCAGCCGGTGGAGGCGATCAGCCCCTCCGACCACTGGGCGATGGTCTCCCGGTCCATCCGCGGCCACTTCTGGAGCCAGCCCTCGGCGTACGCGTCCGAGGACAGCCGGAAGAGGTTGTGCAGTCCCGTCGCGTTCGACGCCCAGATCGTCTTGTGGGTGTAACCGCCCGAACCGGACACGTCGTCCCGCTTCTGGTGCGGCTGGCCCCACTGGATCTTGCGCTTGTTGCGCCGGGACTCCGGTGCCACGTACGCCTCGATCCCGAGGATCGGGGTGATGCCCGCCTTCGTCGCCTGGTGGAAGAAGTCGTACGCCCCGTGCAGGTTGCCGTGGTCCGTCATGGCGATGTGGGTCATGCCCATCTCACCGCAGGCGTTGAACATGTCCTTCAACCGCGCGGCACCGTCCAGCAGCGAGTACTGGGTGTGGACGTGCAGGTGCGTGAACGGCGGTTTCGACACGGAGCGGCCTCCAGCGGAAGGGTCGGCGACGGTCTGGGGGGACAGCGTGGAAGTCTACGTCCGACGGGCCGGCCCGTCCCCCGCGACGGCGACGGGCGGAACCGTCCGTCGGGCGGGCCGCACTCCTGACGGGTGACGCGGGAACGTCCGTTCGGGCACTCGGCGGCGGGCCCGGACGTTGGGAGGGAGGGGCACCGTGCGTGCGGGCGACGACGTCCGTGCAGGGCACCCCCGGATCCGTGATGTTCCGCAGCAGGAGGCACCCTCATATGTCGGTTCTGTCCGTACCCCCGGTCCAGCGGCCCAGCGCCGGGCAGCGGGCTGAGGAGATCCTCAGCGTCTTCGACTCCGCCTTCGGCGAGCTGCTGGCCGCCGACCCCGCGGCGTTCCGGGTGAAGTTCCGCAAGATGGCCGCCTCCGCCTTCGCCTTCTACCGCGGCACGGCCTGCCTCTTCTACCGGGACCTCGCCGCGGAGGGCGCCGGCGTGGCGGCGCCGGGCACCCCGGGCCCCGCCGGCGGCCCGTACCTGGACGAGCGGACCTCCCGGGTGTGGATCCACGGCGACCTGCACGCCGAGAACTTCGGCACCTACATGGACTCCCAGGGCCGGCTGATCTTCAACGTCAACGACTTCGACGAGGCGTACGTCGGGCCCTTCACCTGGGACCTCAAGCGCTTCGCGGCCTCCGTCGCACTGATCGGCTACGCGAAGGCACTGAGCGACGACCAGATCTCCGGCCTGGTGCGGACGTACGCGGACGCCTACCGGGAGCGCATCCACACCCTCGCGAGCGGGACACCGGGCGAGGAGGTGCCCCCGTTCAGCCTGGACACCGCCGAAGGCCCGCTGCTCGGCGCGCTGCGCACCGCCCGCTCGCTGACCCGGTTCTCGCTGCTCGACTCGATGACGGAGATCCGTGACTTCGAGCGGCGCTTCGCCCCCGGCGGCGGCTCCATCGAGCTGGACGCGGCCACCCGGTACAAGGTCCTCGCGGCCTTCGACGGCTATCTGGAGACGCTCCCCGAGTCCTCCCTGACCCGGCCCGACTCGTACCGGGTGAAGGACGTGGTCGGCCGGCGCGGCGTCGGGATCGGCTCGGCGGGCCTGCCCTCGTACAACATCCTCCTGGAGGGCAACAGCGACGCCCTGGAGAACGACGTCGTCATCTACCTCAAGCAGGCCCAGACCCCCGCCGTGTCCCGGCACGTCACGGACCGGGCGATCCGGGAGTACTGGCAGCACGAGGGGCACCGCACCGTGATCTCGCAGCGCGCCCTCCAGGCGCACGCGGACCCGTGGCTGGGCTGGACCGAGCTGGACGGCGCCGGACAGCTGGTCGCCGAGGTGTCGCCGTACGCGGTGGACCTCGACTGGTCGGACATCGACGACCTGGACGAGATCACCGCGGTGGTCGCCGACCTCGGCCGGGCGACGGCCACGATGCACGCGGCGGCGGACGACGAGAGCGGGCACTCGGAGCTGGTGCCGTTCTCCACCGAGCGGGCGATCGACGCCGCCATCGCCGCGGACGAGGACGGCTTCGCACCGCTGCTGATCGACTTCGCGCACCACTACGGGGCGCGGGCCCGCCACGACCACCAGACCTTCGTCGACCTGTTCCGCAACGGCCGCATCCCCGGCCTGTAGGCCCGCCGGGGCGGGCCCGCCGCAGCGGATCACCCGCCCCGCAGCACGCACAGCAACCCTTTAGTGCTCTCTTACCCCCGGCCATGGGAGACTCCTGGGCGATGGACATACCCGGTACCCCGCTCAGAGCCGTGCGCGCGGCACTGTTCACGGCACTGACCGTGACGCTGTCGACCGCGTCGCACGTGCTGCTGTCCGGGGTGCCGCTGCCCCTGTCGACGACCGTGTGCGTCACCGTCGTCGTCTTCCTCCTCGCCTACGCCCTGGCAGGGCGACGGGAACGCGGCTTCGGCCCCATCGCCGCGCTGCTGGTGCCGCTGGAACTCGTCGCGGACACCGTGTTCACCGTCGGGCAGCACACCTGCTACGGCCCGGCCGGCGGTCCCGTCACCGGTCCGCTGCGCTCGGTGGGCCTGGACGTGCTGTGCGCGGGTACGGAGGTAGGCACCCCGCTGGCGGCGGCCGTGGTGGCCGGCGAGCGGGGACGCGCGGCGGACCTGCTCGTCCACACCACCCCCGGCACCGCCTGGCTGCTGCTCGCCGCGCACCTGGGCATCGGGCTGCTGGCCTCGGTCTGGCTGTGGCGCGGCGAGCGGGCGTTGGCGCGGTTGCTGCGCACGGTGGCCGTCAGCACCTTCCGACCGCTGTTGCTCGCGGTCGCCGCGGTGTGCGCCCACCGGGGGACCGGACATCCGCCGGTCGCCGCCCCGGCCTTCCCCGGCGTGATCGTCCGCCCTCGGCTGTGGGCCCATTCGGTGGTCCGCAGGGGCCCTCCCCCCGCCCTGCTCCTCGGCTGACCGGTCGCCCCCGCGGCTGACCGGTCCCCGGCACGACGGACCCGCCGGGCGATCCGGCAACCCCACTTCCCATCCCGTACTCCGCCGCGCGCGGAGACGTCATCACACGGAGATCTCCCCCATGAGCAAGAGGAACAGCCAGGCGGCGAAGACGGCGGCCCGCGAGCGGCTGCGGATCGAGCGCGAGAAGCAGGCCAAGCGGGACAAGACGCGGCGCCAAATGATCGTGGGCGCCTCGATCGTCGGTGTGCTCGCGGTGGCGGCGGGCGCCGGCTACCTGGTCATGGAGGCCAACAAGCCCGAGTACTGGGAGAAGGCGGCCAAGGCCAAGCTGGTCAAGCCGGCGAACTCCAGCGGTGAGAACGGCACCACCGTCATCATCGGCAAGGACTCGGCCAAGAAGACCCTGAAGCTGTACGAGGACCCGCGCTGCCCGGCCTGCGCGGGCTTCGAGCAGACCCTCGGGTCGACCATCAAGCAGGACGTCGCGGACGGCAAGTACAAGGTCCAGTTCATAGGCGCGACCTTCCTCGACGGACGGCTCATGGGTGAGGGCTCGCGCAACGCGCTGAGCGCGCTCGGCGCCGCCCTGAACGTCAGCCCCGAGGCGTTCATGGCGTACAAGGAGCAGCTGTACTCCACGAAGCACCACCCCGAGGAGTCGAAGGACGACTTCAAGAAGGACTCGTACCTCATCAAGGTGGCGGACGACGTCAAGGAGCTCAAGGGCAACAAGGAGTTCCAGAACGCGGTCGAGGACGGCACCTACGACCGCTGGGCGCTGGAGATGTCGAAGACGTTCGACAAGAACAAGGACGGCGTCACGGGAACCCCGTCCCTGGTGATGGACGGCAAGAAGGTCACCGCCGAGGGCTCGGAGAACTCGCCCGGAACGGTGGAGGAGTACAACAAGGCGTTGGACAAGGCCCTCAAGGGCTGACGTCCGCACGCCCGTCGTACGGGGTGCCCGCAGGGCACCCCGTACGGCTCACCGGGGCGCCCGGACGGAGCGCGCGACTGTGTCCGCGCTCCGTTCCGAGCGCCCCGTCGTCTTGCGGTTCGCCGGGGCTCGGGTCCCGGGACGGGCACCGCCGAGCGGGGGTCGCGCCCCCCGTTCGACGGTCCCGCCTGCGCCTTCCGACAGCGCGGCGGCCCGTGTCGGGAAAGGACCTTGTCCGCGTTCGCGGCTGCGCATAGTCATGACACGCAAGCTTTCTGCACCTCTGATCCCACGACGAGAGGGAACCATGAGCATGCGTATGAAGACCCTGGGTGGCGGGCTGCTGCTCGGCGCCGCTGCCGTGCTGTTCGCGGCCGGCCCGGCCGCGGCGGGCACGGACGTCTACGTCAACACCACTGACCCCTTCAACGGCGGGGCGGCGGGCTTCGCCCACAACGGCGATGTGTTCACCGTCTGCGACAACAGGTCGGACGGCCTGCGCGCGAGCGGCCACATCGGTTGGCAAACCCCCGAGATGAGCTACTGGATCCCGCTGGAGGACGCCAACGGCTCCGGCAACCCCTGCGCACGCAGTGACCCGGAGATTCCCGAGGGGAAGCGCGTCACCGTCCAGATCTGCCTGAAGGACGGGGCCGCCGGCACGCCGAGGTACTGTGCCACGGAGCACGGCACCGCGTAGCACCCCGGTCCCCGGCGAGGGCCCGGACCGGGTCCGGACGTCGGGGAACGGGTGAACCCGGGCGTGGTGGAGGCGATCGCCTTCCACCACGCCCGGAGGTCTTCCCCGGGCGGGTCACTCCTGCAACTCCCCCAGCCGCCGCAGGTCGTCGCCGACCCGGGCGCGCTCCGGTGCGGTGAGGGGGACCGCCGCAGCCCGGGCGAGCACGGACGCGGCCCCGTCCCCGTCGCCCAGGCGGCCCGCGACATCGGCCCGGAGCACCAGCAGGCGCAGCAGCTGCACGGCCGTGGGGCGTTCGTCCCGCAGGTCCAGCACCCGGTCGATGACCTTGGCCGCGGCCACCGGGTCCTCCTTGGAGTCGGCGAGCAGCGCGGCGTGGTGCAGGGCCCGCGCGAAGGTCCCCTCGGGCGCGGGCCGGTGGTGCTGGTCGCCGTCCGTGGGCTGGCCCACCCGGATGCAGTTGCCGCCCGGGTCGGTCAGCAGGAACTGGCGCACGCCGTGCGAGGTGTCGCTCAGCGCCCCGATGCGGGGCAGCCCCCGGGTCGGGACCTTGCCGTACGCCGCCTTGAGCCCGGCGCGGAAGGCCCGGTGCAGTCCGTCGACGTCATCGGTCCGGACGTAGCACGTGCTGTACGACGCGGTCGGCTCGTACCGCTTCATCGCGAAGAAGTGCAGCTCCACGCCGCCGCGTCGAACCGCCGACAGGGGAGGATCGGAAGGGTCTTCTCACTCACCAGAACAGTCTAGTCAAATTTATCTAGTTGCCCATGAGCCTTCTTCAAATCGCCGGGAACCGGCCCACCCGGCTTTCGGGCAGACCGGGCGGGGGGCCACCTGCCGACCCGGCCCCGCAGACCGGCGGGCGAAGCCCGGGAGCGGACGGCGTAGACGGGCCCGGGGACGAGCCGGTCACCCGCGGTGGCTCACGTCCCGCTCCGGTCGAGGAAGTCGGCGATCAGGGGGGCGATCCCGGCAAGGTCCTCCTCCAGGGCGAAGTGACCGGTGGGGAAGGTGTGCAGCGCGGCGTCGGGCACGTCCTTGAGGTAGGCGTGCGCACCGGGCTCGGGGAAGAACGGGTCATCGCTGCCCCAGACGATCAACACCGGCGGGGTGTGGGTCCGCAGCCACTCCTGCCACCGGCCGTACTGCTCGACGTTGGTGCGGTAGTCGAAGGCGAGCGCCTCCTGCGCGTCCTTGCGGCCGGGCCGGTCCAGGAAGTACTGGTCGAGGATCCAGCCGTCCGGGGCGATGCGCTCCGGATCGCGGGTCCCCGCCTCGTACTGGAAGCGCGTGCCGGAGAGGGTGAAGAGCGCACGGACGGTCTCCCGGGCGCCTTCCTGCTCCGGGCGCAGGGCGATGAAGTCCCGGGCGGCGTCGGACAGTCCCTCCTCGTACGCATTGCCGTTCTGGACGACCAGTCCCGCGATCCACTCGGGGTGCCGGGTCGCGAGCCGGAACCCGACGGGCGCACCGAAGTCGAAGACGTACATGACGAACCGGTCCAGGCCGAGCCCCTGCACGAACCCCTCCATGACGTCGGCGAGCCGGTCGAAGGAGTAGGTGAAGTCGGTGGGCGCCTCGGTGTGACCGAAGCCCGGGTAGTCGGGGGCGATCAGCCGGTACCGGGAGCCGAGGGTGTCGATCAGACGCCGGAACTGGTGGGAGGCGGAGGGGAATCCGTGCAGGAGCAGCAGGACCGGGGCGTCCGGGCGCTCCGGCAGCGACTCCCGGTAGAAGACCCGCACGCCGTCGACGTCGAGGTGGCGGTGGACCGCCGGGGCCGGCGCCGCGACGAGCGGAGAGGTGGGGGAACACGCACTCACTAATGCCTCCATGGTGAGTTGATGCGTTAGCTGTCACTGACCATACCTAATGGGAGGATGCGGCGGTATAGCATTAGGCGCATGAGTGACACGGCACCGTTCACCGGCGAGCCTCTCGCCCTCGACCTGGTCAACACCCGGCCGAGCAGCGGCGATCTCCTCACCACGGCCGAGCAGCTGCGCAGTTGGCTCGCGCTCCAGGCCGACCGGCTGCCCGAAGGCGACGGAGCGGAGGTGACGCTCACGGACCTGGAAGCGGTACGGGAGGTGCGGGACGCCACCGCGACCGTCCTCGCGCGGGTGCGCAGCGGCACGCGACCCCCCGAATCCGCGCTGGCCACCCTGAACCGGGCGCAACGCACGGCGCCCGGCACGCTCCGACTGGCCTGGGACGGAACGGCCGTCACCGCGGTTCCCCAACGCACCGGCGGCACCCCGGGGCAGTGGATCGCCGCCCGGCTGGCCGAGTCGGCCGCCGCCCTGGTCGCCGGCCCCGACCTCCAGCGGGTGCGCGTCTGCGAGGCCCCGGACTGCGTGCTGCTGTTCCTCGCCGCGAACCCCCGCCGGCGCTGGTGCTCGGCCACGCGCTGCGGCAACCGCACCCGGGTGGCCCGCCACTACCACCGGCACAAGGACCACCAGGACGGCGACCGGACGCCGGCGCCGTCGACGGAATCCGACGCCCGCCCGTGAGCGGGGCACCGCCCGCAGATCGGATGTTCACGACCGGCCGCAGGCGGTAACAAGCGCAGGCATGGAGAACGTACTACGCCCCGCCCTGGTCCTCGGCGGTTCCGTCGTGCTCACCCTGCTGCTCGGGTGGGCCGTCGACCAACTGCTCCGCCGGGCCGACCGCCGCCACCCGGAAGCCCCGTTGTGGGGACTCCTGCGCCGCTGCCGCCTCCCCCTCCAGGTGGTGCTGTGCACGGCCCTGCTCAGGGGCTCCTACCGGCAGGCCGGCCGCTGGGGGGATCACACGGCGAGCGTGGGGCGGCTGCTGTCGCTGGTCCTCATCGGGGCCACCGCCTGGCTGCTGGTGCGCGTCGCCGCGGCGGTCGTGGAGTCCTCGTACCGCCGCTACGCCACCGCGCACCGCGACCCCGCGCGGCTGCGCAGGGTCCGCACCCAGGTGACCCTGATCCAGCGGGTCGTCACGGCCGTGGTCGGGGTGGTCGCCGTCGCGGCCATGCTGCTGACGTTCCCCGCGATGCGGACGGCCGGCACCTCGCTGCTGGCCTCCGCGGGGGTGCTCGGGATCGTGGCGGGCGTCGCCGCGCAGTCCACCCTGGGGAACCTGTTCGCCGGGTTCCAGATCGCCTTCGGCGACATGGTCCGGCTCGGCGACACGGTGGTGGTGGACGGCGAGTGGGGCACGGTGGACGAGATCACGCTCACCTTCCTCACCGTCCGCACCTGGGACGAGCGGCGCATCACCATGCCCGTCTCGTACTTCACCAGCCAGCCGTTCGAGAACTGGTCCCGGGGCGGGGTGCAGATGACGGGCACCGTCTTCTTCCACCTCGACCACAGCGCTCCGGTGGACGCGATGCGCAAGCGGCTGGCCGAGGTCCTGGCGGAGTGCCCGGCCTGGGACCGGCGCGAGTTCACCCTCGCGGTCACCGACACCACCCCGACCACGATGCAGGTGCGTGCCGTGGTCACCGCGAAGGACGCCGACGACATCTGGACGGTCCGGGTCGCGGTCCGCGAGCGGATGCTGAGCTGGCTCGCCGAGCAGCACCCCTACGCGCTGCCGCGGATCAACACCACGGCAGCCGTCCTGCCCCCCGGCTAGGGGGTCTCCTACGAGGACTCGGCGCGCACCCGGTCGAGCGCCCGCTGGAGGTCCTCGGGGTAGGTGCTCTCGAACTCCACCCAGCGGGCCTCCCCCGGGTGCTCGAACCCGAGGCGCACCGCGTGCAGCCACTGCCGGGTCAGCCCGAGCCGGGCGGCGAGCGTGGGGTCGGCCCCGTAGGTGAGGTCGCCGACGCACGGATGGCGGTGCGCGGCCATGTGCACCCGGATCTGGTGAGTGCGGCCGGTCTCCAGCTTCACGTCGAGGAGCGAGGCCGCCCGGAACGCCTCCAGCAGGTCGTAGTGGGTGACCGAGGGCTTGCCCTCGGCGACGACCGCCCACTTGTAGTCGTGCTGGGGGTGCCGCCCGATCGGCGCGTCGATGGTGCCGCTGGTCGGGTCGGGGTGCCCCTGGACCAGGGTGTGGTACCGCTTGTCCACGGTCCGCTCACGGAACTGCTGCTTGAGCGAGCTGTACGCGTACTCGGACTTCGCGACCACCATCAGCCCCGAGGTCCCCACGTCGAGCCGGTGCACGATGCCCTGGCGCTCGGCGGCGCCCGAGGTGGAGATCCGGTAGCCGGCGGCGGCCAGTCCGCCGATGACGGTGGGGCCGGTCCAGCCGGGGCTCGGGTGCGCGGCGACCCCGACGGGCTTGACGATCACCACGACGTCGTCGTCGTCATGGATGATCTCCATGCCCTCGACGGGCTCGGCGACGACCTGCACGGGTGCGGGCGGCAGCGGCATCTCCACCTCCAGCCAGGCCCCCCCGTGCACGCGCTCGGACTTGCCGACCGCCGTGCCGTCGACCAGCACCTTGCCCGCGGCGGCCAGCTCCGCCGCCTTCGTACGGGAGAAGCCGAACATCCGGGAGATGGCGGCGTCGACGCGCTCGCCCTCCAGGCCGTCCGGCACGGGCAGGGTTCGGATCTCGGGAATAGCGCTCACCCGTCGAGTATGCAGGACGCAGCAGGTGTCCCCGCCCGGACCTCGTCGTTCGCCGGGTCCGACCCGCCCCTGCGCCAGGGGCCTCAGTCAGTCCTTGTGGACGGTCCCGTCCGGGTCGAGGCCGCGGAAGGACAGCAGCACGATCAGGATGCCGCCGCACACGATCGCGGAGTCCGCGAGGTTGAAGACCGCGAAGCCCTTCGGCGCGATGAAGTCCACGACGGCGCCCTCGAAGACGCCGGGGGCCCGGAAGATCCGGTCGGTGAGGTTCCCCAGGGCGCCGCCGAGCAGCAGGCCCAGGGCGATGGCCCAGGGAGCGCTGTACAGCTTGCGGGCGAGCCGGATGATCACCACGATCACGGTCGCCGCGATCAGCGTGAAGATCGCGGTGAACGCCTCGCCCACGCCGAAGGCCGCGCCGGGGTTGCGGATCGCCTCGAAGCGGAGCCACTCGCCGATGATGTTGATCGGCTCGTGGTGCTCCAGCTTGGCGACGACGAGCAGCTTGCTGCCCAGGTCGAGCGCGTAGGCGAAGGCGGCCACCACGAGCAGCACCGCGATCCGCCGCTTGCCGCGCGAAGCCGGGGTCTCCTCCCCGTCCGCGACGGCACCCGCGGCCACGTCCCGCTGTTCGTCGTGCTCGCCGCCGGGGGCCGACGCCGCGCCGGCGGGGTCCGGGGAGTCCGGGGTGTCGATGGTGCGCTCCGCCTCTGCCACGTGAGTCCCTCAGCCTAGGTACCTGACTGAGGACGAGGGTACGGCACCGGCTCCGCGGCTGATCAGGGGAGCAGCCGCACCCCGGGCGACGCCCGGGCCCGCCCGGCGGAGGGGATCAGCCCCGCCGCTCCTGCTTCTGCTTGCACTCCACGCACAGGGTGGCCCGGGGGAACGCCTGCATGCGGGCCTTGCCGATGGGCTTCCCGCAGTTCTCGCAGAGCCCGTACGTCCCGGCGGCGAGCCGTTCGAGGGCGTGCTCGGTCTGTTCGAGCATGATGCGGGCATTGGCCGTGAGGGAGAGTTCGTGCTCGCGGGTGATGTTCTTGGTCCCGGTGTCGGCCTGGTCGTCGCCCGCGCCGTCCCCGGAGTCCCGCATCAGCCCCGCCAGGGACGCCTCGGACGAGCTGATCTCCTCGCGCAACCGGGTCGCGTCGGCGGACAGCAGCGCCCGGGCCTCGGCGACCTCCTCGGCCGTCCAGGCGTCCTCGCCGGGGCGCACCGGCAGTTCGCCGGGTTCCGCCGCGGCCAGCCGTGCTCCCGGCACCGAGGTGGGCGCCTTCGTCCCCGTGGTCGTGCCCCGCGTCTTCTTCGCAACCACTGTCGTGGCTCCCGTCGTCTCCGCGACCGCAGTCGCCCTGTCGGTGCTGCGTGTGCTCCTACGGCTCCCCGAACGCTTCGTCGCCCCGCCCGGGGTGGTCTCGGCCGCCCCTGGAATGTCTGCCCGGCCGGCGGCCCGCTTACTGCTCCTGCTCGCGCTCGTGGACGTGGTCGTGCGCCCGCCCTTCCCGGCCGTCGCCTTCCTGGCCGCCGTCCGCTTCGCCGCGGTCGACTCCTTGCCGGCCCCTTCACCGCCCACCGCCTCCGCACCCACCGCCTCCTCGGCAGCCGCCTTCTTGGCGGGGGCCTTCTTGGCGGGGGCCTTCTTCGGGGCGGCCTTCTTGGCTGCCGTTCCCTTCGCCGCCGTCTTCTTGGCCGTCTTCTTGGCCGTGGCCTTCGTCGCGGCCTTCTTGGCCGTGGCCTTCGCCGGTGCCTTCTTCGCCGGTGCCTTCCCGGTGGCCTCGGCCTCGGGCCCGTCCCCGCCAGCACCGCCCGAAGGGGCGTCCGCCCCGGAGGACGCGTACTGCGCGGCGGTCTGTTTCGCCACCATGGCCGCGGCCCCTTCACCTGTCGGGATCGTGCACCCACATCGCTCTGGGGACGATAAGTCGCCACAACGAGAGCGGCAAACGGTGACGAACACGCTGAAACAGTCACTCCCGGTCGACAGGCCGCTCCCGCCGGCCCCGGAGACGCACCGGTGCGCGCGGGCCCGCCGTCCCCCGTTCGAGTCACCCCCGGCGTGCTCGGCCACCCGGAGCGCCCCGGGCGGGGCGGCCCCTCGGCAAACCGGTTCGGCAGCCGCGCCCGGGGCCCGTACACTGACGGAGCGAACAGGTGTGGATGGGGCCGAGTAGCGGCGTACGCAGCCCAGAGCGACCCGGGGACGGTGGGAGCCCGGGGGCGAGCGCGGTGTGAAGATCTCCCCGGAGCCGTCGGAAGAAAACCCCGCCCACCGGGCGCCAGGGGCCGGTAGAACCGACATCGCACCCCAATGAGGGGGCCGTCCGGCGCAGCCGTACCGGAAGGCCAAGGAGGGTGGTACCGCGGGAGCACGCCTCAGCAGGCGCACCGGCTCTCGTCCCTCCGACGGAAGGCAGCAGTCCGTTGGAGGAGCCGTCGCGATGACCCCGCCCCCGCAAGAATCCGCGCACAGCGTCGAGGCGCAGTACCAGCAGGTGCCCGCCCAGATCGACCTGCCCGCCCTGGAACACGCCGTGCTCGACTTCTGGCGCGAGAACAAGATCTTCGCCAAGAGCCTGGAGCAGTCGGAAGGGCGCCCCGAGTGGGTGTTCTACGAGGGCCCGCCGACCGCGAACGGCATGCCCGGCGCCCACCACATCGAGGCCCGGGTCTTCAAGGACGTGTTCCCCCGGTTCCGGACCATGCGCGGCTACCACGTGGCGCGCAAGGCGGGCTGGGACTGCCACGGCCTGCCGGTGGAGCTGGCCGTCGAGAAGGAACTCGGCTTCAGCGGCAAGAAGGACATCGAGGCGTACGGCATCGCCGAGTTCAACGACCGGTGCCGCGCGTCCGTGACCCGCCACACGGACGCCTTCGCCGAGCTGACCAACCGCATGGGCTACTGGGTCGACCTGGACGACGCCTACCGCACCATGGACCCGGAGTACATCGACTCCGTGTGGTGGTCGCTGAAGGAGATCTTCGGCAAGGGCCTGCTGGTGGAGGACCACCGGGTGGCGCCCTGGTGCCCGCGCTGCGGCACCGGCCTGTCCGACCACGAGCTGGCCCAGGGGTACGAGACGGTCGTCGACCCGTCGGTGTACGTGCGCTTCCCCCTGACCTCCGGCCCGCTGGCGGGCGAGGCGGCGCTCCTGGTCTGGACGACCACCCCGTGGACGCTGGTGTCCAACACCGCCACCGCCGCGCACCCCGAGGTCGTCTACGACGTGGTGACCGACGGCACGGAGCAGCTCGTCGTCGCCCGGCCGTTGGTGGCGAAGGCGCTCGGCGAGGGCTGGGAGCCCACCGGACGGAGCTACACGGGCGCCGAGATGGAGCGCTGGTCCTACCGGCGCCCGTTCGACCTGGTGGAGTTCCCGGCCGACGCCGGCCCCGCGCACTACGTCGTCAACGCCGACTACGTCACCACCGAGGACGGTACGGGACTCGTCCACCAGTCCCCCGCCTTCGGTGAGGAGGACCTGTTGGTCTGCCGCGCCTACGGGCTGCCGGTGGTCAACCCGGTCCGCCCGGACGGCACCTTCGAGGAGGACCTGCCGCTCGTCGGCGGCACCTTCTTCAAGAAGGCGGACGAGGCGCTGACCCGGGACCTCCAGGAACGGGGCCTGCTCTTCAAGCACATCCCGTACGAGCACAGCTATCCGCACTGCTGGCGCTGCCACACCGCACTGCTGTACTACGCCCAGCCCTCCTGGTACGTCCGCACCACCGCGATCAAGGACCGTCTCCTCGAAGAGAACGAGAAGACGAACTGGTTCCCCGACTCCATCAAGAACGGTCGCTACGGGGACTGGCTCAACAACAACATCGACTGGGCGCTGTCCCGCAACCGCTACTGGGGCACCCCGCTGCCGATCTGGCGCTGCGAAGAGGGCCATCTGACCTGTGTCGGCTCCCGCGCGGAACTGACGGAGCTGACCGGCACCGACCAGTCGGAGTTGGACCCGCACCGGCCGTTCATCGACGCGGTCACCTTCGACTGCCCCGAGTGCGCGGCCACCGCGACCCGCGTCCCGGAGGTCATCGACGCCTGGTACGACTCGGGTTCGATGCCGTTCGCGCAGTGGGGCTACCCGTTCCAGAACAAGGAACTGTTCGAGAGCCGCTACCCGGCGCAGTTCATCTCCGAGGCGATCGACCAGACCCGCGGCTGGTTCTACACGCTGATGGCGGTCGGCACCCTGGTGTTCGACAAGTCCTCGTACGAGAACGTGGTCTGCCTCGGCCACATCCTCGCCGAGGACGGCCGCAAGATGTCCAAGCACCTCGGGAACATCCTGGAACCCATCGCGCTGATGGACCAGCACGGCGCCGACGCCGTGCGCTGGTTCATGGCCGCGGGCGGCTCCCCCTGGGCGGCCCGCCGCGTCGGGCACGGCACCATCCAGGAGGTGGTCCGCAAGACGCTGCTGACCTACTGGAACACGGTCGCCTTCCAGGCCCTGTACGCCCGTACGTCCCGCTGGGCGCCCTCCGCGGCCGACCCCGCGCCCGCCGAGCGCCCGGTGCTCGACCGCTGGCTGCTGTCGGAACTGCACGCGCTGACCGACCAGATGACCCGGGCGCTCGACGCGTACGACACCCAGCGTGCCGGCAAGCTGCTGTCGGCCTTCGTCGACGACCTGTCCAACTGGTACGTCCGGCGCTCCCGGCGCAGGTTCTGGCAGGGCGACAAGGCCGCGCTGCGGACCCTGCACGAGGTGATCGAGACGGTCACCCGGCTGATGGCGCCGCTGACCCCGTTCATCACCGAGCGGGTCTGGCAGGACCTGGTGGTCCCGGTGACGCCGGACGCACCCGGATCGGTGCACCTCTCGACGTGGCCCGAAGCCGACCTCGACGTGATCGACCCCGAGCTGTCCCGACAGATGGTGCTGGTGCGACGGCTGGTGGAACTCGGGCGGGCGACCCGTGCGGAGTCCGGGGTGAAGACCCGTCAGCCGCTGTCCCGGGCCCTGATCGCGGTGTCCGGCTTCGACTCGCTCCCGGTGGAACTGCACGCGCAGATCACCGAGGAGCTGAACGTCACCTCGCTCGCCTCGCTGTCCGAGGTGGGGGGCTCCCTGGTCGACACCACGGCGAAGGCGAACTTCCGTGCCCTCGGCAAGCGGTTCGGCAAGGGCGTGCAGGCGGTCGCCAAGGCCGTCGCCGAGGCGGACGCGGCGGCGCTGTCGCTCGCGCTGCGCGAGGGAACGGCGTTCGTCGAGGTCGACGGCGAGAAGGTGGAGCTCGCGGCGGACGAGGTCATCATCACGGAGACCCCGCGCGAAGGGTGGTCCGTGGCGTCCGACTCCGGGGCGACCGTCGCCCTCGATCTGGAGATCACCGACGAGCTGCGCAGGGCCGGACTCGCCCGGGACGCGATCCGGTTGATCCAGGAGGCCCGCAAGAACAGCGGGTTGGACGTCGCCGATCGGATCGCGCTGCGTTGGGACGCGGGGGACGAGCGGGTCGTCGAGGCGTTGTCGGAACACGGGGGGCTGGTGTCCGAGGAGGTGCTCGCCGCGGAGTTCGTTCGGGCGGAGCCCGAAGCCCCCGTCTTCTCGGACCCTGCGCTGTCCCTGACGTTCAGCCTCCGCAAGGTCTGACCCCCGCACGGGGCGCACCCTCACGACGGTGCGCCCCGAGCGGGTGCGCAGTGGTTGCCCGCGCAGTTCCCCGCGCCCCTTCGGTACGTTCACCTGGCGGTGCGCGGTTCTCTGCGGGTGCGCTGGGCGCTTTGCGCAGTTCCCCGCGCCCCTCATCGGGGCTGCCGCTGGCGGTGCGTCGCCGGGTGCGGGTGCGCAGTGGTTGCTCGCGCAGTTCCCCGCGCCCCTTTTCGGTGCGTCCACCTGGCGGTGCGCGGTTCTCGCGGGTGCGTGGTGCGATTCGCGCAGTTCCCCGCGCCCCTATCGGGGCCCGTTTGTGGCTGCGGATGACGGCATCGAGAAGCGCCCGAGATCCAGGGGCGCGGGGAACTGCGCAACAGCGGGACGCACCCCAACCGAACAACGCACCACAGCGGAACGCCCCGATAAGGGGCGCGGGGAACTGCGCGAAGCATCCAGCGCACCGCGCAGGACAGCGCACGTACAGGTGGGCGTACAGAGGTGCGTAGCAAAAGGGCGGGGCCCCCGGCGTACCGGGGGCCCCGCCCTACGTGGGTCAACGACCCGTCAGTTGTCGTCCTCATCGATGAGGAAGCCCCGCATGGGAGAGGGAGCCTGCTGCATCGGCTGCGGCGCCTGCGGCCGAACCGGAGCCATCGGCTGCGTCATCGCGGGCGACATCGCCTGCTGCCCACCGTACGACGGACCACCCTGCGCGGGCGCCCCACCCATGGACTGCCCCCCGTAGGAGGGCGCACCCGCCCCAGCGGGAGCCATCGAAGGCGCGGGCGACGGCGGCAGCGAAGCAGCGGACGGTGCCCGCGGCGGCGCCAGCGAGTCATCGGCCTGGGTCTCCAACTGACGCAGCTGGGACTCCAGGTACGACTTCAGCCGCGTGCGGTACTCGCGCTCGAAGCCGCGCAGGTCCTCGACCTTGCGCTCCAGCGTGGCGCGGGCGGACTCCAGGGAGCCCATCGCGACGCGGTGCTTCTCCTGCGCGTCCCGCTCCAGCGCATCGGCCTTGGCGCGGGCGTCCCGCTCCAGACCCTCGGCGCGGCTACGGGCCTCACCGACGATCTTGTTGGCCTCGGACCGGGCCTCGGCGATGGCCTGGTCGGCCGTCTGCTGAGCGAGCGAGAGCACCCGGGCGGCGCTGTCGCCACCGGGACCCTGACCGGGCTGGGACATCTGCGGACCGTGGCCGCCCATGGGTCCACCCATGGGGCCGCCCATCTGCTGCATCTGGCCGGGGACACCCTGCTGCATCGGACCGGGACCCTGCTGCATCGGTCCGCCAGGACCCTGCTGCATCTGGCCGGGACCCTGCTGCATCGGTCCACCGGGGCCCTGCTGCATCTGGCCGGGGACACCCTGCTGCATGGGACCGGGGCCCTGCTGCATCGGTCCGGGACCCTGCTGCATGGGGCCCGGGCCGTGGCCACCCGGACCGGCCGGCAGCTGCGGTGCACCACTCGGCAACTGCGGCGGGCCGCCCATCGGGCCACCCATCTGCTGCTGTTGCTGCGGCGGCACCGGCTGCGGTCCCGATATGGCAGCGGGCACCGGACCCGGTCGCTCCTGCTGCTGCTCCGGAGGCTTGCGCATTCCGGCCTGCTGCTGGTTCTGCGCGGCGGCCCGGGTCGCCGCGGCCAGTTTGGCGCGCAGGTCCTCGTTCTCGCGTAGCAGGCGGGTCAGTTCGGCTTCGACCTCATCGAGGAAGGCATCGACCTCGTCCTCGTCATAGCCTTCTCGAAGGCGGACGGTCGTGAACTGCTTGTTCCGCACGTCCTCGGGGGTCAATGGCATCTCTTTACCTCAACGTAGTCGTCGGCGGGATCAACCCCCGCATCAGCGGGGACCGTCATCGTTCACAGTCGGCTCACGACGGAGATCAAGATGTAGACGATGATCATCAGAACGAAGAAGGACAAGTCGAGCGCCACGCCCCCGAGACGCAGCGGTGGGATGAACCGTCGCAGCAACTTCAGCGGTGGATCAGTGACAGTGTAAGTGGCCTCCAGAACGACCACCATCGCCTTGCCGGGTTGCCACGAGCGGGCGAACTGGAAGACGTAGTCCATGACCAACCGGAAGATGAGCACGATGAGGAAACACATCAGCGCGATGTAGATCACGTCCAAGAACACGCGCATCTGGTGCTGTCCCTCTCCCCTGGTTCGTGCCTGTGTCGTCGTACCGGATTATCGGCCTGCGGCCGGTCCTGCGTCTCAGCTCTGGTTGAAGAACCCGCCCTCTGCGATGCGAGCCTTGTCCTCCGCCGTGACATCGACGTTAGCAGGAGACAACAGGAACACCTTCTGGGTCACGCGTTCAATACTGCCGTGCAGACCGAAGACGAGGCCAGCGGCAAAGTCGACAAGTCGCTTCGCGTCGGTGTCGTCCATCTCGGTCAGGTTCATGATCACCGGAGTGCCCTCGCGGAAGTGTTCGCCGATGGTACGGGCTTCGTTGTACGTCCGCGGGTGCAGCGTGGTGATCCGGTACGGCTCCCGCTCGGACACGACCTTGGGCATGATCACCGGCGCGTTCTTCTCCAAGCTCTGGCGGTCGGGTGTGATGGATGCCACGGGAGCAATGCGCGCCGGGCGTGCCGATTCCACCGCGAGCGCGGCGGACTGGGGCACGGGGTCGCGCTGCACGGGGGGTTGCACCACTCGTACCGATTCGTCCCGCTGGGACTGTAGCGGTTGGCCATGGCCCTGATGGGACTGGTGCGGCGTGTCGTGTCGCCGGTGATCCCGCTCGGACTCCGGGTCCAACTCGGGTTCGAAATCGTCATCGGGGTCGAAACCCCTGCCGTCGTACCCATCGTCCTCCACGAGGCCGAGGTAGACCGCCATCTTGCGCATCGCGCCGGCCATGCTCTGAGTCCTCCGCTCTGTGGTGGATCGGCGTGGTGGATCGGCTGACGCCAACCAAGTCTCCGCGATCCACGTGGTCTGCCCGTCAAATCAACGGTAATGACCATATTTTCTGCTGTGGTCCGACTTCTTGGTGACGTTACCCGAGCCCGGGACGGACTCCGAGTACCGCACTACCGACGCGCACATGTGTCGCTCCGGCCGCAACGGCCTCTTCGAGGTCCCCGCTCATCCCTGCTGACACCATGTTCGCAGCAGGATGCTCCGCGCGCAGGGCAGTCGACAAATCCATCAACCGCCCGAACGCCTCGCGTTGCCGTCCGGCGTACGGACCGGTGAGCGGTGCGACGGTCATCAGACCGTCCAGCCGGAGCCCTTCGGCCCCGGCGATCAGGGCCGCCAACTCCCCGATCCCGTCGGGTCCGACCCCGCCGCGCTCGCCGCGGGCGCTCTCCCGGGCGTCGAGCGCCACCTGCACGAGACAGCCGACCTCGCGGCCGGCGCGCACCGCCTCCCCCGACAGCGCGGTCACCAGCCTGGCCCGGTCGACGGACTGCACCTCGGAGGCGTAACCGAGGACCGAGCGAACCTTGTTGGTCTGCAACTGCCCGACGAAGTGCCAGGTCAGCGGGAGGTCGGCGCAGGCGGCGGCCTTGGGGGCGGCGTCCTGGTCCCGGTTCTCCGCGACCTGCCGGACGCCGAGCTCCCACAGGAGACGGACATCACTGGCCGGGTAGGTCTTGGTGACCACGACGAGAGTGACGTCCGCCCGGTCCCGGCCCGAGGCGGCACAGGCCGCCGCGAGGCGTTCCTCCACCTTCGCCAGATTGGCCGCTAGTTGTCCCTTACGGTCCGTCATGCCCTACCAGTCCAACCAGACATAGCCCGCGAGCCGACCCGTGGTGCGGTCGCGGCGGTACGAGAAGTGGTGGTGCGACTCCCGCGTACACACCTCGGAACGCTTCCGGTCGTGCACGCCGAGGCGCTCCAACTGGGCGTGCACTCCGGCGGACACGTCGACGGCGGGGGTGCCCCAGGTGGTTTCCGCGTGGGCGGCCGGTTCGACGGCGGCCACCTCGGCGCGCATCGCCTCGGGCACCTCGTAGCAGCCGCCGCAGACCGCGGGACCGGTCCGCGCGATGATCCGGGCGGGTTCGGCGCCGAGTTCCGCCATGGCGGCCACTGCGGCGGGGACCACCCCGGCGACCAGGCCGGGGCGTCCGGCGTGCGCGGCGGCGGCGACCCCCGCGACCGGGTCGGCCAGCAGGACGGGCACGCAGTCCGCGGTGAGCACGGCGAGCGGCACTCCGCGCCGGGCGGTGACGACGGCGTCGACCCGGGGGGCCGGGGACTCGCCCCAGGGCCCGTCGGTCACGACGACGTCCTTGCCGTGGACCTGGTTCATCCAGACGACGGCGGCCGGGTCGAACCCCAGGTTGCCGGCGGCGATGCGGCGGTTGGCACGGACTGCGGCGGGGTCGTCTCCGACGGCCCCGCCGAGGTTCAGCTGTTCGTACGGAGCGGCGCTCACCCCGCCCCACCTGTCGGTGAAGGCGAAGTGCGCGCCGCTCGTGGTGCTCCGGTCCGGGATCACCTCGCCGGATCGACCTATCACTTGAGGAAGTCCGGCACGTCCAGTTCCTCCGCGGCGCTGTCGTACCGGGCGGGCGGCACCTGCGGCGAGAGGCCGGAGGAACCCGGGGCGCCGGAGGAAGCCGACGTGTAGTCACCCGCGACCGGAGCCTCGACGGGCTCCGACTTCACCGGCGGCTCCTCGCGCGGCGTGACGCTGCCGAGGCCGCCGTAGGTCGGACGGGACTCGGCGGAGCGGGCGGGGGCGGAGTCCTCGCGCTTGGTGCTGCTGGCGCTGAGGCTGCCGTGCTGCTTGGCCGGGGGCTGGCCCCCGTCGAACCCAGCGGCGATGACCGTGACCCGCACCTCGTCACCGAGGGCGTCGTCGATGACGGCGCCGAAGATGATGTTGGCTTCGGGGTGGGCGGCCTCGCTGACGAGTTGGGCGGCCTCGTTGATCTCGAAGAGGCCGAGGTCCGAGCCGCCGGAGATGGACAGCAGCACCCCGCGGGCCCCGTCGATGGAGGCTTCGAGCAGCGGCGAGGAGATCGCCATCTCGGCGGCGGCCACCGCGCGGTCGTCGCCGCGGGCGGAACCGATGCCCATGAGCGCGGAACCGGCTTCGGACATCACCGACTTCACATCGGCGAAGTCGAGGTTGATGAGACCGGGGGTGGTGATGAGGTCGGTGATGCCCTGGACGCCCGAGAGCAGGACCTGGTCGGCCGACTTGAACGCGTCGAGCACGCTGACCTGGCGGTCCGAGATGGACAGCAGTCGGTCGTTGGGGATGACGATGAGGGTGTCGACCTCTTCGCGGAGTTCCGCGATGCCGTCCTCGGCCTGGTTGGCGCGGCGGCGGCCTTCGAAGGTGAAGGGCCGGGTGACCACGCCGATGGTGAGGGCGCCCAGCGAGCGGGCGATGTTGGCGACGACGGGTGCGCCGCCGGTGCCGGTGCCGCCGCCTTCGCCGGCGGTGACGAAGACCATGTCGGCCCCCTTGAGGACCTCCTCGATCTCTTCGCGGTGGTCCTCGGCGGCCTTGCGGCCGACGGCCGGGTTGGCCCCGGCTCCCAGGCCCCGGGTGAGTTCGCGACCGACGTCGAGCTTGACGTCGGCGTCGCTCATCAACAACGCCTGGGCGTCGGTGTTGATCGCGATGAACTCGACACCCTTGAGGCCGACCTCGATCATCCGGTTGATGGCATTGACACCACCGCCGCCGACACCGATGACCTTGATGACTGCGAGGTAGTTCTGCGGTGCTGCCACGTCGAGAGCCTCTCGCCTCGATTACGTGCCGTCGCTCGCCGTGTCGCGCCGCGACGGCCAATGCCGAATTGGGACGGTCCGAACGCCGACCCGAACCCTAACGCTGAAGTTTAGGGTTACCAGTGTGCCTGTTCCCTGGACTCTTCCGAACAGGACACTAAGTCGACAAGTGGCGCGCGTTCAACGAACACGCCGAACCTCCCGTTTTTCTTTTCACCCTATGTGATCAGCCGTAGCGCTGCCCACTCAGGGTGCTGGCCTGGGCAAATGTGCGTCAACTCGCCGCTGACGCCGGGGCGGTGGGAACACTGACGTCGAAGTGCCTGGCCTTGGGAGCCGCTTTCATCAACGCGGTGAGGGTGACGCCCTTCGCCTCGCCCTTCTCGACGCTGCCCCAGTCGACCGTACGACCACCGGCCAACTCCAGCGTGATCGAGTCATAACTACGGACCTTGAGGGTACGCGTCTGCCGGGCCACCCGGGCCGGGACGGCGGACATGACCTCGACGGCGGCACGGGTGAGTTCCCCGGTGGCGAAGCGCTGGGGCCCGGGGGTCCGACGGGGCGTCAATTCCAGGACGGGGACACCCGCGGGAGCCCGGGCGACGGTCGCGAACCGCACCGCTTCCCCGTCCACTTCGATGAACTTTCCGCCCTTTTCCACAATCAGGACCGGTTTCCGCTCGGTGACTTCCAGTCGGATTCCCCGCGGCCAGGAACGAATGACGTCAATCTCATCGATTCGGGGCAACTCGCTGGCGAGTCGATCCGCGATCCGGTCCGTGTCGACGGAAATCAACGGGGTGCCGAGCCGGATTCCGGCGGCCTCCCGCACCTCGTCCGGACCGAGGACGCCGGTTCCGGAGACGTTCACCTTGCCGACCCTCAGCCACGGGGACCCGTACAGGGTCCAGATCCCCCCGGCGACGAGGACGGCCAGGGCCGCCGCGGACAGTACCAGCGTGCGGGTACGGGCCCGGGGCAGACGGCCGGCCAACCGGGACGCCAGGGCGGCGAACCGGCCCGGCTCCCCGGGGGGACCGGGCGGGCCGGAGCCCGGGTCCCGCTCACCGTCCGCGGTCGTCGGTCCGGCCACGTTCCCTGCCTTCCGTCACGCGCTGGGCGCGCACCGCACTGGGGTCACGCCCTGGCGCGTGACGCGATCGCTTCGTACACCATGCCGACGAGCAGGTCGTCGGCGTCCCGGCGGCCGAACTCCGACGCGGCACGGGACATCTGGTACAGCCGGTGCGGGTCCGCCAGCACCGGCAGGACGTTGCCCTGCACCCACTGCGGCGTCAGCTCGGCGTCGTCGACGAGCAGTCCACCGCCCGCCTTGACCACCGGCTGGGCGTTGAGCCGCTGTTCCCCGTTGCCGATGGGCAGCGGGACGTAGGCGGCCGGCAGTCCGACGGCGGACAGTTCGGCGACGGTCATCGCGCCCGCGCGGCAGAGCATCATGTCGGCCGCGGCGTACGCGAGGTCCATCCGGTCCACGTACGGTACCGGGATGTAGGGCGGCATCCCGGGCATGTTGTCGATGTGCGGCAGTTCGTTCTTGGGGCCGACCGCGTGCAGGATCTGGATGCCGGCCTGCTGGAGGTACGGCGCGGCCTGCTGGACCACCTCGTTGAGGCGGCGGGCGCCCTGGGAGCCGCCCGAGACCAGGAGCGTCGGCAGGTTCGGGTCGAGCCCGAAGGCGGCCCGCGCCTCGGGCCGGACGGCCGCCCGGTCGAGGGTGGCGATCGAGCGGCGCAGCGGGATGCCGATGTAGCGGGCGCCGCGCAGCTTGTTGTCCGGGGTGGAGACCGCGACCTGGGCCGCGTACCGGGAGCCGATCTTGTTGGCGAGGCCGGGGCGGGCGTTGGCCTCGTGGATCACGATGGGCACGCCGCGGCGCTTGGCTGCCAGGTAGCCGGGCAGGGCGACGTAGCCGCCGAAACCGACCACGGCGTCCGCCCGGGTGCGTTCGAGGATCTGCTCCGCCGCCTTGATGGTGCCGCGCAGCCGGCCGGGAACGGTGATCAGCTCCGGGGTCGGCTTGCGGGGCAGGGGCACGGCGGGGATCAGTGCCAGTTCGTAGCCCCGCTCGGGGACCAACCGGGTCTCCAGGCCGCGCTCGGTGCCCAGCGCCGTGATCCCCACGGTCGGATCGTGCCTACGCAGGGCGTCCGCCAGGGCGAGCGCGGGCTCGATGTGTCCGGCGGTACCTCCGCCGGCGAGTACGACATGCACCGAAATTCACCGCTCTCCGGACGGGCGCGTCCTGACGCGCCGTCGCATCGTGTTCCAACTCCGGGACGCCCGGTCCGTCCCGGAGCCCCTTCCCGCGGTCCGCTTGCGGCCGTGGGCCCGTTGCCGGGCGAGTGCCGCCCGGGCCGCGGGTTCGTCCCTCGCGAAGGCGATCAGCAGGCCGACGGCGAACATGGTCGGCAGCAGGGCCGACCCCCCGTATGAGAACAGCGGGAGCGGGACACCGGCGATCGGCAGCAGGCCGAGCACCGCACCCATGTTGATCACGGCCTGGGCCATGATCCAGGTGGTCACGCCACCCGCGGCGTACCTCACGAAGGGGTCCTCCGTGCGTCCGGCCACGCGGATACCCGCATAGCCTAGAGCCGCGAAGAGCCCCAGCACGGACAGAGTGCCCGCGAGACCCAGTTCTTCACCGGCAATCGCGAAGATGAAGTCAGTGTGGGCTTCCGGGAGTTGACCCCATTTTTCCACACTGGCACCGAGTCCGGAACCAAAGAGTCCGCCGGACGCCAGTGCGTAGATTCCGTGGACGGCCTGCCAGCAGGGGTCGGTGGGGCCGCCCAGTTCCGAGGCGCCGATGCACTGGAGGCGGGACATCCGGTTGGGGCTGGTCCTGATGAGGACCGCGCCGACCACCAGGGCGACCGCGAGGACTCCGGCGAACAGCCGGGTGGGCGCTCCCGCGAGCCACAGCAGTCCGAACAGGATGGCGGTCAGGATGATCGCCGTCCCCATGTCCCCGCCGAGCATGATCAGGCCCAGCACCATGAACGCGACCGGGACCAGGGGCACGAGCATGTGCTTCCACTGGTTCAGCAGTCGTTTGTCCTGTTTGCGGGCGAGGAGGTCGGCGCCCCACAGCACGAGGGCCAGCTTGCCGAACTCGCTCGGCTGGAGCTGGAAGATGCCGAACTCGATCCAGTTCTGGTTGCCGTTGACCGCGACCCCTATCCCCGGCACCTGGACGAGCACCATCAGGGTGACCGCACCGGCGAGCATCGGATAGGCGAGCGCCCGGTGCAGCTTGATGGGCATGCGGGAGGCGACCAGCAGCAGGATCGCGCCGAGCGCGGCGGCCAGCAACTGCTTGCGGAAGAAGTACGACCCGGGCAGGGAGAGCTGCAACGCCCGGATGATGGACGCCGAGTAGACCATCACCAACCCCAACAGGGTGATGAGGAAGCTACTGCCGAGAATCAGATAATAGGCGGTCAACGGGCGGTCCCAGGCCCGTCGGGCCCGGCCGCGAAGGCGCCTCAACGACGACTCGCGCCGCCCCGTGACGGGCACCGCGGGCGCCGGCTCCCGCCGGGTGGCCGCCGCGGCCCGCCCGCTGCCGCTCACCACGCGCAACTCCGACCGCCACGCTCCGGCCACGACGCACTCACGCGAACCCTCCCAGGCCTACGGGCGCCCCGCGCGTCCACGTGACCGGCTCAGGCGCCGTCGGAGTCGAGTTCGCGGACCGCCGCCGCGAACGCGTCCCCGCGCTCGTTGTAGTTGGTGAACATGTCCATGGAGGCACAGGCCGGGGCCAGGAGGACGGTGTCCCCCGCGCGCGCCAGCCCCCGGGCGGCCCCGACCACCGCGGACATCGCCCCAGTGTCGGTCCGGTCCACGTCGACCACGGGCACCTCGGGCGCGTGTCGCGCGAGGGCTTCTCCGATCAGCGCGCGATCGGCACCCAGCAGGACCACGCCCCGCAGCCGCTTGGCGGCGGAGGCGACGAGTTCGTCGAAGGACGCCCCCTTGGCGAGCCCGCCCGCGATCCACACCACCGGCTCGTAGGCGGCGAGCGAGGCCTCGGCGGCGTGCGTGTTGGTGGCCTTGGAGTCGTCCACGTAGGCGACCGAGTCCACGTCGGCGACGTGCGAGATCCGGTGGGCGTCCGGGCGGAAGGCGCGCAGCCCGTCCCGTACCGCTGCGGCGGGCACGCCGAAGGCCCGGGCGAGCGCCGCGGCGGCGAGCGCGTTGGCGATGTTGTGCGGGGCCGGCGGGTTCACGTCCGCGACCTCGGCGAGCTCCTGGGCCTGCCGCTGCCGGTCCGCCACGAACGCGCGGTCCACGAGGATGCCGTCGACGACCCCGAGTTGGGAGGGGCCGGGCGGGCCGAGCGTGAAGCCGACGGCCCGGCAGCCCTCCTCGACGTCGGCCTCGCGCACCAGGTCCTCGGTGGCCCGGTCGGCGGTGTTGTAGACGCAGGCGACCCGGTTGCCCTCGTAGACGCGCCCCTTGTCCCGGGCGTACGCGGCCATGGAGCCGTGCCAGTCCAGGTGGTCGGGGGCGAGGTTGAGGACGGCGGCCGAGTGGGCGCGCACCGAGGGCGCCCAGTGCAGCTGGTAGCTGGAGAGTTCGACGGCGAGCACGTCGTGGGTCGCGCCGTCGCCGCGTTCCTGGCCGAGGACCACGTCGACGATCGGGGTGCCGATGTTGCCGACCTCGGCGGTGCGCAGTCCGGCGGCGCGCAGGATGGAGCCGAGCATCCGGGTCGTCGTGGTCTTGCCGTTGGTGCCGGTGACCGCGAGCCAGGGTGCCGCGTCGGGGCCGCGCAGCCGCCAGGCGACCTCGACGTCGCCGATCACGTCGACGCCCGCCGCGGCGAACAGCGGCGAGGAGGGCTTCCAGCCGGGCGAGGTGACCACCAGGCCGGTCCCGTCGGGCAGGGAGTCGGCGTCGCCGAGGCGGACCGCGATGCCCTCCTCGGCGAGGACGGCCGCCGTCTGCCGGCGGGTGTCGTCGTCACCGCCGTCGACGACGGTGACGTGCGCACCGCAGCCGGCCAGGGCGCGGGCGGCGCTGAGGCCGCTCACGCCGAGGCCGGCGACGGTGATGTGCTGCCCCGCGAAGGAATCCGCGGGTCGGGTGCCCTCGAAGGTCACTTGTCCGCTGCCCATCCGGCGTAGAAGAGGCCGAGTCCGACGATCACGCACATGCCCTGGATGATCCAGAAGCGGACCACGACCAGGACTTCGGACCAGCCCTTGAGTTCGAAGTGGTGTTGGAGCGGTGCCATCCGGAAGACGCGCTTCCCGGTAAGTCGGAAGCTGCCGACCTGGATGACGACCGACATGGTGATGAGGACGAAGAGGCCGCCGAGCAGCGCGAGCAGCAGCTCGGTGCGGGAGCAGATGGCGAGGCCCGCGAGGGCACCGCCGAGTGCCAGCGAACCGGTGTCGCCCATGAAGATCTTGGCCGGCGAGGTGTTCCACCACAGGAAGCCGAAGCAGGCGCCCATCAGGGCGGCGGCGACCACCGCGAGGTCCAGCGGGTCCCGGACCTCGAAACAGGCGCCCGGGTTGGTCAGCTTGTTCGCGTCGGCACAGGACTCCTGGTACTGCCAGACGCCGATGAAGGTGTAGGCGCCGAAGACCATCACCGAGGCACCGGTGGCCAGGCCGTCGAGTCCGTCGGTGAGGTTCACGCCGTTGGACATGGCGAGGATCATGAACAGCGCCCACACCACGAACAGGACGGGGCCGATGGTCCAGCCGAAGTCCATGACGAAGGAGAGCTTGGTGGAGGCCGGGGCGAGTCCGCGCTGGTCTTTGAACTGCAAGGCCAGGAGCGCGAAGGCGATGCCGACGATGAGCTGTCCGGCCATCTTCGCCTTGGCCCGCAGGCCCAGCGAACGGCGCTTGACGATCTTGATGTAGTCGTCGAGGAAGCCGACCAGGCCCATTCCGGCCATCAGGCCGAGGACCAGGAGTCCGGAGACCGTGACCGGGGCCCCGGTGATGAGCTTGCTCAGGAAGTACGCGATGAGCGTCGCCAGGATGAAGGCGATGCCGCCCATGGTCGGCGTACCGCGCTTGCTGTGGTGCTCGCGCGGGCCGTCGTCGCGGATGTACTGGCCGTAGCCCTTGCGGGCCAGCAGCTTGATCAGCAGCGGCGTGCCCACCAGCGTCAGGAACAAACCGATGACACCGGCGAAGAGGATCTGATTCATCATCGGGCGGCGACCTCACCCTCGCCGCTCGCGTCCCCTTCCAGCAGCCCCAGGGCCACCCGCTCCAAGCCGATCGCCCGGGATGCCTTGACGAGGACTACGTCCCCCGGCCGCAGTTCACCGCGCAATAGGTCGATCGCCGCCTGTGCGTCGGACACGTGCACCGACTCCTCACCCCACGAACCCTCGTTATAGGCGCCCATGCGCAGCCAGGCCGCTTCCCTGCCCCCGACTGCCACGAGCTTGCTCACGTTGAGCCGGACGGCTAGCCGTCCGATCGCGTCGTGCTCGGCGAGCGCCTCGTCACCGAGCTCGGCCATCGCACCGAGCACCGCCCACGTGCGGCCCCCTCGGTCCCGGGAGCCGCCTCCCATCGCGGCAAGCGCGCGCAGGGCGGCCCTCATGGACTCGGGGTTCGCGTTGTAGGCGTCGTTGACCACCGTCACGCCGTCGGGGCGCTCGGTGACCTCCATCCGCCAGCGGGAGAGGGTGCCCGCTCCGGAGAGCGCGCGTGCGACCTCATCCACGGGCATGCCCAGCTCATGGGCGACGGCCGCCGCGGCAAGCGCGTTCGACACGTGGTGCTCACCGTACAGGCGCAAGGTCACGTCTTCGCACCCGGAGGGTGTGTGAAGGCTGAAGCAAGGCTGTCCGGACGCTGTGAGCCGGACGTTCTCGGCGCGTACGTCCGCTTCGCCGGATTCCCCGAAGAGCACGACCCGGGCCTTGGTGCGGGTGGCCATCGCGCGGACGAGCGGATCGTCGGCGTTGAGGATCGCGACTCCGCCCTCGGCGGCGGCCGGCAGGGCCTCCACGAGTTCGCCCTTCGCCCGGGCGATCTGCTCCCGGCCGCCGAACTCGCCGATGTGGGCGCTCCCGACGTTGAGGACGAGCCCGATGCGCGGTGGGGTCAGTTCGGTGAGGTACTGGATGTGGCCGATTCCGCGCGCCCCCATCTCCAGGACCAGGTAACGCGTGTCGTCGGTGGCGCTGAGGGCGGTGAGCGGCAGCCCGATCTCGTTGTTGAGCGAGCCCGGCGTCCAGACCGTCGGCCCGTGGCGCTGGAGCACCTGGGCGAGGAGGTCCTTGGTGCTGGTCTTGCCCGCCGAGCCGGTGAGGGCGACCAGGGTGGCGCCGAGGCGTTCCACGACGGCCCGGGCCAGGGCGCCCAGGGCGCTCTGGACGTCGTCCACGACGATCGCGGGGACGCCGACGGGCCGGGCGGCCAGCACCGCCACCGCGCCCGCGGCGACCACGTGGGCGGCGAAGTCGTGGCCGTCGACGCGTTCCCCGGCGAAGGCGACGAAGAGGCTGCCGGGGACCACCTCGCGGGAGTCACGGACGACGGGTCCGGTGACGCGTACCGAGGGGTCCGGTATGTCGTGGGGTTGCCCGCCGACTACGGAGGCGATCTCGGCGAGGGAGAGGGCGATCACGTGTTCATCCCTGGGTCTGCTGGGCCGCTTCGCCGGCTTGCGCACCGCCGGCGTCGGCAGCGGCGGCTGCGGGGGCGGGGCCGTCGGCGGCGGCGAGGGCGCGCCGGGCGGCACGGGAGGACTCGATGGCGTCACGCAGCACGTGCCGGTCGTCGAAGGGTCGGACCACCCCGCCGATGTCCTGGCCCTGTTCGTGGCCCTTGCCCGCGACGAGCACGGTGTCGCCCGGGCCGGCGAGCGCGACGGCCGCGGTGATCGCGGCGGCCCGGTCCTCGAAGACCCGGACCTCGCCGCGTTCGTGGGCGGGCACCTCGGCGGCGCCCGCGAGCATGGCCGCGAGGATCGCGAGGGGGTCCTCGGAGCGGGGGTTGTCGGAGGTCAGCAGGGCGGTGTCGGCGAGCCGGGCGGCGGCGGCGCCCATCGGGCGGCGCTTGGTGGTGTCGCGGTCGCCGCCGCAGCCGAGCACGATGTGCAGCCGTCCCTCGGTGACCTTGCGCAGGGCGCGCAGCACCGATTCGACGGCATCGGTCTTGTGGGCGTAGTCGACGACCGCCAGGTAGGGCTGGCCGACGTCGACGCGCTCCAGCCGGCCGGGGACCCCGGGGACGGCCGCGATGCCCTCGGCGACGGCGTGCGCGTCGAGGCCGGCGGTGGCCAGGGTGACGATCGCGGCGAGGGTGTTGGCGACGTTGAACGGGCCGGGCAGCGGGGCGCGGGCGCTGAGCCGCTCCCCCGCCGGGCCCCGCACGGTGAAGGTGGAGCCGAGGGGGCCGATCTCCACGTCCTCGGCGCGCCAGTCGGCGTCGGGGTGGCCCTCCGCGGAGAAGGTGACGACCGGGACGGTCGCCTCGGCGACCAGTCGACGGCCGTACGCGTCGTCGTAGTTGACGACGCCCTGTTTGCTGCGGTCCGGGGTGAACAGCTGTGCCTTGGCCCGGAAGTAGTCCTCCATGTCGGAGTGGAACTCCATGTGCTCCGGGCTCAGGTTGTTGAAGACGGCGACGTCGAAGACGCAGCCGTCGACCCGGCCGAGGACCAGTGCATGGCTGGAAACCTCCATCGCGACCGCCTCGGCGCCGCGTTCGCGCATCACCGCGAACAGCGCCTGGAGGTCGGTGGCCTCGGGGGTGGTGCGCTCGGACTTGACGCGTTCGTCGCCGATCCGCATCTCGACGGTGCCGATGAGCCCGCTGACCCCGCCGACCGCCGCGTCCAGGCCGCCCTGCACCAGGTACGCGGTGGTGGTCTTGCCGGAGGTGCCGGTGATGCCGATCTGGAGCAGTTCCTCGCCGGGGTGTCCGTAGACGGTGGCCGCGAGGGCGCCCATCCGGGCGCGGGGATCGTCGACCACGAGGACCGGGAGTCCGGTGGCGGCGGCGCGGTCGGCTCCTGACGGGTCGGTCAGGACGGCAGTGGCGCCGAGCCCGGCGGCCTGGTCGGCGAAGTCGGCACCGTGGAGCCGGGCGCCGGGCAGCGCGGCGTACAGGTCGCCGGGGCGCACCGCGCGGGAGTCGTGGGTGATGCCGGTGACCTTCCCCTGGGCGGGGGCCGTCAGGCCCAGCTGATCGGCCAGCTCCGCGAGGGTGGTCTCAGGGACATGGGCCGGTCGCGGCGGCCCCGGGTAGCTCACGGAAGCGCCCTTCTGGGTGAGGTGTGACGGATCGGCGTGTGACACGGCGGTGAGCGTACCCGGCACACCGTACTGGGGGCTAAATGGCCGGTTCGCGACGGTCACGGCCGGTCCGTCGGTGGGTGCGGGGCGCCGGGCGGGAACTCCGGGTCGGTTCCGCGGCGGAGGGGTGTTCGTGGTCACGGGCGGTTCCTGGTGGCTCTCGGGTGGTGCGGCGGTCGCTCGGCGGGCCGGTCAGGGCCACCGCGTGCGGTCAGGGCGTGAACGTGACGGGGAGCCGCGCGGGCGGGGTGCCGGTCGGCGGCACCTGGAGGCTCTTGAGGGCGAACTGCATGACTTCCTTGTAGACGGGGCCACAGATCTGGCCACCGAAGTAGCTGCCCTTGGTGGCGTTCTGGATGGCGCAGTAGACGGTGACCCGGGGTTGGTCGGCCGGGGCGAAACCGGCGAACGACGAGGTGTAGCCGCGGTACTTGCCGGTGACCGGGTCGACGCGGTTGGCGGTGCCGGTCTTGCCCGCCACGCGGTAGCCGGGGATGCGGGCCTTGACGCCGGTGCCCTGCTCGTCGTCGACCACCGACTCCAGCATCCGGGAGAGGGTCCGCGCGGTGCGCTCGCTGACGACCCGGGTCTCCTCGGGTTCCGGAGCGGGGGTGAACCGGTCGTCGGGGCCGTGGTGGCCGCGCACGAGGCTCGGTTCGACGCGGACCCCGCCGTTGGCGATGGTGGAGTAGACGGAGGCCGCCTGCATCGCGTTGATGGACACGCCCTGGCCGAAGGGGATCGTGTACTGCTGCGAGGTCGACCACTTGTCGGGGGCCGCGAGGATGCCGGGGGTCTCGCCCGGGAAGCCGAGCCCGGTCGGGCCGCCGATGCCGAACTTGCGCAGGTACGAGTGGAGGACCCGGTTCGCCTGGGGCTGCGTCTTGCCGAGTTGGCCGGTGGCGAGGATGGTGCCGATGTTGCTGGACTTGGCGAGGACCCCGTTCAGGGTGAGGTACCAGGTGGGGTGGTCGACGTCGTCCTGGAAGAGCCGGTCGCCGCGGTGCAGCCGGTTGGGGACGGTGACCTTGGTGGACGGGGTGGCCGCGTTCTCCTCCAGGACGGCCGCCATCGACATGACCTTGGCGGTGGAGCCGGGTTCGAAGGCGTCCTGGAGCGCGGCGTTGCCGAGGGAGGCGGAGCCGGCGGCGGAGAGGTCGCCGGGGTCGAAGCCGGGGGCGTTGGCCATGGCCAGGACCTCGCCCGTGCGGGTGTCCTGGACTATCACGTAGCCGCGGTCGGCCTTGGACTTCTTGACCTGCTCGGCGATGGCGTTCTGGGCCGCCCACTGGATGTCCCGGTCGATGGTCAGCTCGACGTCGGAGCCGGGGACCGCCGGCGTCTCGGTGCCGCCCGCGGTGGGAACCTGGCGACCGCCCGACTGGGCGTAGGTGACCTCGCCGTCACGGCCCGCGAGTCGCCGGTCGAGTTGCTGTTCCATGCCGCCGCCGCCCTTGCCCTGGGCGTTGACGAAGCCGAGGAGGCCGGCCGCGAGGTCGCCGTTGGGGTAGACGCGCTGGCTGGTGGGCTCCTGGAAGACGCCCCCGAGGACGTTCGCGGCGTCCTTGTCGCCGGCCGCCTTGTCGGCACGGGCCTTGTCGGCGAGCGTGCTCTTGAGGTCCTTGATCTGGTTCCAGACCTGCGGGGTCTGACGACGCGCCAGCACCACGTACCGGGTCTTGGGCGTCCTGAGCTTCTTGGTCAGTTCGCCGGTGTCCTGGCCGAGGATGGGGGCGAGGAGCGCGGCGGCCTGCTCGGCGGCGTCCGCGGTCTTGGTCTCCTCCGGGCTGAACATCACCGGGTCGGCGGTGATGTCGTACGCGGCGACGCTGGTCGCGAGGGCGACCCCGGAGCGGTCGGTGATCGCGCCGCGCTCGGCGGCGACCACCCGGGTCAGATAGCGGTTGGCCTCGGCCTTCGCGGAGTACTCGCTCGCGTCGACGGCCTGGACCTGGAGCAGCCGGACCACGAAGGCGAGCATGACGAGGGTCATCGCCACGCTGACCATCCGCAGCCGGGGCCGGGGGCTGCCCAGCCGCAGCGTCTTGCCCTGCCGGGGCCCCTTGGGCGGGCCGGAGGAACCCGTGGACGGGCGGGGGCGGCGCGGGGGGCGCACGCCGGCGGTGGGCTCTGCTTCACCGGTCCGGGCGTGCTCGGACCCGCCCGGGCGGCGCGGGGCGGCGGGTCGGCGGATGCGTTCGCCGCCCCGGCGGTCGCCCTCGCCGTGCGCGTGCCGGTCGGCACCGTCCGACCGGCCGCGGTCCGGGCGCGCCGGGCGGTCGGGGTCGTGGGAGAGGCGTTCACCGGGGTCGCGGCGGGGTCGGCGGTCCGGACGGGACGGGCCGGGGACCCTGCGTCGCGGAGGTTCCCTGTCGGTCACCGTGTCACCTGCCGGAGGTCGTCGGTTCGGGGCTGGGCGAGGATGCGGGAAGAGAAGGGGGCGCGGCCGAGGCCGAGGGGGCCGACGGGGAGGCGGTCGCGGACGGAGTCGAGGTGGCGGTCCCCGTCGGGGCGGTGGACGCGCTCGCGGCGGGGGCGGCCGGGGTCGAGGGTCCCGGGGACGGGGTGCCCGAGGCGGCCGGGAGCGTTCCGGGGGCGCTCAGCGCGGTGGGCGCCGGCTCGCCGGGGACCCCGCGCACCCTTCCGTCGGGTTCCAGGAAGGCCGGGTTGCCGCCGGGCACCATGCCCAGGTCCCGGGCGCGGCGCAGCAGCGCACCGGGCTTGGAGTAGGCGTCGACGTCCCGTTGGAGCGCCTGCTCCTCGTCGGTCAGCTCGGTGGTCTCCCGCTTCAGTTCGCTCAGCCGGAAGGACCCCTCGTTGAGGGACGAGTTCAGCATCAGCAGGGTGATCAGACCGCCGCCGAGCAGCAGCACCATCAGCAGGACGAAGGGGGTGCGGGCGGCCCGGCTGGGCCCGGCGGGCAGCAGCCCGGCGAGTTGGGCGGCCCGTCCGCGCAGTGCCGGTCGTCTGCTCATGCGCCCCTCCCCGGTCGTACCGCCGGTACCGCGTGACCGCTCGCCCCGCGGGTCATCCGGCGTCGTCCTCGCGGATGCGTTCGGCGCCGCGCAGCCGCGCGGGGGCGGCCCGGCGGTTGTCGGCGATCTCCTGCTCGGTGGGGAGTTCGGCGCCGCGGGTCAGCAGTCGCAGCCGCGGCTGGTACCGCTCCGGCACCACGGGCAGCCCGGGGGGCGCGGTGTTCGCCGCGCCCGCCGCGAGCACCTGTTTGACCAGGCGGTCCTCCAGCGAGTGGTACGACAGGACGGCGATCCGGCCGCCGACGGCGAGGGCGGCCACCGCGGCGGGGACGGCCCGCTCCAGGACGGACAGCTCGCCGTTCACCTCGATCCGCAGGGCCTGGAAGGTGCGTTTGGCGGGGTTGCCGCCGGTGCGCTTGGCGGCCTGCGGCAGGGCGTCGCGGATCACTTCGACCAGTCGGGCGCTGCGGGTGAACGGTTCCTTCTCCCGCTCCCGCACCACGGCGGAGACGATCCGCTTGGCCTGCTTCTCCTCGCCGTAGGCGCGCAGCAGTCGGACCAGTTCGCCCGGTGGGTAGGTGTTGAGGACCTCGGCGGCGCCGATGCCGGTCGTCTGGTCCATGCGCATGTCCAGGGGCGCGTCCTGGGCGTAGGCGAAGCCCCGGTCGGCCTCGTCCAGTTGCATGGAGGAGACCCCCAGGTCGAACAGGACGCCCGCGACCTTGGGCACCCGCAGACGGGCGAGGACCTCGGGCAGCTCGTCGTACACGGCGTGCACGAGGGTCGCCCGGTCACCGAAGGGCGCCAGGCGCTCGCCGGACAGGCGCAGGGCCTCCGGGTCCCGGTCCAGGGCGATCAGCCGGGCGGCGGGGAACTCGGTGAGGAGGGCCTCGCTGTGGCCGCCGAGACCGAGGGTGCAGTCGACCACCACGGGCGCCGGGCCGGTGGCGGGTTGCAGGGCGGGTGCCAGCAGGTCCAGACAGCGCCGCAGCATCACGGGAACGTGCCGGGTACCGGGGGGCCGCGGTGTGCCCTCGGCCGCGGGAGCCCCGTCGACCCCTTCGTCACCGCTGCTGGTGACGGTGCTGCCGTCGGGTCCGGGGGTGTCCCCTGCGCGCCCTTGCATGTGCCCTCTCAGGTCCGGGCGCGGCGCCCGCACCGCCGGGCCGCCGCCCGCCGGTGGGGAGAGGGGACCGCCGGCGCGGGCCCCGTCGTCGGGGAGCGCGCGGCCGTCCGGAGCGGGAGGGGGCCGAGCCGTACGGGGCGCGTCGCGCGCGCGGGGAGATCGTTCGGATCTCTGGATGTCCACAGTCCAGCAGGGAGCGCTCGGGGCCTCCCGCTTCGCGTCACTTTAGTCCACCCTGTCGCACGGTCAATCAACGCGCCTGCGCGTCGCGGGCGGCGTTCGCACACAGACTCGATGAGTGCGCGGCCGGGCCGGGACCGCGGGTGCGTCACCCGTTCGGCGGGGTGACCTGCACACCTGTGGGTTACCTCACAACAAGGCGCAATGACGTTCTTTGTCCACTCCCACGCCCTGCCCGTCGGGTCGGTCCCCACTACGGTCGGAGGCATGACGACTTCCGCACCCCTCCCGTCAGGCACCGAAGCCGCCATAAGTGCCGGTCACACCGTCACCGACCGGCTCATCGAGGCGAACACCGACTACGCAGCAGCCTTCACCGACCCGGGCATGGACGCCCGTCCCGTCCTCAAGGTCGCCGTGGTGGCCTGCATGGACGCCCGGCTCGACCTGCACGCGGCGCTCGGCCTGGAGCTGGGCGACTGCCACACCATCCGCAACGCCGGCGGCGTCGTCACCGATGACGTGATCCGCTCGCTCACCATCAGCCAGCGGGCGCTCGGCACCCGCAGCGTCGTCCTCATCCACCACACCGGATGCGGTCTGGAGACCCTCACCGAGGAGTTCCGGCACGAGCTGGAGATGGAGGTCGGCCAGCGGCCCGCCTGGGCGGTGGAGGCGTTCCGGGACGTCGACCAGGACGTCCGGCAGTCCATGCAGCGGGTGCGGACCTCGCCGTTCCTGCTGGAGACCGGGCACGTGCGCGGATTCGTCTTCGACGTGCGCACCGGACTGCTGCGCGAGATCGACCCGTCGTAACGGCGATCGGGTGCCGCGCGCGGGCGCGGCATCCGACCCGGCCGCCGGAACTCCCCTCCCCACCGGGACGATCCGCCCGGGAGCCCGCCACGGACCACGCCGCCCGTCGGGACGGCATACGCTGAGGCACCGGAGCACCACAAGCGGGGCATACGACGCGGGCCTCGTCCTGCGCCGAGTGACACGAGGCGGCCGGGACACGTCAGAATGCGCGTACGAGCACCGCGCCGAACGCCTGACGCGTGGTGCCCGTGTTTCGGGGTGGGCCGGTCCGCGGCGCAGCGCACCGGCCCGAAGTTGGGGAATCCCCGGCGCCGCGAGGAGCCAGGGGGAGGGCCGAGGAGGGCCGGGTGACGACCTATGACGATCGAGCGAGCCTCACTGATCTGACCACCACAGCGGAGCGCGTCCGCGGGTCGGTGGAGAGCGTGATCGAGGGCAAGCCGGAGGTCGTACGGCTTTCGCTGACCGTGCTCCTCGCTGAGGGGCACCTGCTCATCGAGGACGTACCGGGCGTGGGCAAGACCATGCTCGCCAAGGCGCTCGCGCGGTCCATCGACTGCTCGGTGCGCCGCATCCAGTTCACTCCCGACCTGTTGCCTTCGGACATCACGGGCGTGTCGATCTGGGACCAGGAAGCGCGGGACTTCGAGTTCAAGCCGGGCGCGATCTTCGCCCAGATCGTGATCGGCGACGAGATCAACCGGGCCTCGCCGAAGACGCAGTCGGCGCTGCTGGAGTCGATGGAGGAACGACAGGTCACCATCGACGGCCACAGCTACGAACTGCCCGATCCGTTCATGGTGGTGGCCACGCAGAACCCGGTCGAGATGGAGGGCACCTACCCCCTCCCCGAGGCCCAGCGCGACCGCTTCATGGCCCGGGTGTCCATCGGCTACCCGAGCCCCGAGGCGGAGTTGGAGATGCTCGGCGTGCACGGCGGGGTGTCCCCCCTGGACGACCTCCAACCGGTCGCCCACGCGCACGACATCGTGAAGCTGATCGAGGCCGTCCGCTCGGTCCACGTCGCCGACACCGTCCGCCGCTACGTGGTGGACCTCGTGTCCGCGACGCGCAGCCACCCGGACCTCCGGCTCGGCGCCTCCCCGCGCGCGACGCTGCACCTGCTGCGCGCCGCCAAGGCCGCCGCCGCCCTCGCGGGCCGTGAGTACGCGCTGCCGGACGACGTGCAGTCGCTCGCCGCGCCCGTACTCGCCCACCGGCTGCTGCCCACCCCGCAGGCCCAGCTGAACCGACGCACCGCCGAGCAGGTCGTGCTGGACATCCTCCAGCGCACCCCCGCGCCGGTGGCGCACCACGGTGCGGGTGGCTACCCGGGCCGCGGGCCGGTCCCCCCGGCCTACGGCGAGCGTCCGCCGGGCGCCCGGAGGCTGTGATGACGGCTCCCGCCGATCCGTCGGGCGCCCGCCCCCAGGAGGACCGGGGCGGGGCCCGCGCGGCGCTGGCGGGGCTCACCACCCGCGGCAGGTCGTTCCTCGCCGCCGGGATCGCCGCCGCGGTCTGCGCCTACGTGTTGGGCCAGGGCGACCTGCTACGCGTGGGGCTGCTGCTCGCCGTCCTGCCGCTGGTGTGCGCGCTGGTCCTCCAGCGCACCCGGTACCGGGTCGCGAGCAGCCGCCGGCTCTCGCCCGGCCGGGTGTCGGCCGGTTCGGAGGCCCGGGTCCACCTGCGGATGGAGAACGTCTCCCGACTGCCGACGGGGCTGCTGATGCTCCAGGACCAGGTGCCGTACGTGCTCGGGCCGCGGCCCCGGTTCGTGCTGGACCGGGTCGAGGCGGGCGGCCGGCGCGAGGTGTCCTACCGGGTCCGGTCCGACCTGCGGGGCCGTTACCCGCTGGGACCGCTCCAACTGCGGCTGAGCGACCCGTTCGGGATGTGCGAACTGACCCGCTCCTTCGCCACCCACGACGACCTCACGGTGGTCCCCCGCGTCGAGCCGCTGCCGCCGGTCGGGCTCAGCGGCGACGCCAAGGGGTACGGGGAGGGGCGGCAACGGTCCCTCGCCCTCGCCGGGGAGGACGACGTCATCCCGCGCGGCTACCGCTACGGCGACGACCTGCGTCGGGTCCACTGGCGGTCCACCGCCCGCCACGGCGAGCTGATGGTCCGCCGCGAGGAACAACCGCAACGCGCGCGCTGCTCGGTCCTGCTGGACACCCGGTACCTCGCCTACGAGGGGGCGGGGCCCGACTCCGCCTTCGAGTGGGCCGTGTCCGGAGCCGCTTCGGTCCTCACCCACATGATCGAGCAGGGCTTCTCGGTCCGGCTGCTCACCGACACCGGAGCCTCGGCGCCCGACGAGGGGGGCGACGGCTTCGCCGGGGCCGCCCAGGAGTCCGCGGAGACGGCCGGACTGATGTTGGACACGCTGGCCGTGGTCGACCACTCCGACGGGGAGGGCCTGTCACGCGCCTTCGACCAGGTGCGCGGCGGCCGTGAGGGGCTGTTCGTGGCGTTCCTCGGCGACCTCGACGAGGAACAGGCCGCGGTGGTCGCCCGGATGCGGCAGCGGGTGGGCGCCGCGGTCGCCTTCGTCCTGGACCCGGTGCAGTGGACGGGCGGACCGGGCGCACGCCCGGGCGACGAGGCCGCGCACCGCCTGCGGCTGCTCCAGGAGGCGGGGTGGACCGCCCTCGCCGTGGCACCGGGGTCGAGCGTCGCCGAGGCGTGGCGCAGGGCGGATCAGGAACGCGTCGGATCGGGCCCGGCACCGGGAACCACGGGGGGTTGGTCATGAGCGGCCGGATACGACTGGCGCTGTGCGCCTGGCTGGCCACGTTGTTGGCGGCGACGGCGCTGCTCCCGCTGGTCGAGCCGACCTCCTGGCTGCTCCAGGCGGCGGCGCTGCTGGGCGTGCAGACGGCGGTGGGCGCACTGGCCCGGCGCGTCCCGCTGTCCCGGGGACTCACGGTGTTCGCCCAGCTCCTCGTCACCGTGCTGCTGCTGACCGCGTCCTTCGCCGGGGACCGCGCGCTGCTGGGGTTCGTCCCCGGTCCCGACACCCTCAACGCCTTCGCCGAGCTGCTGCGGGACGGGGGCGACGACGCGGGCCGCTACGCGCCCCCGGTGCCGCTGTCGGACGGGATACGGCTGATGCTGGTCAGCGGGGTCCTGCTGATCGGGCTCGCGGTGGACCTCTTCGCGGTGACGCTGCGCAGCGCGGCCCCGGCGGGCCTGCCGCTGCTCGCGCTGTACTCGGTCGCCGCGGGCATCGGCGGCGGCGACGCGGGCTGGGCCTGGTTCCTGCTGGCCGCCGTCGGCTATCTGCTGCTCCTGCTCGCCGAGGGACGGGACCGGCTCGCCCAGTGGGGGCGGGTCTTCGGTGGACCGGTCCCGAACCGTGGCGGGCCGGTGACGGCCGGGATGGAGAGCGGCCGGCCAACGGTCCGGGTGCGCACCGGCCACCGGATCGGCGCCCTGGCCCTCGGGATCGCCGTGGTCGTGCCGCTGGCGCTGCCCTCGTTGGACAGCGGCCTGCTGGACCGCGAGCGCGGCGGAGCGGGCGAGTCGGAGGGGGGCACCATCTCCGCGGTGAACCCGTTGGTCTCGCTCCAGAACAGCCTCAACCAGCCCCAGGACCGGGAGGTGCTGAAGTACACCACCAGCACCCCCGACACCCAGGAGCTGTACCTGCGGATCGTCGCCCTCGACGATTTCGACGGCAGTGCGTGGAAGCCCTCGCAACGCGAGGTCACCGACGTACCGGCCTTCCTGCCGACGCCCCCCGGGCTCAGCCCGGAGGTGGCGCGCCGCGGGGTCACCACCCGGATCGAGGCCGCGGACTGGTACGCCCAGGACTGGCTGCCGATGCCGTTCCCGGCGAGTCGGGTGGACATCGACGGACAGTGGCGGTTCGAGCCGGTGGGCCGCACCCTGGTGGGTGACCACGAGCAGACCACCCGTGGCGCCCGGTACACGGTCGAGAGCCTGATCGTGGAGCCCACGGCACAGCAGCTGGCGAACGCCCCCGCACCGCCGCCGGAGTTCGAACGCGAGTTCACCAAGGTTCCGGCGTCGCTGCCGGACGAGGTCGCCGAGCAGGCCCGTAAGGTCACCGCGGGCGCCTCGAACGACTACGAGCGGGCCGTGAAGCTCCAGGAGTGGTTCGCCTTCGACGGCGGCTTCACCTACGACACCGAGGTGACGGCGGGCACCGGGAGCGCCGCGATCGCCCGGTTCCTCCAGCAGAAGCAGGGCTTCTGCGTGCACTTCTCGTTCGCGATGGCGGCGATGGCCCGCACCCTCGGCATACCGGCCCGGGTCGCGGTCGGCTTCACCCCCGGCTCCCCCGGCCCGAACGGGGAGATGTCCGTGGGGCTGAAGGACGCGCACGCCTGGCCCGAGCTGTACTTCGAAGGGGTGGGCTGGACCCGATTCGAGCCGACGCCGAGCCGCGGCTCGGCACCGGACTACACCCGGCCCGAGGCCCCCTCGGCGGCGCCGAGCACCGAGGCGCGGCCCACCGAGTCGGCGTCCGACGCTCCGTCGACGGCGCCGTCCGAGACGGAGAGCTGCTCGGTGGAGCAGAAGCGGTTGGACGGCAGCTGTGGGACCACGGCGCCCGCCGTGGCGGCCGGCTCCTCGGGCGACGGCGGTCCGCGGTGGCATGCCGTGCTGATCGGGGCGGGGGCGGTGACCGCGCTGGCGCTGCCGTTCCTGCCGATGCTGTGGCGGGCCCGGGTGCGGGCCCGCCGGCTGGGCTCCTCGCCGGGGCGCACCGAAGCGGACGCCCAGGCACGGACCCTGGCGGCGTGGCGGGAACTGGTCGACACCGCCTGGGACCACGGCATCGGTCCGGACGCCTCCGAGACGCCCCGGGCCGCAGCGGCCCGGATCGTGCGGGTCGCCCGGCTGGACGAGTCGGCGGCGGCAGCGGTGCGGCGGGTGGCCGAGGCGGTGGAGCAGGCGCTGTACGCGCCGGTTCCCCGTCCGGTGACGGGGCTCGGGGACGAGGTCCGGACCGTGCGGGGGGCCCTGCGGGCGGCGGTGGGGCGCAGGGATCGGGTGCGGGCGCTGTGGGTGCCGCGGTCTGCGGTGCGGGTGGTGTGGGCGGTTGCCGATCGGTGGACCGGGCTGCGGGTTCGGGTGGCCGGTGCGGTGCCGGCCTGGGCGGGGGCGCTGCGTCGCTGAGCGGTTCTTGGGCGCCCGCTCTTCGGTGCGGTTCACCTGGCGGTGCGCTGTCCGGTGGGGTGCGCTGTGGCGCTTCGGGATGGTCACCTGGGCGTGCGCCGTCCGGTGGGGGTGCGCGGTGGTCGTCCGCGCAGTTCCCCGCGCCCCTTCGGGGCGCACCTCAGCCGGGACGTGCCCCGCCGGACAGCGCACCGCAGGCGGACGTGCCCCGACAGGGGCGCGGGGAACGGCGCGAGCAACCACCACGCACCCGCACCCGGCGACGCACCGCCAGAGGCAGCCCCGACAGGGGCGCGGGGAACGGCGCGGACGACCGCAGCGCACCCCCGCCGGACAGCGCACCGCAGGCGGACGTGCCCCGAAAGGGGCGCGGGGAACTGCGCGAGCAAGCACCACGCACCCGCACGGAGCAGCGCACCGCCGGGTGGACGTATCGAAGGGGCGCCGGGAACGGCGAAGGGTGCCCTTCCGGCGGAGGGGCACCCTGAGGAAAGCCGAGGGACGGGCGGGCGCCTCAGCGACCGCCTTCTTGCTCGTCACGGCGGCGCTGCCACCGCTGCTCGATCCGGTTCATCATGGACCGGCGCTGTCGATTCTGCTGCCGAGCAGACGGGGCACCGGGTGGGGAACCCGCCTGTTCACCCGGCTTGGGCGCCTTGCGCCATCCGGTAACGGCGAGCACCGCGCACCCCAGCATGACGAGGAAGCCGACCACGCTGATCCAGATCTGCTGGGCGACCATTCCGGCCATGAGGAGCGCAATACCCACCAGGAAGCCGGCGACCGCCTGGTACACCCGACGCCGGGTGTACGTACGCAGCCCGCTTCCCTCAAGCGCTGTCGCGAACTTAGGATCTTCGGCGTACAGCGCTCGCTCCATCTGCTCGAGCATTCGCTGCTCGTGCTCCGAGAGCGGCACGGAGTCCTCCTCATCGTGCAGTCGCCGGGGCGACCGGGGGGTTCCCTTCAGGATAGGCAGGGAATCGCCCCCGTGAAACCCGCCCCTCTACGCCAATTCGCCAGTCAGAACCCGTCGTGGCGGTTCGGCCCGCTGAGGCGTCCATTCCCCGACGGGCAGTCCGTCATGCCGGACCGTCTCCCTCGATCATACGGCGAGTGGCGCCCGATCGGGTGGCCGGTGGCGTACTCCATGTGCTGCTGCGTTCCTGATCAGCGGCATCCCGGCCGGGAACTCAGGCGTCCGCGGGGTCCTGACGGGCTCCGAGCAGGTGCAGCTGGGTGGCCACCGAGTGGAAGGCGGGCAGCTCGGCCGCCGCCGCCTCCAGCCGCAGCAGGGCGTCCAACGCTCCCGGCTCGGTGTCCACCAGGACACCGGGGACCAGGTCCGCGAAGACCCGCACCCCGTGCACGGCGTCCACCCGGACGCCCGAAGCGGTCACCAGTTCGGTGAGCTGTTCGGTGGTGAAGCGACGGGGCACGGGATCGCTGTCGCCCCAGCGTCCGTCGGGGTCGCCCAGGGCCCGGCGGGCCTCGGTGAAGTGGCCGGCGAGGGCCCGGGCGAGGACGGCGCCGCCGACGCCCGCCGCGAGCAGGCTGAGCACGCCGGCGGGGCGCAGGGCGCCGATCGTGTTGCGCACCCCCTCGGCGGGGTCGTCCACGTACTCCAGCACTCCGTGGCACAGCACCGCGTCGTAGCCACCGCGCTCGACGACGTCGAAGAGGCCGTGCGCGTCACCCTGGACACCCTGGACCAGGCCGTCGACACCGGCTTCCGCGGCCCGGCGCTCCAGGGCGAAGAGGGCGTTCGGGCTCGGGTCGACGACGGTCACCCGATGGCCGAGTCGGGCCACGGGCACGGCGAAGTTGCCGCTGCCGCCGCCCGTGTCCAGGACGTCGAGCACCTCGCGTCCCGTGGACGTAGCCCGCTGGTCGAGGGCGTCCTTCAGCACGTCCCAGACCACGGCGGTACGGAGGGAGGCGCGGGGGCGCATCGGGTCCGACACTGCAACTGACTCCTCGGCACGGCACCGCCCGTCCTGCGGCGGTAGCGATCGGGTGTGCCTCGCTCTGTCCCCGGCCGGGCACAGGGCCCGGGCGTGTGCCCGGCGAAGCTTCAGGTCGTCCCACCCTATTGCCTCGCCGCGGCACCGGGCTGCCTCCCCCGCGTCCGTCCCGCCTCCGCCGCCGCCGGGGGCGTCAGACGGCCTCCGGCACGGCGGGCGGCTCCCGGTCCCCGAGCGCCCCGGGGCGGTGACGGGGGCGGGGCACCGGCTGGAGCACCAGCATCCGTTCGACGAGCCTGAGGAACATCGCGGCGTCCCGCAGCAGGTCATCGGCGTCCCGGGGGCTCGCCGCGTCCTTGATCCCGGCCTCGGCACGGGCCCGGCGGGCGGCGCCGGAGGCGAACAGCGCACTCCACTCGGTCAGCTCGGGGGCGATCTCCGGCAGGACCTCCCAGGCGCTCCGTATGGGGACCCGGCGCCGGGCGGGCGGCTCGGGGCGGCCCCGGGCGGCGAGGACGGCCGCCGCGGTGCGCAGGGCGGCCAGGTGCGCGGTGGCGTAGCGCTCGTTGGGGGTGGTGAGGGCGGCGGCCTCGGCCAGCCCGGCACGGGCCTTGGCGAGCATGTCGAGGGCGGCGGGCGGGGCTCCGGTGCGGCGCGGCACGGGGTGCACGTCGCCGGCGGGACCGGTCAGTGAGGGGGCGGGGCCGGCGGCGACGTGGCGGAGTGCGGCAGCTGCCGCTGGGGAACTGGCCATGACGAGCCTCCTGTCGTCAGTTGACAACACTGGTGCCGTTATGTGCCCCATCGTGGAGTACGCCACTGACAATGCGGGCTGACCTGCGGTTCCTTGCCGGTTTGGGGGCGGGCGGACCATCGGGATAGTTTTTGAACTGACTAGTCAGTTCAAAGAGTGCTCGGAGGGGAACGGTGGACGGAGCCGCGGTGACGGCGGACCGGCTGGGGGTCAAGGGACCCCGGGGCTGGGCCTTCGAAGGGGTCAGGGTCGATGCGCCGCCGGGTTCGCTGGTGGCGGTCGAGGGCCCGTCCGGGTCGGGCCGCACCTGCCTGCTGTTGGCGCTCACCGGGCGGATGCGGACCTCCGCGGGCCGTGCCGAGGTGGCCGGTCTGCGGCTGCCGAAGCAGTCGGCCGCGGTCCGCCGGATCAGCGCCCTCGCCCACGTCCCCGGGGTCACCGACCTGGACCCGGCGCTCACCGTCGACGAACACCTGAGGGAACGGGCGCTGCTCCAGCGGCGGTTCGGCGGCTCCCTGCGGTCGCTGCTGCGCCCGCGCGCCGACCGGGCGGCCGAGACCCGTCGCCGGATCGACGGCGCGCTCAGCGCCGCGGGCCTCGACCCCGACGCACTGCCCAAGGGGCCGCGGACCGCGGTGCGGGACCTCGAACGGCTGGCGGCGCTGCGCCTGTCGGTGGCCCTGGCCCTGATCGGACGGCCGCGGGTGCTGGGCGTCGACGATCTGGACCTCAAGTTGTCGGACCGTGAGCGCGCGGTGGCCTGGCGGCTGTTGCGGGACCTCGCCGCCGAGGGACTGACCGTCCTCGCGGTGTGCAGCGAGGCGCCGCGGGACCAGGGGGACGCGGGGGACGTGATCGTGGTGACGACGGCGCCCGGCCCACAGGAGCAGGAACAGGAACAGGAACAGGAACAGGAACAGCCGGAGGAGTGCGATGCGTCCGCCTAGGCTCGCCGTGCTGGAACTGCGACGGTTCGGCCGGGGACGGCTCCCGCGCGCGGCGCTCGTCGCGGTGCTGGTGCTGCCCCTGCTGTACGGGGCGCTGTACCTGTGGTCGTTCTGGGACCCGTACAGCCGCATGGACCGCGTGCCGGTCGCCCTGGTGAACGAAGACGAAGGCAGCACTGCTGCCACCGCCGCCGGGGAACGGATCGCGGTGGGCGACGAGATCGCCGGGAAACTGCGGGACGGCGGCGCGTTCCAGTGGCACGAGGTGGACGCCCGGCAGGCGCGGGAGGGCGTGGCGGACGGCAGGTACCACCTCTCCCTGACGATCCCCGCCCGGCTCAGCGAACGGATCGCCGGCGGCGCCGGGGACTCCCCCGAGGCGAGCGCCCTGAAGGTGCGCACCAACGACGCCAACAACTACCTCGTCGGGCAGCTGTCCCGCTCGGTGTTCGCGGAGGTGCGTCGGGCGGCCTCCGCCGACGCGTCCCGCCAGTACCTGGACCGCATGTTCGTCTCGTTCTCGGACCTCCACGGGGAGACCGAGCGGGCGGCCGGCGACGCCGACGCACTCGAAGGCGGGATCGGGAAGGCCAAGCAGGGCGCCGAGGACCTCGCGGACGGCCTCCGGGACGCCAAGGACGGCAGCGGCGACCTCGCGGGCGGCCTGGGGAAGCTCACCGGCGGGGCCCTCGCCCTGGAGACGGGGACCCGGGACGTCGCGGACGGGACCCGCGCGCTCGTGGACGAGGTCAGCGGGGCGGCCGAGCGGGTGCGCCCGTTCCTCAAGGACGACGGGCGCCGCGTCGAGGACACCGCGCGGGCGGTCGCCGGGGCGGCCGGCACCCTGCGCGAGCACCTGGAGGCCGTCGTGACCACGGCCCCCGCGGCCCGGACGGGCACCCGGGAGGCCGCCGACGCCCTGGACTCGGTGTACGAGCGCCGGTGCGCGGCACCGGGCGCACCGACGGCCGCCGGCACTCCCCCGCCCGCCCCGCAGGAGGCACCCGGACCGCAGACGGCCCCGGGTACGCAGGAGTCCCCCGGCCCGGTGCCGGGCGCGACACCGCAGGCACCCGGCCCCGACGCCTCCTGCGCCGACCTCAAGAAGGCGCGGGACGAGTCGGCCAGGGCCGCGCGGCTGGTGGCGGACGTCGACACGGTCGTCACCGACCTCCGGGGCGACACCACCGCCCTGGAGAAGGACCTCACCACGCTCCAGACCCAGGCCGAGGCCCTGGCCGACGCCGCACCGACCCTGAGCAAGGACCTGGACGACGCGGTCACCGGGGTGACCGCCCTCGACGAGGGCGCCCAGAAGGTCGCCGACGGCGCCGCGGACCTCCAGGTGGGGCTCACCGCGGCGGCCACCGGCTCCGCCGACCTGGACGCCGGCGTGGAACGTCTGAAGACCGGCGCGGGCGATCTGGACGGGGGTCTGTTCCCCCTGGTCGACGGCGCGCACGCACTGGCGAGCGGGCTGCACGACGGGGCGGGGAAGATCCCCGACCACTCCGCCGACGACCGCGACCGGCGCACCGAGGTGATGGCCGATCCGGTGCGGCTGGCCGCCGAGTCGGTCCACCGGGCGGCCAACTACGGCACCGGCTTCGCGCCCTACTTCATCCCGCTCTCGCTGTGGGTGGGGGTGATGGTGGCGTACATGGTGGTCGCACCGCTCAACCGGCGGGCGCTGGCGGCCGGGGCACCCGCCTGGCGCGTCGCGCTCGCGGGCTGGCTGCCGGTGGCCGCGCTGGGGGCGCTCCAGACGGGCGCCCTGATGTCGGTGCTGCACTGGGGGCTGGGACTCCAGCTGGCCCGTGCGGCGGGGACGGTCGCCTTCCTGCTCCTGGTCACGGGGTGCTTCGCGGCGATCGTCCAGTGGCTCAACGCCCGCTTCGGCGCGGCCGGGCGCATCCTGGTCCTGGCGATGCTGATGCTCCAGCTCACCTCGGCGGGCGGCACGTACCCGGTGCAGACCAGTCCGGGGTTCTTCCAGGCGATCCACCCGTTCCTGCCGATGACCCACGTCGTGGCGGCCCTGCGGCGGCTGATCACCGGCGGAGACGTGGGCCCGGTGTGGCAGGCGTGCGCGGTGCTCCTCGCCTTCACCGCGGGGGCGCTCGCGCTGACCGCGCTGACCGCCCGCCGTCGCCAGTCGTGGACCCTGGACCGGCTCCACCCGGAGCTCAGCCTGTGAGACCCGGGGCCGAGCCTGTGAGAATCGACGCCATGCAGAGCAGCACCCGACGTCAGGCGACCCGTCAGAAGCTGTACGAGGCCGCCGTGACCCTGATCGCCGAGCAGGGGTTCTCGGCAACGACCGTGGACGAGATCGCCGAACGGGCCGGAGTGGCCAAGGGGACGGTGTACTACAACTTCGCCAGCAAGTCGGTCCTGTTCGAGGAACTGCTCCGGCACGGCGTGGGACTGCTCGCCGCGTCCCTGCGGGACGCCGCCGACGGCTCCAGACGCGCGGGCGGCAGCAACGTCGACGCGTTGGACGCGATGGTCCGGGCGGGGCTCGTCTTCATCGAGCGCTATCCGGCCTTCACCCAGCTGTACGTCGCGGAGCTGTGGCGCACCAACCGGGCCTGGCAGTCCACCCTGATGGTGGTGCGTCAGGAGGCGGTCACGGTGGTCGAGGACGTGCTGCGGGCCGGTGTCGACGCGGGTGAGCTGAGCGGCGAGATCGATGTCCCGCTGACGGCTTCGGCGCTGGTCGGGATGGTGCTGGTGGCTGCGCTGGACTGGCAGTCGTTCCAGCCCGAGCGGTCCCTGGACGACGTCCACGCGGCGTTGTCCCGGCTGCTCCAGGGGCGGGTCGGCGGCGGCTGACGGGGAGCGCGCCGCTCCAGCGAAGCTCATCCCCCTGAGCCCTCGCCGCAGCGGCGCGTTCCCCGTTGCTCCCGTCGCCCGATCAGTCCCGTGACCGAGCGGACGGGTTCCCGGCCTGAGCCGCGGTCGAGGGCTGCGGCCGTTCCGCCGCCCCGTGTCGGCGGTGCGGTCCGCGGTGTCCCTCTCCCGTTGCCCTCACTCTTCCGTGTCCGGGGGCCGCTTCCATCCGTACGGGTACTCAGGTGGCCCTCTGAGTACCCGTACGGACCCCGGGCGGCCACGACCGGCGGTCCCCGGGCGCGTGGTGGGACTGTCGGTGGCGGCGGATAGGGTCGCGGCATGGGACGGATTGCGGTGATCGGCGCGGGCATGGGCGCCATGGCTGCCGCCGCGCGGCTGGCCGTGGCGGGCCACCGCGTGGTGGTCTACGAACGCGGGGAGACGTACGGCGGGGCGCTGGGCCGCTTCGAGCGGGACGGCTTCTCGTTCGACACCGGGCCCGGACTGCTGCTGTTGCCCGCCGTGCAGCGCGATCTGTTCGTCAAGACGGGCAAGGAGCCGCTGGAGAGCTGCGTCGAGCTGTGCCAGGTGGAGCCCGCGGTGCGGCACGTCTTCGCGGACGGCACGGTGGTGTCCCTGCCGAACGCGTCCCGCGCGGGCGTCGCCGAAGCCCTGGACGCGGCCCTCGGCGGGGGCGCGGGTGACCGGTGGGCCGCCTTCGTGAACCGTGCCCGGGACGCCTGGGACCGGTCCCGCCGTCCGCTGCTGGAGGAGCCCCTGTGGCCCAACTGGCAGGTGTTGGCGGAGCGGGAGCCGTATCCGGCGCGCCCCGTCAAGCGGCTGCTGCGCCGGGACCGGACGGCGACGACGGTCCGGGAGGTCGCGGAGCTGGAGTTGGCGGGCGAGCCGCGGCTGCGGGCGCTGCTGGAGTGCCACCCCCTCGCCTGGGGGCTCGATCCGCGGACGGCCCCGGCGAGCGCCGCGGTCCTGCCCTATCTGGAGCAGACGTTCGGCGTCTGGTCGGTGGGCGGCGGGATGCGCGCCCTGGCCCGCGCCGTGTACGAGCGCTGCACGGCCCGCCGGGTGGAGTTCCGGTTCGGCACGGCGGTGACCCGGATCGTGGCGGCGGACGGCCGCGCGGCGGGCGTCGAGTTGGCCGACGGCACGGTGGTCGAGGCGGACCACGTGGTCGCCGGGGTGGCGCCGCCCGTGCTGGCCTCGCTGCTGCCGGACACCGAGCTGCGCGCTCCGGGTGACGTGCCGCCCCGACCGGGCGGTGCGAGCCGGCTCACGGTCTTCCTGGCGCTGCGCGGGGGACGCCCCGGGGGCACCGCGCACCGCACGGTGGTCCACTCGACCGACCCGGAGGGCGAGTTGGACGCCCTGTTCGGCGCCGTGCCCCGGTTGCCCGCGCACCCGACGGTGGAGGTGCTGCGCACGGGCGACCCGGCGGGCGCACCGGACGCGGAGCACGAGGCGGTGACGTTGACGGCGACCGTCCCGGCGCTGGGCAGCGGGGGCGACAGCGCGCTCGTGGAGCACCGGCGGGCGGCGGAACGGATGGTCGAGGCGGCCGGTCGGGCCGTGCCGGACCTGCGGGAGCGGCTGCTGTGGCAGGAGGTGCGCACCCCCGCGGACGTGGCGGTGGCCACCGGCGTGCCGGACGGGGCGGTGCCCGGCCCGGCGCTCGCGGCGGCCGGGGGGCGGCTGCTGCACCAGGCGAACAGCACCCGGTTGCCGGGGCTGTTCCTGGTCGGGGGGTGGTCGCACCCGGGCGGCGGGCTGCCGCACGCGGGCATGTCGGGCGCACTGGTCGCCGGACTCGTCGTCGAGGGGCCGGAGTTCCGCGGCTCCCAGTGACGGGCGGTCACCGGACCCGGAACGCCGGGGGGTCAGTAGCGGTACGGCTGCCGCTCGTCGTGACCGGGGTCGTAGGCGCCCCGGCCGTCGTCCGATTGCGGATACGGGTACGGGTAGGGCTGCGCGTCCGGGAAGTCGTCACCGTAGCTGCCGTCGGCGGCCGTGGTGCGCTGCTGGGGGACCCAGACCCCGCCGGGCGGCGTCTCCTGGTAGCCCGCGCCGTACGGGTCCTGGCCGGGTGCGGGCTGGGCGTAGGGGTCGTGCGGGGCGCCCTCGTACGTCGGGGCGGCGGTCGGGTAGGGGTCCGCGTAGGCGGCGTACTGCTGTTGTCCCTGGTCGTAGCCGTAGTCCTGCCCGGGGCCGGGGTGGGCCTCGTGGCCGAAGCCGTGATCCGGGACGCCCTGGCCGTGCGGGGTGGGCACGGGGTCGCCGTACACGCCGTACTGGCCGGTGTCGTCCGGCATCGGCTCGGGCGCGTAGACCTCGGTGGGGTGGTCGGGGCCGGTCGCCCCGGGGCCGAAGGCGTCCGCGTCGAAGACCGGCCCGATGGTGGTGGCGGCGTCGGCGAAGGCGGCGTCGGAGGGGTATCCGCCCGTCTCCTCCATGCCGGACACCTGGAGCGTGGGCTCCTGTCGTCCCTCGGTCTCCGTCTTGCGGCGCTTGCTGGCGCCCGGCCGGCCGCCGATCGCCCAGCCCGTGGAGAAGCCCTTGCGGAAGGACATGGTGACGTACGTCTGCCCGATGGCGAACGCGATCGCGCCGATGCCGATCACCACGACCGAGGAGACGACCACGCCGATGACCACGCCGAGGAAGCCGCAGAAGGCCAGCAGCCGCCAGCGGAGCCTGGCCTTGTACTGCAACAGCACTTCGCCCAGCAGCCACAGCGCGACGACGCCGAACGCGATGTAGAGGACCGCCCAGCCCATGTACGCCCCTCTCGTGCGGTCGGCGCCCCACCGCGCACGACCGATCTAGACCTGCGTGTGGTGCAGCCCCAGATTCTCGTAGATTTCCAGCGTCGCGGTCGAGTTGTTGAGCGTGATGAAGTGCAGCCCGGGAACGCCCTCGTCCAGCAGCCGCGCACAGAACTCGGTCGCGAACGCGATTCCCATGGAGCGTACAGCGGCGGGATCGTCCCGTGCCGCGAGGATGCGGTCTTTCAGCTCGGCCGGGAAGGCGGCGTTGCTGAGCTGGGACAGCCGTTCGAGCTGTTTGACGTTGGTGACCGGCATGACCTCGGGAATGACGGGCGTGCTACACCCGGCCGCGACCACCCGGTCGCGCAACCGCAGGTAGGACTCGGGGTCGAAGAACATCTGGGTGATGGCGTAGTCGGCGCCCGCCCGGCACTTGTCGACGAAGTGCCGGATGTCCTCGTCCCAGTCGGGGGAGCGCGGGTGCATCTCCGGGAAGGCGGCGACGCCGACGCAGAAGTCCCCCGACTCCTTGATGAGTCGCACGAGTTCGGCCGCGTAGGTGAGGCCCTGGGGGTGCGGCACCCAGGCGCCCATGGGGTCGCCGGGCGGGTCGCCGCGGACGGCGAGCATGTTGCGGATGCCGGCGTCGGCGTACTGACCGATGATGTTGCGCAGCTCCGCGATGGAGTGGTCCACCGCCGTGAGGTGGGCGACGGGGGTCAGGGTGGAGTCGGAGGCGATCTGCTCGGTGGCCCGGACCGTGCCCGCGCGGGTGGAGCCGCCGGCACCGTAGGTCACCGACACGAAGCTCGGCGCGACGGCCTCGACGCGCCGTAGCGCGTTCCAGAGGTTCCGCTCGCCCTTCGGGGTTTTCGGTGCCCAGAACTCGAACGAGTACGTCGTTTTACCCGATGCGAGCATGTCACGGACCGTACGCGCGCGATCCGTCCTGGTGGAAGCTGTCCCAAGGGCCATACGGGCAGGTTAGCCACGCCGGGGCCGTCCCCCAACCGGGCGAGGGATAAATCAGACGAAAGACCCCCGCGGTGTCCACCCCTCGGACACTGTCCGTCCTCAGAGTGGGCGCAGCGGGGGACCGGGGCCTACGGGTTCCGCAGTCGGCGGGCGAACTCGGCGGCAGCCGTGCCCGGGTCGGTGGCCTCGGTGACGGCCCGGACGACCACCACCCGGCGGGCCCCGGCCTCGATGACCTGGTCGAGGTTGCCGAGGTCGATGCCGCCGATGGCGAACCAGGGCCGCTCGGGGCGCAGCCCGGCGGTGTGGCGGACCAGGGCCAGGCCGGGGGCGTGCCGTCCCGGCTTGGTGGGGGTGGGCCACACCGGGCCCGTGCAGAAGTAGTCGGCGCCCGGCTGCCGGGCCGCTGCCTCCGCCTCCTCGTCGGCGTGGGTGGAGCGACCGATCAGGACGTCCTCGCCGAGGATCGCCCGGGCGGCGGGGACGGGCAGGTCGCCCTGGCCCAGGTGGAGCACGTCGGCGCCGACGGCGTGGGCGACGTCCGCCCGGTCGTTCACCGCGAGCAGCTTGCCGTGCCGCCGGCAGGCGTCGGCGAACACCCGCAGGTGGTCCAGTTCCTCGGCGGCCTCCATGCCCTTGTCGCGCAGTTGCACGATGTCCACTCCGGACGTGAGGACGCGGTCGAGGAACTCCGGGAGGTCGCCCTGGCGGGTGCGGGCGTCCGTGCAGAGGTAGAGGCGCGCGTCGGCGAGCCGGGCGCGGCGCGTGGATTCGGGCATGGCGTACTGGATCCCCCCGTGGACGGTGCGGTGGTGCGTGGGCTGTCAGTGCCGTCCCAGGGTCCGCGCAGGACAGCGCACGCCGAGCAGGACGCGCCCGAGCAGGGGCGCGGGGAACTGCGCGAAGCCACCGCGCACCCCCACCGAACAGCGCACCGCAGGTGGGCGTACGGAGGGAGCGCGGCGTACCGCGCAGGTGAACACGGTGCGCGGACCACCTCGGGTCCGCGCACCGACGGCGTCGGCCGCTCAGACGGCGGCGGGTGCGCGGCTCAGACGGCGAGCGCCTGCGCGCGGCGCTTCACCTCCGTACCGCGGTTCTCACTCAGGGCCTGGGCGGGCGTGCCCGGCAGGCTGGGGTCGGGGGTGAAGAGCCATTCGAGCGTCTCTTCGTCCGTGAAGCCGTCGTCCCGCAGGAGCGTCAAGGTGCCGCTCAGGCCCTTGACGACCTTGTCGTCGTCGATGAAGGCCGCGGGTACGTGCAGGGCCCTGTTCTCGCCGCGGCGCACCGCGATCAGCTGGCCCTCCTTGACGAGCTGCCGAACACGGGTCACCTCCACGCCGAGCCGCTCGGCGATGTCCGGGAGGGTCAGCCAGGCGGGGACGAGAGCATCAATCTTTGCGTCAATCTCGGTCACGTACCCCAGCCTGCCACTTCCTTCTGACATCGGAAAAGCGGCCCGCTGCCGGTGGGGCCGGTCGGCCCCACCGGCGGCCCGCCCCGGAGGGTCAGCGGACGGCCGACTTCAGGGGGCGCGCCGGGTCCACCAGCAGCCCGGTGTCGAGCACCGCGCCGGACTCGATCAGCTTGCGTCCCTGGGCCAGGTCCCGGGGGCGCCCCACGGCCAGCAGCGCCACCAGCCGCCCGCCGCGCAGCCAGCACACCGACCAGGCGGCGCCCGAGGGCTCCCCGCGCCACACCACCGCGTCGGCGCCTTCGTGGTGGCCCGCGTACTGGACGAAGCGCCCGAACTGCTCGGACCAGAAGTACGGCACCGGGTCGTACACGGCGGGCACCTCGCCGACGATGCCGGCGGCGACCGTGCGCGGGCCCTGGAGCGCGTTGTCCCAGTGGTGCACCAGCAGGCGTTCGCCGTACCGGGCGGAGGGGAAGGAGGCGCAGTCGCCGACCGCGTAGACGTCGGGCACCGAGGTCCGCAGGTGGTCGTCGGCAAGTACTTCCCGGTGCGCGCCGAGTGCGATCCCGGAGCCGGCGAGCCAGTCGGTGGCGGGGCGGGCGCCGATGCCCACCACCACCGCGCCGGCGGGCAGCACGCCGCCGTCGTCCAGGACCACTTCGCCCGGCTGGACGCGGACCACGCGCGCCCGGGTGCGCAGGGTGGCCCCGGCCTCCGCGTACCAGTCGGCCATGGGGGCGGCGACCTCGGCGGGCAGGGCGCCGGCGAGCGGCCGGTCGGCGGCCTCCACCACGGTCACCGCGCAGCCCGCCTCACGGGCGGCCGTCGCGAACTCGGCGCCGATCCAGCCGGCGCCGACCACCACGACGTCGTGCTGGTCGGCGAGCACCGGGCGCAGCCGCTCGGCGTCGTCCAGGGTGCGCAGCAGGTGCACTCCGGGGACGCCGTCCGCGCCCGGCAACCGGATCGGTTCGGCGCCGGTCGCGATGACCAGCGTGTCGTACGGGACGGGTCCGGCCTCGGTGTCGAGTGCGTGGTCGTCGGGGCGGACGCCGGTGACCTCCAGGCCGAGCCGCAGGTCGATGCCGAGCGCCCCGAAGTCCACGTCGAAGGCGGAGTCCTCGGCCTTGCCCAGGAGCACGGCCTTGGACAACGGCGGCCGGTCGTAGGGCTGGTGGGGTTCGGCTCCGATCAGGACGACCGGTCCGGCGAAGCCCTGTTCGCGCAGGGCGACCGCGGTCTGCACCCCGGCCATGCCCGCGCCCGCGATGACGACGCCCGGTGGCCGCTCCGCCGTACTGCCCGGTTCGGCCGTCGCGGCCGTCCTGCCCGCCGCGCCCGTCTCCGTGGCCCCGGTCGTCCCGGTCGTCCCAGTCGTTTCGGTCGCCCCGGGTGCCTCGTACGTTTCGGCTGTCTCGGCTGTCTCGTCTGGCATGTCGCCCTCGTCCGCCTCGTTGGGTCGTGGGGCCGTCGGCCGGCATCCGGCTGTCCCCGGTCGTCACCCTAGACACCCGGACGCCGGCTCAGTCGGCGGTCGGTCCCGGCTCGGGCGGTGTCTCCTCCACCACGCTCGTTCCCCGCCCCTCGTGGGACTCCCACTCCCAGGTCTCCCACAGCCGCACCCGCCCGTCCGGCAGGGCGACCACCCGGGACGCGCAGTGTCCGGATGCGGTCGTCCCGTCGCTGCGCAGTTGGACGTACCGGAAGTCCAGCCGGTCCCCGGTGCGGGTGCCGACGAGGTGGCCGCGGACCACCTCGCCGCCCGCGTAGTCGGCCCAGACCACGCCGTCGCGCTCGTGGTAGGCGAAGCGGGTGCGGGTGCCGACCTGGCCGGGCGCCTGGTCGGCCACGGGTACCAGGACCCGTCCGTCGAGCGAGGGCGCGGCCGGTGCGTCGGGGCGGTGCGGCTGGTCGGGCACGGGACACGACTCCCTTACTGGGGTGCGGGGCATCGGGTTAGGGTGGCCAACGTAACTCGCGGGAGCCCGGACGCACCGGGCTGAGAGGGAGGCTGACCGGCCTCCGACCGTACGAACCTGATCCGGGTCATGCCGGCGAAGGGAGGAGCGGAGCACCCATGTCTCGTTCAGCGGACGTCCTGGTGGTGGGCGGCGGGATCATCGGTCTGGTGACGGCCTGGCGGGCCGCCGGGCGCGGTCTGAGCACCGCGCTGGTGGACCCCGCGCCGGGCGGCGGCGCCGCGCAGGTGGCGGCCGGGATGCTCGCCGCGGTCACCGAACTGCACCCCGGCGAGGAGCAGCTCCTCGCCCTCAACACCGCCTCGGCCCGGGCCTATCCGGCGTTCGTCGCCGAACTGTCCGAAGTCACCGGGGCGGACCTCGGCTACCGGCGCTGCGGCACCCTCGCCGTCGCCCTCGACGCCGACGACCGGTCCCAGCTGCGGGAGTTGCACGCCGTGCAGACCGCGGCGGGACTGACGCCCCAGTGGCTCAACGGTCGGGAGTGCCGGCGGCTCGAACCGATGCTGGCGCCGGGCGTGCGCGGCGGGCTGCGGGTGGACGACGACCACCAGATCGACCCGCGGCGGCTGGCCGCGGCCCTGGTCACCGCCTGTGCGTCGGCCGGTGTGGTCTTCCACCGGCAGCGGGCCGAACACCTGGTCGTCCGCCGGGAGCGGGCCGCGGGCGCCCTGCTCGCCGACGGCACCGAGCTGGCGGCCGGGCAGGTCGTCCTCGCCGCGGGCAGCCGCAGCGGACGACTCGCGGGGGTCCCCGACGAGGTCGTGCCACCGGTACGGCCCGTCAAGGGGCAGATCCTGCGGCTGAGGGTGCCGCCCGGCTTCGGCCCGTTCCTGAGTCGGACCGTGCGGGCGGTGGTGCGCGGCGGGCAGGTGTACCTGGTGCCGCGCGAGGACGGTGAGCTGGTCCTCGGAGCCACCAGCGAGGAACTGGGCTGGGACACCACCGTCACCGCGGGCGGCGTGTACGAACTGCTGCGGGACGCCCACGAGCTGGTCCCCGGCATCACCGAACTGCCGCTCGTCGAGACCCGTGCGGGGCTACGGCCCGGCTCGCCCGACAACGCTCCCCTGCTCGGCCCCACCGCCTTGGACGGGCTGCTGCTGGCCACCGGCCACCACCGCAACGGCGTGCTGCTCACCCCCGTCACCGGGGACGTCCTGGCCCACGCCCTGGTGCACGGTGCACTGCCGGACGCCGCACGCCCCTTCACCCCCCTCCGGTTCGCCCGCCTCCCCCAGGAGCAGCCCGCATGAGCGCGTCACCCGCCCCCGGGTCCACGACCCTGAGCGTCACCCTCAACGGCGAGCACCGGGACGTCACCCCCGGGACGACCCTCGGCGACCTGGTCGCCTCGCTCACCACCGCGCCCGGCGGAGTGGCCGCCGCCCTCAACGAGACGGTCGTCCCGCGCACGGGCTGGCCGCGGGTCGTGCTCGCGGACGGCGACCGCGTCGAGGTCCTCACCGCGGTCCAGGGAGGCTGACGTGGCCGACGACCCCTTCGTCCTCGGCGGCCGGAGCTACGGCTCCCGGCTGATCATGGGCACCGGCGGCGCCCCCAGCCTCGACGTGCTGGAACGCTCGCTGGTGGCCTCCGGCACCGAGCTGACCACCGTCGCGATGCGACGGGTCGACCCGACGACCGCCGGCTCGGTGCTGTCCGTGCTGGACCGGCTCGGCATCCGGGTGCTGCCCAACACCGCGGGCTGCTTCACCGCCGGGGAGGCGGTGCTCACCGCGCGGCTGGCCCGGGAGGCGCTCGGCACCGACCTGGTCAAGCTGGAGGTCATCGCCGACGAGCGGACCCTGCTGCCCGATCCCGTCGAGTTGCTGGACGCCGCCGAGATCCTCGTCGACGACGGTTTCACCGTCCTGCCGTACACCAATGACGATCCCGTCCTGGCGCGCAAGCTGGAGGACGTGGGGTGCGCGGCGGTGATGCCGCTGGGCTCGCCCATCGGCTCCGGGCTGGGCATCCGCAATCCGCACAACTTCGAGTTGATCGTGGAGCGGGCGGGGGTCCCGGTCATCCTGGACGCGGGGGCCGGAACCGCCTCGGACGTGGCGCTGGCCATGGAGCTGGGCTGTGCGGGGGTGATGCTCGCCTCAGCGGTGACCCGGGCCCGGGTGCCGGTGCTGATGGCCGAGGCCGTGCGGCACGCCGTGGCGGCCGGGCGCCTCGCCCACCGCGCCGGGCGCATCCCGCGGCGCTTCTTCGCGCAGGCCAGTTCGCCCGCCGCGGGGCAGGCCCGGCTGGACCCGGAGCGCCCCGCGTTCTGACCCCGCAAGGGGGAACGGACCGCCCGGGGGCGCGCCCCCGGGTCGGCACGCCCCCACTGCGCCGGCTCTTAGACTGCCTCCGTGGACACTTCGCTTCAGGACCCGCTGCTCGGGCACGTGCTGGACGCCCGCTACCGGGTGGACGCGAGGATCGCCACCGGCGGCATGGCCACGGTGTACCGCGCCCTGGACACCCGGCTGGACCGGGTGGTCGCCCTCAAGGTGATGCACCCCGCCCTCGCGGTGGACGCGGGCTTCGTGGAGCGGTTCATCCGCGAGGCGAAGTCGGTGGCCCGGCTCTCGCACCCGAACGTGGTCGGCGTCTTCGACCAGGGCGCCCAGGGCGCCTACGTGTACCTCGCGATGGAGTACGTGCCCGGCTGCACGCTGCGGGACGTGCTGCGGGAGCGGGTCGCGCTGTGCCCGCGGGCCGCCCTGGACGTCCTGGAGTCGGTGCTCGCCGCCCTCGGCGCGGCGCACCGGGCGGGTCTGGTCCACCGGGACATGAAGCCGGAGAACGTCCTGATCGGCGATGACGGCCGGGTCAAGGTGGCCGACTTCGGTCTGGTCCGCTCGGTGGACTCCCGGACCGGTTCGACCGGTCCGGTGCTCGGGACGGCGGCGTACCTCGCGCCGGAGCAGATCGAGGACGGTGCGGCGGACACCCGGGTGGACGTGTACGCCTGCGGCATCGTGCTCTACGAGATGCTGACCGGCGGCAAGCCCCACACCGGCGACACCACGGCGCAGGTCCTCTACCGGCACGTCAACGAGGACGTGCCGGCCCCTTCGGCGACGGTCCCCGGGACGGCCGTGGAGCTGGACGAACTGGTCGCCGCGGCGACGGCCCGCGACCCCCGGCTGCGCCCGCGCGACGCGGTGGCGCTGCTCGCGGCGCTCAGGTCGACCCGGGCCGCCCTCACCGAGGCGCAGCTCGACGCGGTCCCGCCGGGGGCCGACGAGGCGGCGCACGACGGCGCCGAGGACCGGACCAGTGTCATCCCCCGGGCGCTCGGCATACCCCGCCCGCTGCCGGTGAACGACGACATCGCCGTCCCCGACGACGTCCAGCGCACCGCGCTGCTGGGGAGTCCCGTACCCGTGCGGTCCCGGTTCGGCGGCCTGCGCACCGGTCGGCCGCCGCGCCGGGCGGTGGCCGGGCTCGGGGCCCTGCTGCTGGTCCTGCTGGCCGGGATCGGCGTCTGGTACATCAACTCGGGACAGTTCACGAAGGTCCCCGCGCTGCTCACCCAGACCGAGGCGGACGCCCGGGAGCGGCTCACCGACGCGGGGCTGGACGTCGGGGACGTCCGGCGGGAGTACAGCGACACCAACCGCCGCGGCACGGTGATCGCCACCGACCCGACCGTCGGGTCCCGCATCCGCGGCAACGGCAGCGTCGGTCTGACGGTGTCGCTGGGGCCGCAGACCGTGCGGGTGCCCGATGTGACGGACCGCACGCTGGCCGTGGCGCGCAAGGAGATCACGGCCGCCGGGCTGGAGCCGGGGATGGTCACCGACGCCTTCGACACCACCGTCCCGCGGGGCGAGGTGATCAGCACCGACCCCGCTGCGGGTACGGAGCGCCGGGCGGGTTCGGCCGTCGCGATCACCCTGAGCAGGGGCGCCCCGGTGGCGGTGCCCGAGCTCGAAGGGAAGGGGCTCGAGGAGGCGCAGGAGGCGTTGGCGGAGCTGGGGCTGAAGTCGGAGATCGCGCCGGAGCGGGTCACCGCGAAGGTGCCGGCGGGCGAGGTGGCGCAACAGTTCCCCCGGGCGCGGTCCGAGGTCGCCGAGGGCGACACCGTCACGCTGACGCTGTCCGAGGGGCCGGAGATGATCGAGGTGCCGGACGTGGTCGGGGACGGCGTGGACGACGCGCGGCAGACCCTGGAGGCGGCCGGGTTCGCGGTGAAGGTGGACCGGGGCATCCTCGGGCTGTTCGGGGACACGGTGGACGAGCAGTCGGTGGCCGCCGGCGAGGAGGCCCCCGAGGGCTCGGAGATCACCCTCCGCATCGGCTGAGTCCCGCGCACCCCGGTGCGGGTACGGGAGCCCGGTCCGCGCGTGCCACCCTGGCGGGGTGACAGTCACCCACCTCCGCAACCCCGTCGGCGGCCACGTCCCGGTCGCCGGGGGCCTCGCCTCCACCGGTCTCGCGTACGCCCGTGAGATGGGCGCCGAAACCGTTCAGGTCTTCGTCGCCAATCCGCGCGGTTGGGCCACCCCGCCCGGCAACCCGCGGCAGGACGAGGAGTTCCGCGCGGTCTGCGCCGCCGAGGGCGTACCCGCGTACGTGCACGCCCCCTACCTGATCAACTTCGGCTCGCACACGGAGGCGACCGTCGACCGCTCGGTCGAGTCGCTGCGGCACTCGCTGCGCCGGGCCCGGGCGATCGGGGCGCTGGGGGTGGTGGTGCACACGGGGTCGGCGACCGGCGGCCGGGAGCGTGCGGTGGCCCTGGCGCAGGTGCGCGAGCGGATGTTGCCGCTGTTGGACGAGTTGACGCACGAGGACGACCCGTTCCTGCTGTTGGAGTCGACGGCCGGGCAGGGGTCCTCGCTGTGTTCCCGGGCGGAGGACTTCGGACCGTACTTCGAGGCGCTGGACTCCCATCCGATGCTGGGGATCTGTCTCGATACGTGTCATGTCTTCGCGGCCGGCCACGACCTGGCCGCTCCTGGCGGCACGGACCGGACCCTCGACGCGTTGGTGGCGACGGTCGGCGCGGGACGGCTGAAACTGATCCACGCCAACGACTCCCAGGAGGGCGCCGGTGCCCGCAAGGACCGGCACGCCAACATCGGGGCCGGCCACATCGGTGAGGATCCCTTCCGTGCCCTGTTGGCGCATCCGGCGACCGAGGGCGTGCCCCTGGTCATCGAGACTCCCGGCGGCAAGAGCGGGCATGCGGGTGACGTGGCGCTCCTCCAGAAGATCAGGGACGGTCTGCCCACCCCCCAGGGGTAGAACGTCCTCATCGACCACGGGACGCACCGGCCGGAAGTGGGGCACCCATGCAGCACGGCAGGCAGGACGGCAGGCAGGACAGGCACGGGCACGGGCACGGGCAGGGAGGCGGCCACGGGCACGACGGTGGCGAGGTCAGTTGGGCCATGGCCGCCAGGGCGACGCTGCACTGCCTGATCGGCTGCGCCGTCGGCGAGGTGCTGGGCATGGCGATCGGCACCGCGCTCGGCTGGCACAACGTGCCGACCATGGCGCTGGCGATCTTCCTCGCCTTCGTCTTCGGCTACGCGTTCACCATGATCACGGTCCTCCGGGCCGGGCTGGCCTTCCGGGCCGCCGTCAAGGTCGCCCTGGCCGCCGACACCCTCTCGATCACCGTCATGGAGATCACCGACAACAGCGTGCTGGCCCTCTGGCCGGGCGCCCTGCACGCCGAACTGTCCGACGCGCTGTTCTGGTACGCGCTTGCCATCGCCTTCGCGGTCGCCTTCCTGATCACCACCCCGGTGAACAAGTGGCTGATCGCCAAGGGCAAGGGCCACGCCGTGCTGCACGCCTACCACTGAACGCCGCCGCGACACCGCCGACCACCTTGCCAGGACCGGCGCCCGGACACGCCGGTGCGGGGCGCGTCGGCGGTTTCGGGGTAGCCGGGCGTCGAAGGGGTCCGCGGGCCGTGGATCAGAGCTCGGGGCCCTCGCCGGGCTCCTCCTGGTACGAGTAGCGCTGTTCCCGCCAGGGGTCACCCACGTTGTGGTAACCGCGTTCTTCCCAGAAGCCCCGTCGGTCCGCAGTCATGTACTCGACGCCCCGCACCCATTTGGGGCCCTTCCAGGCGTACAGATGGGGCACCACGAGGCGCAGCGGGAACCCGTGTTCCGCGGTGAGCGGCTCACCGTCCTTGTGCGTGGCGAAGATCGCGTCCTCGACGTCGAAGTCGGACAGCCGCATGTTGGAGCTGAAGCCGTACTCCGCCCAGACCATCACATGGGTGACGTTCGAGGCGGGTGGCGCGAGGTCCAGGACCGTCCGGGCCGGTACCCCGCCCCACTCGGCACCGAGCATGCTGAACTTGGTGACGCAGTGCAGATCGGCCACGACCGTGGTGTACGGCAGCGCCGAGAACTGCTCGTGGTTCCAGCACCGTTTGTCGCCGTCGGCGGTCGCGCCGAAGACCCTGAACTCCCAGCGCTCCGGGCGGAATCTGGGCACCGGACCGTAGTGCGTGACGGGCCATCCGCGTTGGAGTCGCTGCCCCGGCGGTAGCTGCGGCTGCGCCGCCTGTGGAGATTCGCTACCGACCGGTTGACCCATGACTCCATCCTGACAGACCGGGTAGGTGTTCATGACCAGGTCAGGCCCGGTGGGGGCAACTCCTACTAAGGAGGCACTTACTGGACGGCTTCGGAATCACGGTGCGAGGATGCGGCCACCGAACCGGTCCCCACCTGGAAGGAGCCTCTGCGATGCAGGGCGACCCCGAGGTCATCGAGTTCCTGAACGAACAGCTCACGGGTGAGCTGACCGCGATCAACCAGTACTGGTTGCACTACCGCATCCAGGACAACAACGGCTGGACCAAGCTGGCGAACTACACGCGGTCCGAGTCCATCGACGAGATGAAGCACGCGGACCGGCTCACCGAGCGCATCCTCTTCCTGGACGCCCTGCCGAACTACCAGCGGCTGTTCCACGTCCGGGTCGGTCAGACGGTGACGGAGATGTTCCAGGCCGACCGACAGGTCGAGGTGGAGGCCATCGACCGGCTGAAGCGCGGCATCGACGTGATGCGCGCCAAGGGCGACGTCACCTCGGCACGCCTCTTCGAGGACATCCTCCAGGACGAAGAGCACCACATCGACTACCTGGACACCCAGCTGGAGCTGATCGAGAAGCTCGGCGAGTCGCTGTACCTGGCCCAGCAGATCGAGCAGCCGAGCAGCTGACCTCGACGGGGTCACGGCCGCCCGACGACCGTCCGAGACCCCTCCCCCGGCCGCCCCGGGGCCGTCCACGACCCGCCAGCGACGTGGAGAAACGGTCAGGCGGCTTCTTCGAGTCCTGCGACACGCCCGCCGGAACGCGGGACTCCGATCTTCGCGAGAGCGGGCTCACCCTGCTCCACCAGCGCCCGACGGGGGCACGTGCCCCGGCCGAGCAGCGCCTGGATGCTCCGGACGCAGGAACCGCAGTCCGTGCCCGCTTTGGACGCGGAGGCGATCTGGCGCGGGGTGCAGGCTCCGTCCGCCGCGTGCTGACGCACCTGGGCTTCGGTGACACCGAAGCAGCTGCACACGTACACGCGGTCACCTCCCCGGTGAATCGCTCGGGACCGGCGCGAGCCGATCGCTGGTGCCGTCCCGAGATTTCGGTGAGGCTTGCCTAACCTTACCCGCCCCGAGGGTGGCGGAAAAGTCCCGGACGTGCCGATGGGGCGCGGATCACAGCATCCACGCCCCATCGGTACACATCCGGGCAAGATCACCCGACTCCCACTGCCACGGGCCTACTGGTCCCGGTACATCTCCGCCACCAGGAAGGCCAGGTCCAGCGACTGGCTGCGGTTGAGCCGCGGGTCGCAGGCCGTCTCGTAGCGCTGGTGGAGGTCGTCGACGAAGATCTCGTCGCCGCCGCCCACGCACTCGGTGACGTCGTCACCGGTCAGCTCCACGTGGATGCCGCCCGGGTGGGTGCCCAGGCCCTTGTGGACCTCGAAGAAGCCCTTGACCTCGTCCAGGACGTCGTCGAAGCGACGGGTCTTGTGACCGGAGGCGGCCTCGAAGGTGTTGCCGTGCATCGGGTCGGTGACCCAGGCGACGGTGGCACCGGAGGCGGTGACCTTCTCGACCAGGTTCGGCAGCTTGTCGCGGACCTTGTCGGCACCCATCCGGACGATGAACGTGAGCCGGCCGGGCTCGCGGTCGGGGTCCAGGCGGTCGATGTAGGTCAGCGCCTCGTCGACGGTCGTCGTCGGGCCCAGCTTGATGCCGATCGGGTTGCGGATCTTCGACGCGAACTCGATGTGCGCGCCGTCGAGCTGCCGGGTGCGCTCACCGATCCACACCATGTGGCCGGACGTGTCGTACAGCCGTCCGGTCCGGGAGTCCACCCGGGTGAGGGCGCCCTCGTAGTCGAGGAGCAGCGCCTCGTGGGAGGCGAAGAACTCGACCGTCTTGAACTCCTCGGGGTCCGTGCCGCAGGCCCGCATGAAGTTCAGCGCGTTGTCGATCTCCCGCGCCAGCTGCTCGTAGCGCTGACCGGACGGCGAGGACTTCACGAAGTCCTGGTTCCAGGCGTGCACCTGGCGCAGGTCCGCGTAACCACCGGTGGTGAAGGCGCGCACGAGGTTCAGCGTGGAGGCCGACGCGTGGTACATCCGCTTGAGGCGCTGCGGGTCCGGGACCCGCTCCTCCTCGGTGAAGGCGAAACCGTTCACCGAGTCGCCGCGGTACGTCGGCAGGGTCACGCCGTCGCGGGTCTCGGTGGGCTTGGAGCGCGGCTTGGAGTACTGGCCCGCGATCCGGCCGACCTTCACCACCGGCACCGAGGCGGCGTAGGTGAGGACGGCGCCCATCTGGAGCAGGGTCTTCAGCTTGGCCCGGATCTGGTCGGCGCCGACCGCGTCGAACGACTCGGCGCAGTCCCCGCCCTGGAGCAGGAACGCCTCGCCCTTGGCGACCGCGGCCAACCGGGCGCGCAGTTGGTCGCACTCACCGGCGAAGACCAGTGGCGGATAGCTTTCGAGGTCGGCGATCACATCGCGCAGAGCCTCGGCATCCGGGTACTCGGGCTGCTGCGCCGCGGGCAGGTCGCGCCAGGTGGGCCCGGCGTCGACGGACTGGGATTCAGCGTTCACGGTCACCTCCACCACATTACGGGGTGACCGGGGGTGTCCATCCGTCCGCTCATCTTTTGAGACGCACATCGCAAATGAGCGCGGGATGCGCCGCCGGAGCGCGGGCGGGGCGGAACCCGGCGGGGAGGATCGCGTGCGGGGGCACCGGCGCATCGGGTAGGGTGCCCGGCATGTTCGTGCACTCGACCCGTAGCTGGTGGTGGACCGCTCATCCGGCGGCCCACTGACTGCGCGTACCCGAGATCACGCGAAGGCCGCCCGAGGGGCGGCCTTCCTGCTTTTCCGGGGCCGTTCCCTCCGCTCCGCCACCGGGCACCGCCCGGCCGGCGCCCGCCAGGGAAGGAACCGATCACCCGTGGACCTCAACCGTCTGCTCGACCCCCACTCCCCCCCGTTCGCGCTGCTGCGCCGCCGCACCCCGGGCCGCGACCACGACACCGTCGAGGTGCTGATCGGCCCGGTCGTCCACCACGAGCGGCTCGCCGACATCCCGGACGGGCTGGCCCTCGTCCCGTTCCGCCAGATCCGCGAACGCGGCTTCGACGTGCGCGACGACGGCACCCCGCTCGCGGTGCTGGTCCCCGAGGAGTCGTACGAGGTGCCCCTCGCCGAGGCGCTCACCGCGCTGGCCGCGCTGGCCGGGGAGCCGGTGCGGGTCCTGGACGGCGGCTTCGACGTCGGCGACGAGGAGTACGCGGGCATCGTGGAGCGGGTGCTGCGCGACGAGATCGGCCGGGGCTCGGGCGCCAACTTCGTCATCCGGCGCACCTACACCGGTCGGGTCCCCGGCTTCGGACGGGCCGGGGCGCTGGCCCTGTTCCGGCGGCTGCTGGTCGGGGAGGAGGGCGCGTACTGGACGTTCGTGGTGCACACCGGTGAGCGCACGCTGGTCGGGGCCAGCCCCGAGGTGCACGTGCGGATGAACGGCGGCACGGTCGTGATGAACCCGATCAGCGGGACGTACCGCTACCCCGCCGAGGGGCCCACCCCCGAGGGGCTGCTCGACTTCCTCGCCGACGGCAAGGAGATCGAGGAGCTGTCGATGGTGGTGGACGAGGAACTCAAGATGATGTGCACGGTCGGCGACCGCGGCGGTGTGGTGGTGGGGCCGCGGCTGCGGGAGATGTCCCACCTGGCGCACACCGAGTACGAGCTGCGCGGCCGGTCCTCGCTCGGGGTCCGCGAGGTGCTGCGGGAGACGATGTTCGCGGCGACGGTGACCGGATCGCCGGTGCAGAACGCGTGCCGGGTGATCGAGCGGTACGAGCCGGCGGGGCCGGACGGCGGCGGCCGGGGGTACTACGCGGGGGCCCTGGCCCTGGTCGGACGGGACCCGGGGGGCGCCCAGACCCTGGACTCGCCGATCCTCATCAGGACCGCGGACATCGGCGCCGACGGAACGCTCAAGGTCCCGGTCGGGGCGACGCTGGTGCGCGGTTCGGACCCGCGGGGCGAGGTCGCGGAGACCCATGCCAAGGCCGCCGGGGTGCTCACCGCCCTCGGGGTGCGGCCGGGCCCCGCGCGCTCCGGCACGGTGCGGGGCGCGCTGGCGGACGACCCCCGGGTACGGGAGGCGCTCGCCGGGCGGCGGGCCGCACTGGCGCCGTTCTGGCTGCGGATGCAGGAGCGCTCCGACGTGCTGGAGGGGCACGCCCTGGTGGTGGACGGCGAGGACACGTTCACCGCGATGCTGGCGCACCTGCTGCGGTCCGCGGGGCTGGAGGTCACGGTCCGCCGCTACGACGAACCGGGGCTGCGCGCCGCGGTGCTCGCCCATCCGGGTCCCGTGGTGCTGGGCCCCGGGCCGGGCGACCCCTCGGACCCGGCGGACCCGAAGATGCGGTTCCTGCGGGAGCTGGCCGCCGAGCTGATCCGCTGCCACCCGTACGGGGTGCTCGGGGTGTGTCTGGGGCACGAGCTGATCGCGGCGGAGCTGGGGCTCGGCATCGTCCGCAAGGAGGTCCCGTACCAGGGGGCGCAGACGGCGGTCGACCTGTTCGGGCGGACCGAGACCGTCGGCTTCTACAACAGCTTCGTCGCCCGCTGCGACGCGGACGCCGCCCTGGAGCTGGCCGCGCACGGGGTGGAGGTCAGCCGGGACGCGCGGGGCGAGGTGCACGCACTGCGCGGGCCCGGGTTCGCGGGCGTCCAGTTCCACCCCGAGTCGGTGCTGACGCTGCGCGGGGCGGCGATCGTGCGGGAGTTGGCCGGTCAGCTGCTGGGCGACGCCGGGACCAGGACGTTCCCGCTGCAGCGGCCGGCGAGGTAGTCGAGCACGTTGGAGACGGTGGTGTCCACGATCTGGGTCACCGCGTCCACCGTGTAGTACGCCTGGTGGGAGGTCACCACCACGTTCGGGAACGTGACGAGGCGGGCCAGGACGTCGTCCGGGACGGCTTCCAGGGACTTGTCGAGGAAGAACAGGCCCGCCTCCGCCTCGTACACGTCCAGGCCGACACCGGTGAACCGGCCCGCCCGCAACTCCTCCACCAGGGCCTTCGTGTCGATCAGGCCGCCCCGGCTGGAGTTGACGAGGATCGCGTCGTCCTTCATCGTCCGCAGCGCCGACGCGTCGATCAGGTGCTGGGTGTTCGCGAGGAGCGGGACGTGCAGGCTGATCAGGTCCGCCTCGGCGAACAGCCGGTCCTTGTCGACGTACTCCATGCCGAGGGCGGCGCAGGCCGGGTTCTCGGCGACGTCCCAGCCGAGCAGCCGCATCCCGAAGCCGTGGGCGATCCGGGCGAACGCCTCGCCGATCTTGCCGGTGCCGATCACCCCGGCGGTCCGGCCGTGCAGGTCGCGGCCCATCAGCCCGTCGAGACGGAAGTCGAAGTCGCGGGTGCGGTTGCTCGCCCGGACGATGCGGCGGTTGACCGCCATGGCGAGGGTCCAGGCGAACTCGGCGACCGCGTACGGGGAGTAGTACGAGACCCGCGCCACGGTCATGCCGAGGCGTTCCGCGACGTCGAGGTCGATGTTGTTGAAGCCGGTGGAGCGCTGGGCGATCATCTGGGTGCCGCCGGCGGCGAGCGTCTGGAGCACCCGGTGCCCCAGGTCCGCGTTGACGCTGGTGGAGACGACCTCGTAGCCGGCCGCGATCGGGGCGGTGTCCTCGTTGAGGAAGACGTCCAGGCAGCGGGCCTCGTGCGGGGCCTCGAAGGCGGCTTCGATCAGGGGCTTCTCGTCGGCTTGTACGCCGAAGGCGAGGATCTCCACGAGGGTCCCTCCACGGTGCGGGGCGATCGGGTGCCGGTTCGGAATATACGCGGGGCCACCGGGCGGGGCCCGGTGGCCGCCCCCCGGTGGAGACCCACCCGGGGGGCGGTCGCCGGCGGTCAGTCGTCGAGTCCGCGCTCGATCGCGTAGCGGACGAGTTCCACCCGGTTGTGGAGCTGGAGCTTGCCGAGGGTGTTCTGCACGTGGTTCTGGACCGTCCGGTGCGAGATGACCAGGCGTTCGGCTATCTGCTTGTAGCTGAGTCCCTTGGCGACCAGCCGCAGCACCTCCGTCTCCCGGTCGGTCAGCCGGGGCGCGCCCGGCTCGTCGGAGGCGGTGGACGGGGGCTCGGCGGCCAGCCGCCGGTACTCGCCGAGGACGAGACCGGCGAGCCCGGGGGTGAACACCGCGTCGCCGTCGGCGGTGCGGCGGACCGCGTCGATCAGTTCCTCGGTGGACGCCGACTTGAGGAGGTAACCGGTCGCACCGGACTTCACCGCTTCCAGGACGTCCGCGTGCTCACCGCTCGCCGACAGCACCAGCACCCGGAGCGCGGGGTTGGCGGCGACGACCTCCTTGCAGACCTGGACCCCCGGCTTGGCGGGCAGGTTGAGGTCGAGGACGACCACGTCGGGCGCGGTGGCCCGGGCCCGACGGACCGCCTGCTCGCCGTCGCCGGCGGTGGCGACCACCTCGAAGCCGGCCCCGGCGAGGTCCCGGGCGACGGCGTCCCGCCACATCGGATGGTCGTCCACGACCATGACCTTGATCGTCACCGGTCTGCCGGTCGTGTCCTGCGTCATCGTGCCGCCCTCCCCTGGGCGCCGCCGCGCGGCACCCTCAGTTCCACTTCCGTGCCCTGGCCCGGTACGGAGTACAGCTCGGTCGTACCGCCGAGGTCCCGCAGCCGTCCGCGGATCGACTGGGCCACGCCGAGGCGCCCTTCGCCCTCGGCCCGCTCCAGTCTGCCCTCGGGGATGCCGGGGCCGTCGTCACGGACCGTCACGACCACCGCGTCCGGTTCGTCCTCGACCAGGATCCAGGCCCGTGCCCCCTCGCCCGCGTGCCGCCGCACGTTGTCCATCGCGGCGCCCACGGCGGCGGCCAACTCCCGTGCCGTCGCCGGCGGGAGGAGCACCGGCGCACCGGGGTCCGAGAGGGTCACCAGGGCGCTCGCGTGTCCGCTGAGCAGGTGCCGCAGGTCGTGCGGTCCTTCGTCATCGGGAGCAGCAGGGCCGGGAGGGTCCGCGGGATCGCCGGGGTCGTCGACGGCCCGTACGAAGGCGCCGTCCGCCGCGTCCCCCGAGGCACGTGAGGGCAGTCCCTCGGAGACCAGGGTCCGCAGCGCGACCTCCTGCTCCCCCGCCATCCGGCCCAGCTCGGCGGCCTCCCCGCCCAGGGCGTTGCCGCGGCGCTGCACCATCGCGAGGACCTGGAGGACGCCGTCGTGGATGTCCCGGGCGAGGCGTTCGCGCTCCCGGGTGGCCGCTTCGATCTCCAGGGCCCGGGCGAGCGTCGCCTCCGAGGCCCGGGCGACCTCCACGACGTACCCGATGGCGATGGAGGCGACCCACACCAACAGCACGTTGTGGACGGTGTCCCGGCTGACGGCACCCCGCTGGACGATGTTCGCGACGCCGACCAGCGCGGAGGCGACGGCGGCCCAGCGCCAGCCCCCCTTGAGCGCGAAGGCGAGCACGGCGCCCGCGGTCCATATCGACGGCAGGGTCGGCGAACCCTCGACGATGCGGTCGGGCGAGGCGGCCAGCGGGGTGAGCAGGATGCCGGTGAGGGCGATGGTCAGGTCCACGAACAGGAACCGCCGGGTGCAGCGGGCCGCCCCGGAGACCTTGTCGAGGGTCGCGGCGGTCCACACCACCAGCACGACGTAGTACGCGATGGCGACCCACGGCCGGGCGAAGGTGTCGTACATCGACACGAACACGCCGATCGCGTACAGCGCGGTGAGCACGCGGTAGCCGGTGAGGGCACGCCACAGCGGTTGTTCGACCGACATGCGTGTCACGCGCCAGCGTTTGACCGTCCCGCCCACCGCTCCCCCAGTGTTCCCCCCGGCACCGCGGTCGGTACCGGTTCCGTGTCGCTCCGGCCGGCGGCCCGCACGGCCCCGACCGTCCGACCGCCCGGCGCCCGGGCCCGTCGCTCAGGAGCCGGACGGCTCCTGGTGGTGTTCCTGGCCCGCGCGACCGGCGGGCCGCTGGGCGGCTGCCTTCTCGGCCTTCGCCGCCTCCCGCTCGGCCTTCGCGGCATCGGCGATCTGCCGCTTGGCGGCGGTCGCGTAGATGTCGACGTACTCCTGACCGGAGAGCTTCATGATCTCGTACATGACCTCGTCGGTCACCGCGCGCAGCACGAACCGGTCGTGGTCCATGCCCTGGTAGCGGGTGAAGTCGAGGGGCTTGCCGATCCGGATGCCCGGGCGCATCAGCTTGGGCAGCACCTTGCCGGGCGGCTGGATCTTCTCGGTGTCGATCATCGCGACCGGGATCACGGGCGCGCCGGTGGCCAGTGCCACCCGGGCCAGGCCGCCCGGCTTGCCCCGGTAGAGGCGACCGTCCGGCGAACGGGTGCCCTCCGGGTAGATGCCGAACAGCTCGCCCCGCTCCAGCACCTCGATGCCGCTGCGGATCGCCGCCTCGCCCGCGCCGCGCACTCCCGAGCGGTCCACCGGGAGCTGGCCGACGCCCTTGAAGAACGCCGCCGTCATCCGGCCCTTGACGCCCGGGGTGGTGAAGTACTCCGCCTTCGCGATGAAGGTGACCTTGCGGTCGAGGACCGCGGGGAGGAAGAACGAGTCCGAGAACGAGAGGTGATTGCTCGCGAGGATGGCGGGACCCTCGGCGGGAATGTGCTCGATGCCCTCCACCCAGGGCCTGAAGGCGAGCTTCAGTGGCCCTCCGATGGAAAACTTCATCGCGCCGTAGATCAACCGACTGCCTCCTATTTCTGTCGAACAGACCATAACCCGGTCCACCCCGAACCGGTCCGATGGCCCTGGTCGGTGTCAGGGCGGTCGCGTACCGTGAAGTGCCCCCTCTCGTTCCCCCGCCCCGGGGCGCCCCGGTTCCCCCCGCCCCCTCCCACACGAACAGGAGACCGAACGTGACGGTCCTCCCCGGTGCCGAGCCGTTCCGCCACGAAGGCGGTGACATCGGTGTCCTCCTCTGTCACGGATTCACCGGTTCCCCCCAGTCCCTACGCCCCTGGGCGGACTTCCTGGCCGCCCGCGGGCTGACCGTGTCGCTGCCGCTGCTCCCGGGGCACGGCACCCGCTGGGAGGACATGCGGCCCACCGGTTGGCAGGACTGGTACGCGGAGGTGGACCGGGAGCTGCGCGTCCTCAGCGACCGGTGCGCCCGGGTGTTCGTCTTCGGGCTGTCCATGGGCGGGGCGCTGACCCTGCGCCTCGCCGCCCAGCACGGCGACACGATCAGCGGGATCGTCGTGGTCAACCCGGCGATCGCCGTGCACGGCGCGGGGGCCAGGGTGCTGCCGGTGGTCCGGCACCTGGTGCCCTCGACGAAGGGCCTGGTCGGGGACATCGCCAAGGACGGTCCGGTCGAGATCGGCTACGACCGGGTGCCCCTGCACGCGGCGTACTCGCTGGGACGGTTCTTCCGGCTCGTGGACGGGGAGCTGCCGCAGGTGACCCAGCCGCTGCTGTTGCTGCACAGCCCGGAGGACCACGTGGTGCCGCCCTCGGACTCGCGCCGGGTCCTGAGCCGGGTGTCCTCCACGGACGTCACGGAGATCCTGTTGGAACAGAGCTACCACGTCGCGACGTTGGACTACGACGCGGACCGGATCTTCGCGGAGAGTCACGCGTTCATCGATCGGATCGCACCCAGTGTCGGCGAGGAAGGGACGGCCACCGGTGGCTGAGCACGACCGTGAGGAGGGCCGCGAGCCCGACGACCGCGCCGCGGCGGAACAGGCGGCGGGTGAGGCCGTGCCCCTGGACGAGACGGCGGCGTGGGAGGCGATCGTGGCCGGTTACGGGGACGAGCCGGTCGACCCGCCCGGGGCGAAGCCGTTCAAGTCGGTGGAGGACCTGGCCCTGTTGGAGGCCGAGCCGAACAGGACGGGCGACGGGCCGTCCAGCGCGCCCCCGAGCGACGAGGACGCGACCGGCGAGGACGCGGCCGACGGGCCGAGCAAGCCGCTGGGCAGCTCCGTCGCCTTCGCGCCCGGGGTCGCCGGGCCACGGGACTACAGCCCGCAGGAGGCGTCCGAAGAGGACTTCGACGGCGACGACGAGGGGCACTTCGTGCCGCCGGAGCCGCCGCCGCTGCCCGCCGCCGACGCCACCGCCAAGTTCGGCTGGCTCGGGGTGCTGGGCGGCCCGCTGCTGCTGTTGCTGGCGGTGCTGTTCGGCTGGCAGATGACCTGGTGGCTGACCCTGCTCGGCGTCGGCGGGTTCCTCGGCGGGTTCGCCACGCTGGTGGGGCGGATGCGCAGCGACGAGGAGGAGGACGACGACCCCGGTCGCGGCGCGGTCGTCTAGTGCCCCGCGCGCGAAGGGACCCCGCCGCCACCCGAACCGGCCGGGAACTGTGGTGCGGAGGGCGCGCCGGTACGGGCCCGGGCGGGGTGCGGGGTTACGGTCGGCGGCGTGGACGGTGACCGCCGGGGATGGCGCGCGTGCTCGCTCAGCGGGGCGGTGTTCGCGGTGTGCATGGCCGGCACCACCCTGCCGACCCCCTTGTACCCCCTGTACCAGGAGAAGTTCGGGTTCTCCGAGCTGACGGTGACCGTGGTGTACGCCGTGTACGCCTTCGGGGTCATCGGCGTGCTGCTGCTGACGGGCAACGTCTCGGACGCGGTGGGCCGGCGCAAGGTGCTGGCGTGGGGGCTGGGCTGCGCCGCGCTGAGCGCGGTCTGCTTCCTGTGCGCCACCGGGCTGGGCTGGCTGTACGCGGGACGGTTGCTGTCGGGCCTGTCCGCCGGGCTGTTCACCGGGGCCGCCACGGCGTACGTGATGGAGCTGGCACCGCCCGGCGGCGCCGCCCGGGCCACCTTCGTGGCGACGGCCGCCAACATGGGCGGCCTGGGCTGCGGCCCGCTGCTCGCCGGGCTGCTGGCCGAGTACGCCCCCTGGCCGCTGTACCTGCCGTTCGCCGTGCACCTGGCCCTGGTGGCGGGCGCGGCCCTGGTCCTGCTGGGCCTGCCCGAAACGGTGGGCGAACGACGGCCGCTGAGCGCCGTACGGCCACGACGGCCGGGGCTGCCCGTGCAGGTGCGGACGGTGTTCGGGCCCGCGGCGATCGCCTCCTTCGTGGGGTTCGCGCTGTTCGGGGTGTTCACCTCGGTCAGCCCCGCGTTCCTCGCGCAGTCCCTGGACGTCGACGACCACGCCGTCAGCGGTCTGGTCGTCGCGCTGGCCTTCTTCGCCTCCACCGCCGGGCAGCTGGCGGTCGGCCGGGTCGGGGTGGGGAGGTCCCTGCCGCTGGGCTGTGCGGCGCTGCTGGCCGGGCTGGCGCTGCTCGCGGGGGCGCTGCACTGGGACCTGTTGGCGCTGGTGGTGCTGAGTGCGCTCGTCGGGGGCTGCGGGCAGGGCTTGGCGTTCCGCGGCGCGATGGCCGCGGTGGCGGCGGCGTCCCCGGCGGACCAGCGGGCGGCGGTGATCTCGACCCTGTTCGTGGTGGCGTACGCGGGCATCTCGGTGCCGGTGATCGGGGTCGGGCTGCTGACCGGGCCGATCGGGCTGGAGAGCGCGGGGCTGGTGTTCATCGCCTGCATGACCGTCCTGGTCGTGACCGCGGGCGTCTATCTGCTGCGCCGCCCGGTGCCCGCGGACGCCTGAGCCCGCGGTGGGCCACCGCGAACCGGGCTGGACCGGGCCGCGCCGGTCAGCGGGGCTCGGGGGGAATCCGGAGGGTGGCCAGGACGGGCAGGTGGTCGGTGGCCGCCCTCAGGTCCGCGGTCGTGACGTCCGGCAGGTTCTCGGGGACGCCGCAGCCGAGCACGTCGATGCCGTGCGTCGCGAAGACCGCGTCGATCCGCTGGCGCGGGGCCTCGGCCGGCGAGGTGTACTCGTTCCCCAGGGGTCGGGTGGCCCAACCGTCCTGGAGCGAGTCCGCGAGTCGGCGGAAGGCGGGGCCGTCGGGGCGTTCGTTGATGTCACCACCGGCGATGGCGTGCGGGGTGCCGAGCTCCCCGAGCCGGTCGAGCAGCAGGCCCGACTGGGCGAGGCGCTCGTCCTTCTGGAGCGAGAGGTGGCAGCTGAGCACGCCGACCCGGGCGGCGCCGAACCGGAGGACCGCGGTGGCGAACCCGCGGCGGTGCAGGCCGGGGGTCAGCGGGAGGAGGGTGTCCTCGGTGCGCTCCACGGTGGCCCCCAGCGAGCAGAGCAGGGCGGGACCGGCGGCGGTCGCTCCGCCGGACAGCACGTACAGGCCGCTCGCCGCGGCGAGTCGGGCCAGCTTCTTGCGCCAGCGGAAGAACCGCGGGGCCTCCTGGACGAGGACCACGTCGGGGGCGCGGGGGGGGCGGCACCCCCCCCCCCCCCCCCCCGGGGGGCCCCCCCAACCCCACCCCAGATGAGAGCTGGGGATAAAAAAAAAAAA